>NZ_JBFAHM010000006.1:0-373474 GCF_040654195.1 Hamadaea sp. NPDC050747
TCGTTGCGCAGATCGCCCGGCGACGCCGCGTTCAAGTAGTAGGTGTAGTAGACCGTGGAGCACTTCCCGGCCGACCGGTCCTGGCAGGTCTGCTCGGAGATCGTGTTACCGCGGGCGTCGTGCTCGCTGGTGGTCACGTTGCCGTTCGGGTCGGTGACCGTCCGCAGGTAGCCGTCCTTGTACCCGTAGGTGGTCTGGCGCTGCTGCGTACCGTCGGCCCAGATCTCCGCGACCTGCCGGTTGCCGTTGTTCACGTCGTACAGATAAGTCGTCGTGGCGTTCAGCGGATCGGTCACCACGATCTTCTTCGCCAACGCCGCCCCGGCCGCGTCCGCCGACGCGTTCTTGCTCGCCGCCACCTGATCGGCGACCTGCGCCGCGGTCAGCTGCGTCTTGTAGAACGCGAACTCGCCGATCGACCCAGGGAAGTAGCCGACACTCGCAGTGCTGTGCGACGGCCAGTTGCCCTCCCATCGGCCCGCACCCACATAGGCGTACGCCGCGCCGGTCGTGACGACTGGGGCGTTCAGCGTCCCCACCACCGCGCCGTCCAGGTACAGGCTCTGCGTGTTGACGCCCGCGGCGAGCACGACGTGGTGCCACTTGCCGTCGGCCACCGAGGCCGCGCTCGTGATCCGGGTGGTCGCGGTCCCGGTCCAGAGTCCCCCGCGCAGCTTGCCGTCCACGCCGACATACAGCGCCGGCGTCCACCAACTGCCGGTCAGATCACTCAAGGGCATCCCCTGGTACGCGTAGAGCACGCCGCCCGCCGTGGAGCCCGAGGGCATGCTGAACCACATCGAGATGGAGTTCGGGCCCGTTGTCGGAATCTCCGCGGCCGGTAGCTCCACGTATGAGGAGGTGCCGTTGAACTTGGCCGCCGTCGCGTCGGCGAACGGGCCGGCGGAGCCGAGCGTCACCGTGTTGTAGGTGCCGACCCCGCCACCGACCTCGTTCACCGCCTCGGAGACGCCGGTCTCGTTCATCCGCAGGTAGTCGGCCGGGCCGCCGGACAGCACCGACGCCGCGTAAATGTTCGACGAGCCCGACACCGTCGACGAGCTGATCTTCCAGGTGCCGTTGTGTTCGTCGATCACCTGCGTCACGATGCCGCTGACCGGGTCGTAGGTGATCTGAGCCGCCGTCGCACCCGACGGGCGGACGATCTTCGTCAACGGGTGCGCGGCCACCGAGGCCGCGCCGCGCAGGCTCGCCACATCGGCGGCGGTCAGCGTCCGGTCGAACAGCGCCACGTCGGAGATCGATCCGGTGAAGTAGTTCGCGTACCCCTGACTCGACGTGCTCGACTGGTGCGACTGATCCGGCCAGGCGCCGCCGAGGAAGCCCGCCCCAACGTACTCATGCGTAGCGCTGTACGCGTCCACCAGCGTGATCAGCCCGCTGCGGGAGCCGACGACCTGCCCGTCGAGGTAGAGCGTCTGCGTGTTTCCCGCCGCCGCCAGCACCAGATGATGCCAAGCTCCGTCGGTCACCGGGTTGGCCGACACGATGCCCGCCCCGACGTCATTGACCCAGAACGCCGCCCGCAACTTGCCGCTGCTGCCGATGTAGATCGCGGGGGTGTAGTTGCCGTCCGTCGTCCCGCCGGTGATCGCGTCCTTCTGATAGCTGAACAGCACGGCATCCGGCGTGGTCGTCTTGAACCACATGCTCAAAGACTGATAGCTGGCCGCCGTCACGAGCTTGCCGGGCACCTCCACATACGACGAGGTCCCGTTGAACCCGGCGGCCGTGGCTGAGGATCCGGGCAGCGGGCCGGCCTGACCCAAGGCGGCGTTCGCATAGGTCGCCGCATCCGTCCCGGCGTTGTCGAGGACGTCGCTGGTCGCCTTCACCGCGCCGGCCGGCTCGGACAGTCGCCAGTAAGAGTGCGGACCCGCATCCAGCAATGCCGTCGGGTACTGCGATCCGGTGCCGTACTCGTAGGTCGTGCAGTGCGTGGCGTCGGTCGGCGGGCACACCTTCGTCAGCTGGTCGCCGCTGTACGCGTACGACCAGGTGGCAACGGTGCTGGCGTCCCCGGCGGTGGCCGGGTCGGTGAACACCGTGGCGACGTGCGCCTTGCTCGCCCCCGCGGGCGTCGACCACGTCAGATGCAGCGCCCGCCCGGAAGCCGACGTGATCGTCTCCACCTGACCCGACGCGTTGTACGCCAACGTCAGCGTCCGCCCGGCCGCGTCGTTGATCGCCGTGATCGCATAGACCGCGTCGATACCGGCCGTGCCCGCGACCTGCCGGGTGAACAGATACGTCGTGCCGTCCTTGTCCACCAGCGAATAGCCGCCGGTGACCGCGGTGAACACCGAATAGCGACCGGACGGCGGGTTGAAGCTGCCGTCGGCGTTACGCCCGAACGCGACCTCGACGCCGGTGGGATACGTGATCACCGCCGTCTTCGCATTCGCCACGGCGTACCGCTCGGTGACGCTCGCATCCACCACTGTGGACCAACCGGCCCCGAACGCCAGCCCGGTACGCGGATCCCGGCTGTTGTACGACCGCTGCACCGCCAGCGCCGGACCGACCGTGGCCACCTGGGCGTCCATCGCCTCCGTCGTGTAATTGCCCGCACTGGGCTCGAACCCGCGACCGCCGCCGTCCTGCGACAGCCCGGACGTCACCAGCGGCTGCGGCGGCGGCGTCGACAACGGGAAGTAGTACGCCACGTTCAACGGATCCGGACTCGTCGCCCAGCCGTCGTACGACACGACCCACCAGTAGTACGTCTTCGACCACTGCAACTTGCCGTCCGGCACCGTCCAGCTCGACGACGACGTCCAGCCCGAGGTGGCCACCAGCGCACCCGACGCGTCGTTGACCTTGTAGTTGTACTGAACCGCCGCCTTCGGCCACACATCCGGGTCGTGGCCCTTGGCCAGCAGCTCCGGCGTCAGCGTGGTCGCCTGATAGTCCCGCGGCGGGTACTGCGAGTCGATCTGCGGAGCGATGTTCGGGGTGTAGGTCACCGACAGATACGGCGCACACGTGTGCCCGTCACACACCGCCCCGGACGGCCCGTTCCGCGACGTGAACCGCTTGAAGTCCGTCGTCTCGGTCTGCGAGGCGGAGAGGCCCAGACCATTGTTGGTCAACGTCCCGTTCAGCCAGCCGTCGAGGGTCGCCTTGGTCAACGGCACCGTCACCCACGAACCCACAGCCCGGTTGCCCGCCGTGTTGGCACACGCCTCCGAGTAGTTCGTCGGGGTCGCGGTGCCGATCTGCGAGCCGAAGGCCGGGCCGGTGTAGCTCACGCTGCCGTACCGGACCGTGCTGAACGACCACGGCTCGGTGATCGGATGCACCGTGAACGGCTGCGCCGAGCAGCTGCCCTGCCACGTGAGGAACAGCTTGAGGCTGGCCGACGTGATCCGCAGCCCGGCGAAGGTGGCGGCGAAGTCGGTCGAGGTCAGCAGACCTTTGCCACGGTGGCCGCCGGCGTCCCAGGTGCCGACGGCGATGTCGTCGTCAGCAGAGTGGTCGATGTCGTTCCCGTAGTACACGTAGGTGTCGCCGTCCACGGTCAAGTCGGCCGTCGGGTCGATCGTCACCGGGTAGACGCGGGCCGGATCGTCGAGCCACTTCGTGTCCGCGGTGACCTTCAGCGCCACGGCGCCGTCGGCCTGGACGAGTTCGTAGCGCACGGCGTTCGAGGTCGTGAACTCACCGGTCGCCCGATCGAACCTCGAATCGTGCATCAGACCCGGCGGAATACGGCCCTTGACCGTCCCCTTCTCGTCGGCGAGCACCACACCGCCGCTGTCGTCCAGCGCCGGCGTAAGCCCGCTCAACCGCAGCGGAAACACCCACTCGGTCATGCTGCCCCGCTCCCGCAGGACGATCGACTCCTTGACCCCGCTCTCCCGCGACTCCAGCACCAGATCCGTGCCCGGAAACACGCCGGGATAGGTCACCGCGTACGCCCCGGCCTGCGCCGGAACCGCAGCCGCACCCAGCAGCGAATAACCGAACCCGAGACCGTCGAACGACGCCGAGACGATCTGCCGGTCGTCAGCCCGCTTCGCAAACTGCAAACCCAACCGGTTCGCCCGCTGCCCCAGCCGATCCCCACCCGCCGTCAGGCGGGCGTCGATCTTCTGCCAGGCGCCCTTGCCGTCCTGGTAGTTGACCGTGCTCTGAGACACCTCGCGCGTATAGCTGCCGTCCGGATTCGCGAACAGATCCGAGCCCGCAGTCGAGTCCTCGGCCCTCCGCGTACTGCGGCCGGGTGCGTACCCCTGAATGCCCGGTGTGGTCAGGCGCTGGACCTTGCCGTCCTGCCGTTCGGCGGGCGTCTTGTCCGGAGCCCGGCCCGCCCCACCGGACGCCTTCGTGTCGGCGTACCCGACGTAGTGACCCTTCCCGGCCGCCGACCCACTCTCCTGCGCCGGACCGACCGGATGGCCGTCGGCGAAGGCGGACGGCGCGGTCAACCACGACCACAACCAGCTCACCTTCAGATCCACCGGGCCGAAGATCGTCGCAGGCTGCGGAGTGGCGGTGACCAGCAGCATCACTGCGGTCAGGAGGAATCCCGCGAGGACACGAGAGCGGCGGCGATCCATGGCGGACTCCTCTCAACACAACTCCGGGTGGGAGCTGACTGGGAGTCTCCTTCATGGATTTCTCTTTGGCAATACCTGTATGTACCGGTAACGCATCGCCGCACGACAATGCCTACGACCGCCGGCCGACGGGCCGTCCGCCGAACCTCAGCGCGCGCGACGCCCCAGGTTCAGCGTCGTCTCCAGACGCAGATGAACGACTCCACCGATGCCGTCCACGGCCGCGCGCAACTCCGCCAGCAGGCTCTGCTGCCGCTCGGGCGTGCGCAGCCGGAACGGCGAGAACGTCTCCACCAACCGCAGATAGCGCTCCGTCGCCAGCGGCAGTTCCGAGTCGAACCGGCGCAGCTCAACATCCCGGAACAAGCCGCTGGCCGCGAAGTCGTCGACGATCCACTCCGGACGCCGATCCGGATAGGACTTCCCGTCGGCGGCGAACACCGCGTCCAACGCCGCCTGCTCGGCCGGATCCACGTACGCGTGCTTCCGGCCGATCAGCGCGATCACGCCGTCCGCCTGGAGCAGGCCATGAGCCCGGCCGCAGCGGGTCGCCGGATCGAGCAGATGCCAGACCAGCGTGCCCGCCAGCACCGGCACCGGCACCGGCGGCGCCCAGCTCTCGAAATCCGCGCTGACCACCTCAGCCTGCGGGAACTTGGCCCGCAGATGCTCGGCCATCCGCGGATCCGGCTCGACGCACAGCATCGGCGCACCCAACCGGCTGAACAACTCGGTGCCCTTGCCGGTCCCCGCGCCGATCTCCGCGACCAGCTCCGGCGTACCACCTAGATAGGCCGCCAACGCGTCGGCCATCTCCACCGGATATCCCGGCCGAATGTCGTCATACTGCGCTGCCACTTCACCGAAGACCGTCGTCGCCACGCGCCCATGCTGCCACAGCGCGCACCAGGCCCATCGCAGGTCAGCGACGACGCCAATACCCGGCCACCGGCTGGCCGTCCCGCTCATGCGGCTCCACCCACACCTGCCCCGAACTGCCCAAGGTCAACGCCGGCCGATGCACCGGGCCACGCTGCCGGGGCACCACCACCCGGCGGACGAAACCGCGTACGGCCATCGACGCCGCCACCTCCGGCAGCCGCTCGGCCCAGTAGTCCCCCACCTCACCGGACAACCCCGCCGCCGCCTCCGACAAGTCCGAGATCACGCGCTCGGTGCTCAGCTCCGGGCGTACGTGGGCGAGCAGGATCAACCCCTCCTCCACCTGCAACGGCGTCCGCAGCTCCACCTGCCGCAGATCGGCCAGCCGCTCGGCCGACTCCGTCCACAGCAGATGGACGAGCACGTCGTCGGCCGACGCGACAGCCATCCCGGCCACCGTCACCGGCTCCCGCAACAGACTGCCCACCGGCACGCACACGACCTCGTCGCACACCCGATGCCGCAGTTGCACCGCCAACGCCGTCCCGCCGGAGATCACCAAGTCGCTGCCCTCGGTCGCGAGCGCACGCCACCGATACGCCGCCTCCAGCGTCAGCACACCCCGCAACCAATGCGGCAACCGCTCCGTCATGCCACGTCCACGCCACGCGAAATCATGCCGCTTGCATTCCCCGCGACTCGGGTGGGCGAACCTCCCGGAGCAACGGCCGCAACTCCAGCCATCGCGGGTGCAGCACATCCGCGTGCATGGCTCCGTCGCGTACCACGATGAAACCGGCCGCGAGCAGCGCCTTCACCGCGGCGCTGGCGGTGGCCGGAGCCAAGCCGCACGCCTCCGCGACCGCGCGCGCGGACACCAACCCCCGCGGACGCAGCGACAACTCCGCCAGGACGCGCATCTGCGAGCGCGGCAGCGGACCGCCCGCGTCGACGCCCAGCTCAGCCCGCAGCGCCTCCTCGTCCTCCAGGGAGAACAGCCAGCCGCTCGCGTCGAGGCGGCCCACCCCCAGGCGGCGCGCGGCGGACACGACCCGTCGCCGCGACGTCCCGAGACGGCGCGCGACCTGCTCCGGAGTCGCGTCCATCTGGCCACGATAAGCGGTCTTCGCCACAAGGTCACCCGCTCAACGTCTCGTAAGCCGTCCTAGGAGACTATTCGTTTCAGGTCAGACGCATGACACGCCCAAACACGGTTTGATGGAAGGTATGCGGGAGATCGTCCTCGTGCGGCACGGACAGACCGAATGGTCCGCGAACGGCCGCCACACGTCCGTCACCGACCTCGACCTCACCCCGGAGGGCGAACGCCGGGCGCGCGCGCTCGGCGCACGGCTGGCCGGGCGGTCCTTCGCGCTCGTGCTCTGCAGTCCCCGGAAACGCGCGCAGAAAACCGCCGAGCTGGCCGGGATCGGCCCGCTCGACATCGACGACGACCTGGTCGAGTGGAACTACGGGGAATACGAGGGCAAGACCACCCCCCAGATCCGCGAACACGACCCCACCTGGACGGTGTGGACGGGCACGACTCCGGGCGGCGAGACGGCGGCACAGGTCGGCGCGCGCGCCGACCGGATCCTCAACCGCGTACGCCCGATTCTGGCCGGCGCGGACGTCTGCCTGGTCGGTCACGGTCACCAGTTGCGGGTGCTGACGGCGCGCTGGCTCGGGCTGCCACCGCAGGACGGGGAGAAGTTCAAGCTGGAGACGGCGACGCTGAGCGTCCTGGGCTTCGAGCGGGAGGCGCCGACCCTGGTGACGTGGAACGCCTGATCACCTTGTCAGTCGCGGCCCTGCCAGGTCGTGACGCAGGCTTCGTTGCCCTCGGGGTCGGCGAGCACCCAGAAAGCGGGCGCCTCCGCGTCGTAGACGAGCCGGCCGCCCGCGGCGACCGCGGCCGCCATCCGGGCCGGGGCCACGTCATGCGGCACGGTGACGTCGAGGTGGATGCGGTTTCGTTGCGGGCGCGGCGCGTCCATCTGCTGGAACCATATCGGTGGGCTCTGCCGGTCGGGGTCGCTCAGCGATCCGTCCTCGTCTTGGGCGTACGCCAGCAGCGCCTGCCAGAACGGGCGGACCGCGTCGATGTCCAGGGCGTCGATGGCGTATTCGAGGACTTGGCGCACCCCCGGACGCGTACGCCCGCCGACGGCGGCGGTGATGCGCCGGGCCAGTTCGACGTCGACCTCGGTGACCCACTGCGTGCTTTGTGACTGCACGGCGAGCAGCACCTGATCACGGCGTACGTCGAGCCAGAGGTGCTCGTCGGCGTCCGTCCCCGCCGCGTGGACGACGGTCTGGGCCAGCGCGACCGCCTCGGCCAACGACGCCGCCGGAATCGACGCCCGCAGCGTACGCAGCTGAAACCGCCAGCCGAGGTCGTGGACGGCGTCGGACGCGGCCTGCCGCGAGAGCATCTCCATGCGCCGCATCCTGCCAGCGGGGTCCGACAACGACTCGATCCTGCCGGCGGGGTCCGACAACGACTCGCGTAGTCGATCAGGCCCGGCGGGGATCGATCAGGGCGCTGGGGACACGACCGCCGGTCGATCACGACCGAAAGTTCATGATCGCGGGGAAAGGGGCGCGGGGAAAGGGGCGCGGGGAAAGGGGCGCGCGGAAAGCGGGGCCGGTGGAGAGAGGGCGGTCACAGGGCGGGATGGGGGCATGAGGCGAGGCGGTTATACGGGCGTGGAGATCGACACGGTCGTCATCGGGGCCGGGCAGGCCGGGCTGTCCAGCGCGTACTTCCTGCGCCATTTCGGCCTCGACTTCGTGGTCCTCGACGCCAACGCCACGCCCGGCGGGGCCTGGCGGCATCGGTCGCCGACGTTGAGCATGGCCGAGGTGCACGGGATCTTCGATCTGCCCGGCTTCCGGTTCGACGCCGCCGATCACCGCGGCTCCGATCCCGCCGCCGACGCGGTGAGCGACTATTTCGCCGCGTACGAGCACCGGATGGAGCTTCCGGTCGTCCGCCCGGTCACGGTGCAGTCCGTTCGCCGGGATGCGGACCGCCTCGTCGTCTCCGACGGCGCCGGCGAGTGGGCGGCCCGTGCGGTGGTCAACGCGACCGGCACCTGGACCCGCCCGCACTGGCCGTACTACCCCGGCGCGGCCGGCTTCCAGGGCCGTCAGCTGCACTACGCCGACTATCGGGGTCCGGAGGAGTTCGCGGGACGCCGCGTCGTCGTGGTCGGCGGCGGCAACTCCGCCGTCCACGCGCTGTCCGATCTGGCCGGAGTCGCCGCGCAGACCATCTGGGTCACTCGCCGCCCACCGGTCTTCCACGAGGGCGAGTTCACGCCGGACACCGGCCGCGCCGTCGTGGCCGAGGTCGACGCGCGGGTCCGCGCCGGTCTGCCGCCGCAGAGCGTCGTCAGCGTCACCGGGCTCGGTTACACCACAGTGGTACGCGCAGCGCTGGCGAAGGGTGCGTTGCACCGGTTGCCGATGTTCACCCGGATCACCGCGTACGGGGTCGAGTGGGCCGACGGCACGTCGGCGGAAGCGGATGTGATCCTGTGGTGCACCGGATTCCGGGCCGCCCTGGATCACCTCGCGCCGTTGAAGCTGCGTGAGCCGGGCGGCGGCATCCGGATGGACGGTACGCGGGTGCTCGCCGAACCGCGGCTGCACCTGGTCGGCTACGGGCCTTCGGCGAGCACGGTCGGCGCCAATCGAGCCGGCCGGGACGCGGCTCGGCAGATCCGGGATCTCCTGCGTACGCCGGAACCCGCCACCGCTGTCTGACACTGGCCCGCGAAGTCGATCACGACCGTTAGTTCATGATCGCGCGGAAAGAACGACGGTGACCGCCTAGTCGCGGTCGGGGCGGCCGCGCTTGGACCGGCGGTGCAACCCCCGCCAGCGTCCGCCTTGCGCCCGGGCGGCGGCTTCGGCCAGCCGGCCCTCGGCGTACCCGATGGTGGTGGCCTTGGGTGTGGTCTTGCGCCAGCGCGTCACGAGCCAGTTCTCGACGGCGCTGGCGAGGTCGGGCCGGGGCTTGTCGGCCCGCACCTGCCAGCGGGAGTGCACCCACCGCTCGACCGCGTGCGAGAGGTCGGCCTGGGCGAGGCGGCGATGCGTGGCCAGCCAGCGTTCGACCGCCAGGGCGTCCTCGCCGCAGGCGCGCACGAACGAGGCGATGATCTCCTCGCCGGGCAGGTGCCCGCGGGACAACGCGTTCGCGATCGTGGCCCGCGGTAGCCGCTCCCCCAGCGCTGTGGCCTTCTCCTCCAGCTCGCGATAGCTGAGCTGCGCCCGCTCCCGCAGGGCACGGAGGGCCGCCACGAACTCGGCCGGCGTGCCGATCTGCGCGACATCCGTCGACATGCGCCGCCCCATACCCACTTTCACGGTCTCAAACGTCATCCGAGCCGTGATCGGACGACTTTCCAAATCGCGCGTAGACCGGATTACCGTACTCGGACATGGCTCGGCGGGCGAAGACCTGCTGGATACTCGACACTCGCTCGGAACGCTTGCGTCCGACGAAGCTAATCGCCCAGTGCACCAAGGTGATCAAGCGGTTCTTGAAGCCGACCAGGTAGATCAGGTGCACGACCAACCACAGGACCCAGCCGACGAATCCGCTGAAGCGCAGGTGCCCGATGCTGGCGACGGCGGAGAACCGGGAGATCGTCGCGAGGCTGCCCTTGTCGCGGTAGTGGAAGGGTTTGCCGGGTGACTGACCCTTGACCCGGCGGATGATCTGCTTGGCGGCGTACTTGCCGCTCTGGATCGCGACCTGGGCGACCCCGGGCAGCTTGTCCAGCGACATCATGTCGCCGATGGCGAAGATCTCCGGATGACCGGCCACTGTGCAGTCCGGGTTGACGAGGATGCGCCCGGCCCGGTCGGTCGCGCCGCCGGCCGCCTCGGCCAGTTGTCGTGACAGGGCGGGCGCGGAGACTCCGGCCGCCCAGATCTTAGTCATCGATTCGATGCGGCGGCGGCCTTCGGGCGTCTCGACTTCGATGCCGGTCTGATCGACCCCGACGACCTTGGTGTTGAGCTGCACGTCGACGCCGATCTTCTCGAGCCGCCGCTGGGCGCGCCCGGAGAGGTGGTCGCCGAAGGTCTGCAGCACCGCGCCGATGGCGTCGACCAGGATGATCTTCGATTTCCTCGGGTCGATGTGGCGGAACTCGCCGCGCAGGGTCCGGTGGGCCAGTTCGGCGATCTGCCCGGCCATCTCGACCCCGGTCGGACCGGCGCCGACGACGACGAAGGTCAGCCACCGTTCGATCGCCTGCGGATCGGTCTCGAGCTCGGCCAGCTCGTACGCCCCGAAGATGCGCCCGCGCAGCTCCAGCGCGTCGTCGATGCTCTTCATGCCAGGCGCGTACTTGCTGTACTGGTCGTTGCCGAAGTAGGACTGGGTGGCGCCGGCCGCCACGATGAGGGAGTCGTAGTCGACGGTGTACTCGGTGCCGGGGGCGACCACCTTCACCTGGCGGTGCTCGACGTCCACCTCGGTCACGTGGCCCATGAGCACCCGGGTGTTGCGCTGACGCCGCAGCACCTCGCGTAGCGGTGGGGCGATCTCACCTTCGGACAGGATGCCGGTGGCGACCTGGTAGAGCAGCGGCTGGAACAGGTGATGCGCGGTTCCGTTGATCAGGGTGACGTCCACGGGCGCGCGACGCAGGGCCTTGGCGGCGAACAGGCCGCCGAATCCCCCGCCGACGACGACCACTTTGTGCCTGTCCATGCCCTTACGCTAGGCCAGATCGGCCTCCGCCGCCTCGAATAAGCCCTGGAGATGGCGTGCGACCCCGTCCGCGTCGTTCGGGCCGACGGTGCCTCCGGCCGCCGCCAGCGCCGCCTCGGTGGCGTTCGCGACCGCGTAGCTCTCGTCCGCGATCGCGAACATCGGCAGGTCGTTGGCGTTGTCCCCGAAACACACCAGCCGGGTCGCCGCGACGTGGTCGCGGATGAAGCGGACGGCGTCCGCCTTGTTGGCCAGCGGGTGGCACAGCTCCAGCCAGGCGTACCCGGGCACGCCCCGGTCCGGGCCGAGATGGGCGTACAGGTCTTCGGGCAGCTCGGCAAGGACCGGATCGATCCGGTCGGGCGTGTCGATCGCGATGACCGTCAGGATCTCCTCCGACAGCGCCTGCTCGAACTCGGTGACCAGCTTGAACCGCTGATCGCCCCGGGCCAGCCGGACCGCGATGAAGTGCTGCTCGCTGGCGTTCTGCCCGCCCAGGTGGTGGATGCGGTGGTGACCGTCGGCGTCGATGGTGAAGACCAGCGGCCGCAGTCCGTGCCGGAGCAGGACGTCGACGGCGGTCACGGCGGTCGCGGGCCGGATCAGGTTGCGGGCCAGCTCCGTCCCGCTCACGGGATCGTAGATGAACACGCCGTTGATGAAGGCCATCGGCAGCCGCAGGTCCAGCTCGCTCAGGACCGGCAGCGCCGTGTACGGCGACCGGGCGGTGGCCACGGTGAACTGCAGCCCCTGACCGATCAGCTCATTGATGATCTTCACCGAGGTCGGGCTGACCGCCGACTCGGGGGTCAGCAGGGTGCCGTCCAGGTCCGTCACGTAGAGCGTCGCCACCGCCTGAGCGTAGCGGGACCGGTCATGGGGCCTCCGACGCCGCCGGAGTGGCTGCCGCCGGGGAGGCCGCCGTCGTCGGCCGGGTGGCGGGCTGGGTCGTCGGTGCGCTGGTCGGACTGGGCGGGGCGGCGCTGGTGGGCGGCGCCGACGGGCTCGCCGCGGTCGTCCGGGGCGCCGTGGTGGTCTGCCCGGCGCCCGTGGTCACCCGCGTGACGCTGCTGGCCCGAGCCGGTGCGCTGCCACCCACACTGGTGTGCGTGTTCGCCGTCGGATAGGTCGTCGGGGACGGCGTACCGGGCGGGTCGTCGCCCAACTGGCCGGCCGCGAGCGCCAGCGCCGCCACGGCGACCGCGGCGATGCCACCGGCAGTCAACGCCCAGCCCTTGCGGCTCTTCGGCGGCCCGGCCGGATCGCCGACCGGATCGTAGGCCGCCTCGTACGTCGGCACCGCGGCCCGCGCGGCGACCGTGGCGGTGGCGGCGGGCATGGTCGCCGTCGTGGACAGCCCCGCACCCGGTTTGCGGGCCGCCTGGGCCGCTGCCGCCAGCTCCGCCGCGGTCGCGTACCGGGCGGCCGGGTCCTTCTCCATCGCCCGCTCGACGACCTGACGCACGGAGACGGGGATCGCCTCGGGCAGCGGCGGCGGCTGGTCGCGTACCTGGCTCAAGGCCACCGACACGGCGTCCGGACCGCTGAACGGCAGATGCCCGGTCAGGCAGTGGTACGCCACCGCGCCGAGCGCGTACACGTCGGCGGCACCGGTGAGCGGCTTACGGGTGGCCTGCTCCGGAGCCATGTACGCGGCCGTCCCGAGCACGGTGCCGGGCTGGGTCAGCTCCGCCGAGCCGGCCGAGCTGGCCACGCCGAAGTCGACCACCACGACGTCGCCCTCCTCCGTGAGCAGGAGGTTGGCCGGCTTCACGTCGCGATGCACCACACCCGCCCGGTGCGCCGCCTCCAACGCCTCGGCCGCCTGGGCCACGATCCGCATCGTCTCGGCCGGGTCGAGCGCCCGCCCGCCGTCGAGCCGATGGCTCAGCGGCTGCCCCGGAACCAGCTCCATGACGAGGTACGCGATCCGCCCGTCCGGGGTGTCGGCCTCGCCGTAGTCGTAGACGGCCACGATGCCCGGATGGTGCAGGGCGGCGAGCGTACGCGCCTCGGCGGCGAAGCGCTCCCCGAATCCGGGCTGGGCGAGCAGCCGGGGCACGATCACCTTCACGGCGACTTGACGGGCCAGGACCTCGTCGGTCGCGACCCAGACGTCCGACATGCCCCCGGAGGCGAGCTTTCGCACCAGCCGATAGCGGTTTTCGACGGCATCTCCCGCGGTCAGCATTCCAGGCCACTACCCACGCGGCCCGATTTTCACCCCAGCCGGGCCACAACCTCCGCAAGGTGATCGGGGATGGCCGCGTAGAAGGCCGCCCGGTCGGCGGAGTACCGCGGATTGCCGGTCGACCACGCGATCTGCCCCCGGGTCCAGATCAGCGGCGCACGGGCGTACGCCAGGACGGCGGCGCCGGCGGCCGGATCGAGCTCTTCGCAGTGCGTCCGCAGATCCTCGTACGCCACCCGGTACGCGGCCAGCCGCCGCTCGTAGCCTTCGGCGAGCCGGTACGCGCTCTGCTGCGGCGAGCAGCCCTGCTCGTCGGCGACGATGGCGACCAGGTTCACCCGGCTGCCCTGCTCGGCCTCGATGTCGGCGGAGAGCAGGTCGTTGGAGATGATCATCAGTTCGACGCCGATGGTCACCACCCGATCCAGCAGCGGATCACCGACCGCCGCCGGTGGCAGTTCACGGTTCTCGGCGTACTCCCCGAGGGCCAGGGCCACGTGGGCGCCGAAGAACAGCGGCCGCCACCGCAGATAGTCCCGCAGCCGGGGTACGCCGCCCGCGCGTACCTGAGCTGCCTCCCATTCGCAGCCGTCGAGATGGCGGTGGAACTCCGTCCGGAACCGCCGCTGCCACGACTCCGAGGCGGTCGCGGCGATCCGCTGCCAGGTCTGGTGCAGCGCCCGGCCCAGCGGGCCGCTGCCGGGATCGTCCAACCAGGAGACGATCGCTGTGCAGAGCCGGGACACCGCCGGGGCGGGCTCACGGGGACCGATCCGTTCCAGTTGATCGTCCACGATGGACCACACGCCCATCCACTCCGCGACCCGCGCCAACTCTGGGGCGGTCGCGTCCGGATACATCCCCGCGACGAGCGCCCCGAACCGCGTACGCCGGACGTAGTCCTCGGCGGCGGGTCCGCGCGCCAGCGCGTGGTCACGGAGGAAGGCACGGCACGCCTCGTCCGCTCGGTCGGCGTACGGGCTCAACCGCAGCTCGACCGGAACGTGAAGCTCCGGGACGACGATGGTCACGTCCCCATCGTGGTTCCCGGCGCCCTGCAACTTCCAGGATGCAAGTAGCTCATTCAGTTACTCAAGCTGAACCAGCACCCGGCCGGATCAGGGTTCCGGGTCGAATCTTGCGCCAAGATTCGACCGAGATCCCTGATCCAGCGCAAAGCGAACGGCAGCGCAAAGCGAACGGCAGCGCAAAGCGAACGGCAGCGTGAGCGACGCGGCGGGGAAGGTGATCAGGCGACCGCGGGCGGGCGCTGCTCGAACGGCGTCGACAGCACGACCGTCGTCCGCGTGATGACGTTGGCCGCCGACCGGATCTCCGCCAGCAGCTTCTCCAGCTCAGCGGGCGACCCTACGCGTACCAGCAGGAGATAGAAGTCCTCGCCCGCCACGGACCAGCAGGAGTCGATCTGGGTGAGATGCGCGAGCCGCTCCGGCGCGTCGTCCGGCTGAGCCGGATCGAACGGGCGGATCGCGACGAGCGCGGTGAGCGGCAGCCCGATGGCCTCGTAGTCGACCTTGGCCGCGTAGCCGGTGATGATGCCGCGCTGCTCGAGCCGGCGCACCCGCTGGTGCACCGCGGAGACCGACAGCCCCACCTTCTCGGCCAGGTCCGTGTAGGACATGCGGCCGTCCGCGGTCAGCGCGGCGACAATGGCCCGGTCAGTCTCCTCCACGGCGGTCACGATAGTGGTACGCCCGGTCACCGCGCCAGCGCCCAGATCACTCACGCGCTCGCCACCCTTCGGGCGTCGATCACATGGCCACTGTGCCGGCTGATGATCATCCTCCGGATGCTCATGGCCGCACCAGGACCTTCAGCGCGGTCCGGTCGGACATCGCCGCGTAGCCGCCGGGCACGCCCGCCAGGTCGACGCCGACGTCGAAGACCGGCGACGGGTCCAGGTTTCCGCCAAGCACGTCCGCCAGCAGCTCCGGAATGTACGCCCGAGCCGGGGCGACCCCGCCGCACAACCCGACGTTGTTGTCGAACATGGTGTGGATGTCGACGCCGCCGGAACCCCCGTGCGGAACGCCCACGTAGCCGACGTAGCCGCCCGGCCGGGCGACGCGGATCGCCGTCCGCATCGACTCCTCGGTCCCGACCGCCTCGATGACGGCGTGCGCGCCCCAGCCACCGGTCAGCTCCTGAACCGCCGCGACCGCGTCCGCGCCGCGTTCGGCCACCACGTCGGTCGCGCCGAACTCGCGGGCGATCGCCGTACGCACCTCGTGCCGTCCCAGCGCGATGATGCGTTCAGCGCCGAGCCGCCGTGCGGCCAGTACGCCGCAGAGCCCGACCGCGCCGTCGCCGACGACCGCCACCGTGCCGCCCGGTGTGACCCGGGCACTCAGCGCAGCGTGATGCCCCGTCGACATGACGTCCGACAGCGCCAGCACCTTGACCAGCTCGGCGTCCGACAATCCGGCCGGCAGCGGCACGAGAGTGCCGTCGGCGAACGGTACGCGGACCGCCTCACCCTGACCGCCGTCCGACCCGACCTGGCCCCAGAAGCCACCCTCGGGGCAGCTCGTCTGCAGCCCCGCCCGGCAGAACTCGCACGTCCCGTCGGACCACACGAACGGCGCCACGACCGCCTGCCCGGCTTTCAGCGTCCGCACCGCCGTGCCCGCCGCCTCGACGATCCCGACGAACTCGTGCCCGATCCGCTGCCCCGGCTGCCGGCTCGCCACCCCCTGGTACGCCCACAGGTCGCTCCCGCAGATGCAGGCGTGGGTGACCCGGACGATCACGTCGGTCGCCTCGACCAGCTCCGGATCGGGGACCTCCTCGATCCGGATGTCCTTCGGGGCATGGATGACGGCTGCGCGCATACTGCTGATCCTAGGCATGATCATTGCGCCAGCCATGCTGTTTCCGGCGGTGAAATGCCCGATTAAACAGCATGGCTGACGCAATGATCATGCTTCAACGGGGCGAGCGTCAGCGGGCGAGGTGCCGCGCGATCACCATCCGCTGGATCTGGTTGGTGCCCTCGACGATCTGCAGCACCTTGGCCTCCCGCATATACCGCTCGACCGGGTGGTCGGCGACGTAGCCCGCGCCGCCGAGGACCTGCACGGCGTCGGTCGTCACCTTCATCGCCACGTCGGTCGCGAACAGCTTGGCCTGGGCCGCCTCCAGCGAGTACGGCTGCCCGGCGTCCTTCAACCGGGCGGCGTGCAGCGTCAGCGCCCGGGCCGCGGCGAGCTGGGTGGCCGCGTCGGCGACGAGGAAGCCGAGCCCCTGGAAGTCGATGATCCGCTGGCCGAACTGCTTGCGCTCCTTGGCGTACCCGACGGCGTAGTCGAGCGCGCCCTGGGCGAGCCCGACCGCGCACGCGGCGATGCCCAGGCGGCCGCTGTCCAGCGCGCCCATGGCGATCGTGAAACCGTCACCCTCGCCGCCGAGCAGCCGCTCCGCGGGCACTCGCGCGCCGTCGAGCACGATCTGCGCGACCGGCGACGCCTTCAGGCCCATCGTCCGCTCGCGCGGCTGCGGCTCGATGCCCGCGGTCGCGGCGTCCGCGAACAGGCAGGAGATCCCCTTGGCGCCGGGCCCGCCCGTCCGGCAGAAGATGTTGTACGCGTCCGCGACGCCCGCGTGGGTGATCCACGCCTTCGTGCCGTTCACGACGTACGCGTCGCCGTCCAGCCTGGCCGTGGTGGTGAGGTTGGCCGCGTCGGAGCCGCCGGCCGGCTCGGACAGGCAGTACGCCCCCAGCAGCTCGCCGCCGAGCATGTCGGGCAGCCAGCGCCGCTTCTGCTCCTCGGTCCCGTACATGGCCAGCGGGTAGCACGCCAGGGTGTGCACGCTGACCGCCTCCGCGACGGCCAGCCAGCGGCTCGCCAGGATCTCCAGGACCTGCAGGTAGACCTCGTAAGGCTGATCCGCGCCGCCGTAGCCGCTGGAGTAGGGCAGGCCGAGGAAGCCGCTACGGCCGAGGGTCCGGATGATCTCGCGGGGGAACTCGCCCCGCGCCTCGTAGTCGTCGGCGCGCGGACGCAGTTCCTTGTCGGCCAGCTCGCGAGCGAGGTCGAGCAGATCGCGGGACAGCTCGGCGGCGGACGGGTCGAGGCTGGGGGGCAGGAGCACAACGCTGGGCATGCACATAGCTTAACGGTCGTTAGGGCTCGTCATGCTTCCCGGTGGGTGTCACATCTGTGTGGCAGTCTGTTCGCGTGACCGCTCCTTTGCTCGCCGTCGATGCGCCCAGCCTCTACTTCCGCGCGTACTTCGGGGTTCCCGAGTCGTCCGCCAAGACGGCGTCCGGCCAGCCGGTCAACGCCGTCCGGGGCTTCCTGGACATGCTCGCCACCCTGGTGCGGACGCGCAGACCCGACCGGATCGCGTGCGCGCTCGACGCCGACTGGCGGCCCGCCTGGCGAGTCGAGCTGCTGCCCAGCTACAAGGCCCACCGGGTGGTCGCCGAACCCGCCCCGGGCGTCTCCGTCGAAGAGGTCCCCGACACGCTCGCCCCCCAGGTGCCCATGCTGCTGGAAGTCCTCGACGCGTTCGGGATCGCGGCCTTCGGCGTACCGGGATATGAGGCCGACGACGTCCTCGGCACGCTCGCCGCGTCGGGCACCAAGGCGGCCCCGGTCGAGGTGGTCAGCGGCGACCGCGACCTGTTCCAGCTCGTCGACGACGCGCGCGGCGTCCGGTTCCTCTACGTCGGCCGGGGAGTGGCCAAACTCGAAGACTGCGACTCCGCCGCCGTCATCGCTAAATACGGGGTGCCGCCGGAGGCGTACGTCGACTTCGCGATCCTGCGCGGCGACCCCAGCGACGGGCTGCCCGGCGTGCCGGGCGTCGGCGAGAAGACCGCGATGGCACTCGTCAACCGCTACGGCAACCTCGCCGGCATCCGGGCCGCCGCCCTCGAAACGGTCGGCGAGATGGCCTCCGGCGTACGCCGCAAGATCGCCGACGCCGCGTCCTACCTGGACGTCGCGCCGAAGGTCGTCCGCGTGGCCGACGACGTCCCGCTCCCGGCAGTGGACCTCACCTTGCCCCGCGAGCCTCGCGACGCCGACCGGGTGCTAGCCCTGGCCGAGGAGTGGAACCTCGCCGGCTCCTGCCGCCGCCTCGTCGACGCCCTCGCCGCCTAGCCCCGCCGCCTCGGCGCTGGACCCCGCTCGCCGCCTTCGGCGCTGGATCCCGCTCGCCACCTTCGGCGCTGGATCAGGGTTCTGGGTCGAATCTTGCGCGAAATACGACCTAGAACCCTGATCCAGCGCGTTGCGCTTGCGCGCTAACGGGGCCTAATGGGTGCGGCGAGCGAAGGCGAGCCAGGTGACCGCGAGCAAAGCGAGCGCACCCACTCCGACGGGAACCAGGACGGGGAGAGCGGGCGGAACCGCGGGCACGCCGAGCCAGGTCTCCCCCGAGGTGATCGGCAGCACGGACCGGGCCAGCGCCCACGCCAGCCCCGCACCCAGGAGTCCTAACAGGACTCCGAAGAGCACCGCGATCGCGTACGCGAGCCGCGACGACCCACGCAGGGTCCGGTCCCGGAGTCCAGCCAGCCGCAGCGCGCCGAGATCCGGCGAGCCCCGGTCGACGCGGGCGACGGCGAGCAGCACCGCGCCGAGCAGCAGCCAGGCGACGACGGTCGCACCGACGAACAACTGCAGCACGAGAGCCGCCGGCGACCGGGCGGCGGCCGTCCGCGCCTCGGTCCGGGAGACCGACCCGACGACCAGTACGCCCTTGGCCTGCAACGCCGACGTCACGGACGCTGGAGCCGACGCGGTCAGCCACACCTCCATCGAGTCGAGCGAATGCGCGCCGCCGGTGGCCGCGATGAGCGTGTCGAGGTCGACGAGGAGACCGGTGTCGCCGACCCGGGGCAGCACCGGCGCTTCGCCGACCTGGGTCAGTTTCAGCGAACCGCCGCTGAGCGGCAGGTCCATCCGCCGGGCGTCGACGTCGAGGCCGGGCGTGGCGATGGCGGGCAGCGCCTCCGGGACCTCCGGCGGCAGGAGCAGACCGGATCCGGTGAGCTTCCAGGTGCCCGCCTTCTCCAGCGTGCCGACGACTCGCCAGGTGCTGATGTCGGCGTACGGGCCGAGTTGTTCCAGCGACAGTCGCCAGCCCGCGCCGGTCGCGGCGACGCCGGTGATCGCGTCCAGCCGGCACCCGGCATCGCAGGCGGCTGGCAGCGTGAAGGTGAGCGTACTGCGCCCGGCAGTGGGCGAACCCATCGTCACCGTCTGCCGCCGGCCGTCCGCCGTGGTCACCTGGGCCAGCAGCAGCGCCCGGGGATTGACGACGCCGTCGAGCGGGGTGGCGGTCACGGTCACCGACACGGACTTCGACAGCGGCGGGCGTACGGTCAGCTTCGGCCCGATCTGTGCGGCGACGGCGTCCGCCCGGTCCCAGTCGAGCTGGGCGGCCCGGCCCAGATCCAGCGCCAGGATCTCCGGGTGCCGCGTCTCACTGGAGATCCGCCCGACCGGCATCGCGAACGAACCCTCCGGATCGACCGAGCGCACCGCTGCGATCACCTGACCCGGGTCGGCTGCCCGGACGGAGAGGACCCGGTCGGCGCCGACGGACAACGCGATCTGCTCATCGCGTACCACTCGGCTCGTGGCGAGCGACGACGCGACCAGCGCGAGCAACGCCACGGCGAGGCCGCTCAACGCGATCAGCTGGCGGGCGGCCGGTCGGCGCCCGAGCTGCGCGGCGGCCAGGCCGAGGACCAGCCGGCCCGCGCGGAGCAGGCGCGGCGTCGCGGCCCGCACCACCGCGGGCAGGACCCGCGCGACCACCAGCACCATCGCCGCCGCCAGGAGCGCGGGGGCGAAGTTTCCCAAGCCCTCAGTGGTACGCACAAAGGCCAGACTGGTGACGGCGAGCGCGACCAGCGCCACCTCCCCGGCGGGCAACTGCCGCAGCCGGGCCGCCCAGGCCGGGCCGACCTGCCGCAGCGCGTCAACTGGCCGCGCGACCACAATGGGCAGCACGGCCACCGTGATCGCGAAGGTGACGGCGAGCGCGGTGAGGCCGACCAGCGTGGTGAACGGCGAGCCGGCGAGCGACGCGCCGACGACCAGCCCAATGAGCGCCAGAAGCAGCGGCGCGCCCGCGCCGAGCGCCCACCGCAACGGCATCGGCAGCCCCCGGACCGCCTGTACGCCGAGTTCGCCGCGTTCCCGCTGGACCTGCCGCGACACGAGCAGGAACAACACGAGGCAGCCGAGGGTGAGGACGGGCAGCACCACGGCCGGCGTGGCGATGGCGACGTATCGGCGCTGGTCCTGCACCCGGTTCAGGAGAGTGGGCAGCCCGTCGGACGGCGGCTCGATCAGCTTCGGCTGCAGGATCTCCTCGAGGAACTGCTGCCACGTCATCGTGCTGAGCAGCGGAGGCTCCACGAGGACGTCGGCCGTGATCAGGTGGCTGTCGTGCGGAACCGCCTGCATGGCATCGGACCGGGTCAGCAGCGGGCCCACCACGGTGCCGTCGAGCTGGGTCGTGAAGGGACTGGGCCAGCCCCAGTAGTCCTCGCCCTGGTCGATCGGCGTGTAGACGCCCACCACGTCGAACGGGTGCGATCCCTCCGGCGACGGGTACCACATGTTGTACTTGTCGTCGTAGAGCGCCTGCGCGACGTCGAGCACCGAACCGACCGACACCTGCAGCGACTTCGCCTCGTCAGCCGGGACCGCGACCTCCCCCGGAGCGACCGGGCACCGGCCAGCCGTCAGCTTCAGGTGAGCGCAGAAGTCCTCACGGAACATCAGAGTGCTCGCGTCGTTCGGGACGAACCCCATGACGTCGAACTGCTGACCGAAGCGAACCGTCAACCCCGGCGTGTCGCGTACGCGGTTGAGCTGGGTCTCGAAATTCGACGAATCCCCGGAGTCGGCGGCCAGCCGGAACTGGCGCTCGGCCAAAGGTGCGTCCGCGATCGTGTCGGCGGCCAGCCGATCCCCCGTATGCCCCGGGAAGTCCGCGCCCACAGCGGCCAACGCGCCGAGGACACCAGTCAGCACACCGATCGTGAGCAGACCCGCCCAGCGGGCGCGGATCAGCAACGCCAGCAGCGGAATCACTCCTCCCCACCCCCCTCTTTCCTCCGGCGCTCGCCCTCTCGGCGCTCGCCCTCTCGGCGCTCGCCCTCTCGGCGCTCGCCCTCTTGGCGCTCGCCTTCTTCGCGCTCGCCTTCTTGGCGCTCGCTTTCTTGGCGCTCGCTTTCTTGGCGCTCGCCCTCTTGGCGCTCGCCCTCTTGGCGCTCGCTTTTTTGGCGCTGGATCAGGGATATCGGTCGAATCTTGGGCGGTTTTTCGGTCGATATCCGTGATCCGGTTCCTTCGCCAGGCGGCGTCGCCCGGCCGCCAGGCGGCGTCGCCCGGTCGCCAGGCGCGGTCGCCCGGTCGCCAGGCGCGGTCGCCCGGTCGCCGCGCGCGGTCGCCCGGTCGCCGGGCGCGGTTGTTCCGCTGGCGGCGCGGACGGCGAGCGTCACCCGACGGGTCGCCCACCCGACGGCGGTCACGACCGCCACCGCGCTGATCACCCCGGCGAGGACCAGTACGCCGAACGGCACACCCCCCGGCGGCGGGGCCAGCACGTGCCACCGATCCGTGAACACCTTCGGGGGCGGGATGGGCAGCGCCGCCGCCGCGACCGCGGCGAGGAGGCCGCCCGCTGTCGCGGCTGCCGGTGGCCAGCCGTAGAAGGCCAGCCCGGCTCGGCGTACCGCGCGCTCGGGCAGGCCTTGGATCCGCAATGCGGTCAGGTCCTTGACCGTCGCCGTCCGGCCGGACGCGGCGGCCAGCACCAGCGCGGTCGCCGCGATGACGAGTCCGAGGATCGCGGCGAGGAGCGCGAATCGGCGTACGGCGGCTGGGGCGTCGTCGTCGAGCCGGTCGGCCGTCTCCGCCGGTGTCTCACTGCGCAGCACCCGGATCTGCCGCTTCGCCAATTCGTCCACGATGGACTGCGGGGCGTCGGCCGTGAGCCAGACCTGGAACTGCTCCGCCGCCAGGCGTACGCCGGCCAGCTCGTCCAGCTCGGTCAGGTCCACGAGGACGCCCGACGCGCCGAGGCGGGGCAGCGCCGAGACCTGGCCGGTCACCCGGACCGGGACGGCGGGCGCGCCGAGCATGTCGAGCCACAGTTGCTCCTTGCGGTTGCCGTAACCGGGTGTGCCGGCAAGCACGACCGGCACCGGAACCGGCGCCCCGATCGGATACGCCGATGGCAGGCACGCCCCGCGCAGCGGAAGGCCACACGTCGGCGGAGCGGTGATGGACAGCCCGTCCGGGCTGGTCGACAGTTCGGCGGCGAGCGTCTCCGGTTGGACCGGGCCGCGCCAGCGCACCCGATCGGTGAGGTCGGCTCGGCTGACCAGCTCCGTCTCCCCTTCCCGCACGGCGTGCAGGGTGACCTGGGTGCCCCAATTCGGTTTCCCGTCGTGCACCGGCGGCCCGCCGGGTTGGGGCTCGTCCCGGGTGACCAGGTCGAACGAGGCGATCCGGCACCCGTCCTCGCATCGCTCCACCGCCGCCGAATAGGTGGCCCGGCCGGGTTTGAGCGGTCCCCACAGCGCGCGTACGGCGACACCGTCGCGCCGGATCAGCGAGGCCGCGACGTGCACCGTGTCGGCCACGTCGTCGGAGGCGTCCGTATGGTTCAGGCCGTCGCGGCCCAATTTGTGTAGCTTCGGGTTCAGCGTGACGTCGAGCGCGAGCGTTCCGCTGGTCACCTTCCAGGCCGGCGCACGATCGTCGCGAACGACCGGGATCGGCCCGTACTCGGAGCGCCACAACGCCGTCCGGGCCAGCCGCGCCGTGTCGACGGCGAGCACTCCGTCGCTGAGCCCGGCCGACAACGTGTACTGCGCCGCCGCCATCGCGTACCGGCCGTCCGGGTCGGCTTCGCGTACCGCGTCGCGCAGCACCGCACGGCTCGGCGCGGTCACGGTCAGCACGCGGGACGCGCCGACCTGCAGCGCCGCCCGATCCGCGATCGCCGGCCGGGCGCGCAGATCGTCGGCGATCGCTCCGGCGAGCCCGGCCACCGCCACCACCAGCAACGTCACCACCCAGCGCAGGGCCGGTCGGCGGCTCGCCGACAGCGCCGCGAACGCCGACGGCAACCGGCCCGCGCGCGCCGCCCAACCGCCGGTCCGTGCGGCCAGTGCCAGCAGGAGCCGGCTGACGAGCAGCCCAGCCGCCAGCGCCAGCACCGCCGGAGCGGCAGCGGGCGCGACGGTGGCGGTCCGCGTCTGCGCGACGCTGATCAGCTGCCACACGCCCACTCCGGCCAGCAGCAGCACGACGATCTCGACCACGTCCAGCGCACGCCCGGTCCGCGCCCGCGCGGGCACGTCCCGCAGCAGCTCGCTCACGGTCGCGCGGGTCGCCTGCGCCTGCGCCACGGCCGCCACGACGATCGCGCTGACCAGCACAGCCGCAGCCGACCCGAGGCTCGCGACGAGCGCGGTCGTGCGTTCGACTCCGGCCCGCACATCACCAGCCAGAGCAAATCCAGCGAGTACGCCCAGCGGCGCGCCCAGAATCGCGGCGGTGAGCATGGGCGACGCGGTCGGGGCGAGCGACGCGGTCCAGACCCGCCACCAGCGCACCCCGCGCAGCCGAACGAGCCCGACGTCGGTGCGATGCGCCTGCGCCGCGTGCCGGACGGCGACGAACAACGCCACCCCGCAGAGCAGCACCAGCCGGGCAGCGGCGACCGCGATGCCGTTGAGCAGTTCCTGTTGCTCGGCCTCGATCTGCCGGGCGAGACTGTCGGCCGACGTACGCACGACCATGTTGTCGGCGCCCAGACCCTGCCGGGCCACGTCGAGCCGATGCGCCAGCTCGCCGTCGTACGCGGCCGGGTCGAGCAGCAACGACCAGGTCGTGGTGACCTTCGTGGCCGCCGAGTCCAGCGTCGGCCGGACGGTGAAGCCGGGCTCCAGATCCTGCGGCCCGGTCTTGAGCACGCCATACCAGTACGCGTCCAGCGGATCCTGCGGCTGATAGCGGCCGACGACGGTCAACGTGATCGGCTGCTTCGCCTCCTCCGGCGTGTACGCCACCGTGTCCCCGACGGCCAGCCCCAGTCGCTCGGCGGTGACCTGGCCGATCATGACCTGACCGGGTGCGGTCGGGCAGGCTCCGTCGATCAGGGAGTGCTCGCAGACCCCGTCGCGGGCCAGGACGGAGAACGTCGTCAACTCCCCGACCGTCATCCGGCCGCTCATCGCATACTCGGTGATGGTGCTCAGGGTCGGCAGGTCCCCGGCCCGCGTACGCAACGCCTCCTGCAGCGGCGCTGCCTCGGTGATCTGCCCGGGCTCCTTCGACCGGACCGCTACGCTGACATACCGCTCCACCGGAGCGGCGGTGTCGACCGCCCGGCGGGCCAGCGCCTCCCGGGTCGCGAAGGCATACCACGGGGTGGCGGCGGCCGCCGCCACGGCGAGCAGGGTGAGCGCCCAGATGGCCGCCACCTGAGCCCGTCGTGAGCGGATTGCGCTCCAAACGAGACCGATCACGATCTGACACAGTGCCTAGGGGCGCACTTTCTTTGCGGACCCACGCCGATCGTTACCAATTCGGGATCTCCCTCTCGCGGTCGTGAGTCCTTTGTGGAGCGCTCGCTTCGGCCCAGGTTGAGGCCACTGTCCTGCCGCCGTCGTGCCGCTGTGCTGCCGCCACCGGTCGCGGTCCTATCCTGCCGCTCGTGCCGCTGTGCTGCCGCCGCCGGTCGCGGTCCCGTACCGCCGCCGGTCGTTCCGTACCACCGCCGGTCGCGGAGACGGCCGGGGCCGCCCGTCAGCACCTCGGCGCGGACGGGCGGCCCCTAGTGTGCCGTCACGGGGCTGGTTCCGTCAGCCCCGCAGACTCAGCCGACCAGCAGGTAGCTCGAACCGATGGCCGAGGTCCCGTCGCTGTAGGTGAGCTTGCCGAGGTAGCGGACCCCCGGCGTGAGGCCGGTCCAGGAGACCGTCAGCGACGCCGTGCCGCCGACCGTGACCGCCTGGCTGGTGGGCGACACTGTGGCGTTGCCCGCCGACGTGCTGCCCAGCGTCCATCCGTTCAGCTTCACGTCCAGCGGACCCGCCGTCGAGCCGAACAGCACGACGTACAGGTCATACGTGCCCGGGCCGAGGATCATCGTCTCGTTGGCGTCACCGCCGGCGCTGAGCGTCACCTCGTTCGCCGTCCCCGCCGTGTACGCGTACAGGTCGGTGTCGGTGGCGCCGGCGTAGTCCGCGTTGAAGGTGGAGTACCGGCCGACGGTGCCGGCCGGGACGGTGACGGTCAGCTTCGCCGTCCGGCTGCTGGCGGCCGGGCTGGCGTCGTCGAACGCCGGGCCGGCCGGGTCCAGCGAGTGGCTGGTGACCTCGGCCGGGACCAGCCCGGCCAGGATGGTGCTGAGCGTTCCGGCGAAGCCGGACTTCACCGGCACCGCCACGCTGCCCGCCGCCGACGAACCGGTGATCTCCGGCGACACCGCCAGGGAGACCGGCTTGACCGCGATGGGGCTGCGGACCTTGTGCTTGCCGGTGCCGAACTCCTGCCAGGTCAGCGAGCCGAAGGCCCACTCACCGATCGCGGCGGTCGTCCGGGTGATGGTGACCGTGTAGCCCTTGGTCTTGCCCGGGGCCACCACCAGCAGCGGCGGGTTCACCTTGATCTTGAAGCCGGCCGGGGCCGACACGATCGGGAGGTAGACGCCCGCGCGCTTGGTCACGTTGGTGACCGACCGCTTGATCGTCTGCGCACCGGCGAGGTCACCGACGGCGATCGACGGGTAGTTCAGGTCGCTCGGGTCGACCGTCGGGTAGCTCGCGCAGAACGACGGGTCGGTGATGAGCTGGAACTGTCCCAGCGCGCAGCCGTACGCGATCCAGTCGGTCGGCGTCGAGTCGTAGACCAGGCCGGGGTCGAACGCCGGAGCCGGGGTCACGTGGCCCGATCCGAAGTTCAGCGGCGTCGCGTCGCCGAACGCCCACTGGATCGGCTTGCCCTGGTTGTCCTTGGTGCTCGCCGTCGTCATCAGCGCGGACTTGACCGCCATCGGCGACCAGTCCGGGTGCTTGGCGATCAGCAGCGCGGCGAGGCCTGCGATGTGCGGGGACGACATCGAGGTGCCCGAGTAGGTCGCGAAGCTGTTGCCGTAGTTGGCGGCGGTCGGCGCCACCGAGGCGATGACGTCCACGCCCGGCGCGGTGATGTCCGGCTTGAGCAGGTCGCCGTTGCCGGCGATCGCCGGGCCGTACGAGGAGAACCCGGCCATCTGCGGTGCCCGCACCTTCGCGGTGTCGACCGCGCTGAGGCTTGCGGTCGCGCCCGCCGTCTGGGCGTACGCCCGGACCGCCGCGCCCGCCGTCGAGTCGAGGTGCACGGTCGGCAGGAAGTGGTCGTCGCCGTTCAGCGACTGTGCCGCCGAGGTGTTGGCGAGGACCACGCCCACTCCGCCCGCATCCTTGACGGCCAGGCTCTTCTCGACCCGGGCGTTGCCACCACGGTCACACACGACGATCTTGCCGGCGGTGAGCGCCGGGTCCAGCGTGCCGACGTAGCACAGCTGGGCCTGCGTCGGGTCCGCTTCGGCCTTCTTCACCGCCGACGAGTAGACCAGCGGCGACGAGGCGACCGCGGCCGGGATGGTGCCGATGCCCGTGTACGTCGAGCCGTTGCCCAGCGTGACGGACTTCGCGTTGCCGCGGTCGTGCGTGCTTGCCGCGACGGTCGTGATCCACGGGTCGTTGTGCGCGACGCTGCTCTCGCCGATGGTGTCGCCATCGTTGCCGGCCGAGGCCGAGACGAAGACGCCCGCCGCGGCCGCGTTGAAGAACGCGATCTCGGCACCGGCCACGATGTACGCCGACGAGCCGGAGATGGAGTAGTTGATGACGTCCACGCCGTCCGCCGTGGCCTGCTCGATCGCGGCGACGAGGTCGATCTCCTGACCGTGGCCGGAGCCGTCGGCACCCTGCCACAGCGCCTTGTACATGGCGAGGCGGGCGGCCGGGGCCATGCCGCTGATGCTGCCGACGTCGTTGCCGCCGATGGTGGCCTTCACGCCGAAGTCGCCCGCCGCCGTCGACGAGGTGTGCGAGCCGTGGCCGCCGTAGTCGCGCGGCGAGTCGAACTCGAAGTCCTCGATCTCCGGGAAGCCCTCGCGGTAGTACCGTGCGCCGATCAGCTTGTTGTTGCAGGGCACCGGGGCCTCGACACCCGAGTCGCAGGTGCCGTGCCACTTCGCGGCGATGGTCTTCGCGTCCGGGCGAGGCTCGGACAGCGGCGCGAACGACGCGCTCTCCGGCCAGATGCCGGAGTCGATGACGCCCACGATGACGCCCTCACCGGCCCGCTTGTCGCCGTGGAACTGCTGGTTCCACACGCCGTTCTTCCCGGTCAGGCCGAGGAAGTCCCGCGTCGTGGTGGTGTCGGCGGTGTAGGTCTGGCTCTCCCACAGTTTCTTGATGCCGGAGGTCTTCGCCAGCTTCTGCGCCTCGGCGGCGGTCAGCCGGACCGCGAAGCCGTTGAAGGTCACGCCATAGTCGTAGGCCTTCGTCGCGGGGTTGATGCCGGCCGCACGCAGTGCCTTGTCGTGCTTGCCGGTCAGATACCTCCGGTACGCCGTCGCGCTGCTCGAGTGCGCGTCCAGCCGCTTGCCCTGCGCCGTACGGGTGGCGGTGTAGCCCGAGACCTTGCCGTCGTACGTCGCGACCGGGGCGTCGATCGCCTGCACGATGTAGAGCTTGGTCGGCTGCGCCGAGCCGGCGGCGACGGCCTGCGTACTGCTGCCGGCGATCAAGCCGCTGGCAACGAGGGCGAGCGCCGCCAGGGCCGCCGTCGCAGGCGCGCGCCGGCCCTTCGGCCGGGGTGCGTTCATGGGGGTTTCCTCTCCAGTCGGCGAACCGTGATCGTGAACGGTCCACATGGTTCCGGAGCGTATGACTCAGGGGTACGACGCTTACTCACCTGATCGACCACAGACGGCAAGCCGATCGGTGGAGGCGGTGCATCTGGTGTGGACGATGGAGTTCGCCATTCGATCGCGGGCGGCCCAATGACAGACTTGTCATCCCGATGGGATCAGATCAGCATGTTCACCGCCGCGTACCAGAGGGCCAGGTAGAGGACCTGGAACGGGCGCTGCGAACGGGTCACCGACCCCAATGACCAGGCCAGCGACGGGATCGCCAGGACGCAGCCGGCCCCGATCGCCAGGCTCGGCAGCGAACCGGCGATCAGCCACCGGACCATCGGCCCGAAACCGAGTAGCGCGGTGAACAGCACCCCGGCCAGCCACTCCGCCGCCGCTCGCCGCCCCGGCCCCGGGTACGCCCCCAGCAGCCCCGTCATCGAGGACTCGTGCCGGAACGCGCCGAGCCGGGACCAGACCAGCACCGGCCACAGCCAGACGATGGGCAGCAGAGCCGGTGCGGCCAGTCCACTGAGGGCCAGCCCGACGGCGATCAGCCACCACCACAGCGAGGCATGCCGGACGAGCACACGAGCCTCACCGCCTACGAGGCCGGCGAAACCCGCACCGTGAACCACCACGGTGACCGGCCGATGGCCGAACCCCGCGCCGGCCGTCGGCTCGATCGGCCGGGCAGCGCCCCGACGGCGCGATGGCGGCCGGGTGTCGAACCGGTGGAACCACAGCGTGGGAAGGGCCGCGACGCCGACCGACAGTGCTGTCAGCACCGCACGATCGGCGAGGAATCCGCTGGTCAGGTGCAGACCGGACCAGGTGAACGTCCGCAGCGGCTCGTCGAGATACATGAAGCCGACGCTGAACTCGGTAACGCGTACGCCCAGCGCGGTCAGGTCGGCCCGCATCGAGTCGGCGAGCGCCTGCCCGCCCAATCCGCCGAGTGGCGCCGCCCCTCCTTGCCCGGCGAGTGCACCGAGCGAAGCGGTGAAGAACCACACGACCGTTCCGAAGCCGCCCCGCAGCAGCCGGATCGTCTCGAACACGACGGCCAACGCGGCGGTGACCGCCAGGACGGGCAAGGTGAGCAGCAGGAATGGGGCCAGCAGGCCAATCGGGTCCACCGCCCGGGACTCGCCCCGGATCAGTTGCAGCACCGCCGAGGTGACCACGAGGACCCCGGTCATCGAGCCGAGCACCAGGACATTGCTGAGGAATTTGCCGAGCAGGTACGCCCAGCCCGCCATCGGCGTCGCGGCCAGCACCTGGCCGACCCCGGTCGACTCGTCGCGCGTCACCGAACCCCGGATGGCGAAGAAGCCTCCGATCATCAGCCACATCGAGGCGGCCAGCGCCGTCACTGCTCCGACATAGGCGCTGGTGTAGAGCCCCCGATATGCGCCCGCGTTGACGATGACCCAGTGCGCGTCCCGGGCGGGCACCGCCAGCCAGGCCAACGCCACCGCACCCAGCAGCACGACCAGGTACGCCGGACGCCGTGACCGTTCGCGGAAGTCCGCACCCGCCAGTGCGGTGACGGTCCGCAGACTCCGGGCGTTCACCGGCCCGCCGCCACGAGACCGAGGTACGCGTCCTCCAGCTCCGGCGCGACCGCCTGCGCGTCGGCCGTCGGCGGCTCCAACGCGAACACCCTCGCCCGCACCGCATCCCCGGAGCGCAGTACGCGGCTGAGCGCATGCCGGCTCTGCAGGTGTGCGACGTGTTCGGGACGCGTGGTCACCTCCCAGACCCGGCCCTGCGCCGCCTGCAGGAGGGCGTCGAGGGTGCCCCGATAGCGCAGGCGGCCGCCCGAAACCACCGCCACCTCGGTCGCGATCGCCTCGATGTCGCTGACGATGTGCGTCGACAGCAGCACGAGCCGGTCGCGGGCCAGGTCACTGAGCAGGTTGCGAAACCGCATCCGCTCCTCGGGGTCGAGCCCGGCGGTGGGCTCGTCGACGATGAGGACCTGCGGATCGGCCAGCAGGGTTTGAGCGATTCCCACGCGGCGCAGCATGCCACCGGAGTAACCGCCCAGCGGCCGCTTCGCCGCCTCGGTCAGGTTGACCAGATCGAGCAGTTCGTCGATGCGAGCCCGGGCAGATCGCGCCGACAACCCCTTCACCGCCGCCAGGTACGCCAGGAACTCTCGGGCGGTCAGGTGGGTGTAGACGCCGAAGTCCTGCGGTAGATATCCCAGCGCCCGCCGGAGCGACTCGGGTCTGGCCGTCGCGTCCGCCCCGAGGAAGCGGACTTGCCCACTGGTCGGGCGGGTGACGGTGGCCGCGATGCGCATGAGGGTGGACTTGCCCGCGCCGTTCGGGCCGAGCAGGCCGACCAGCCCGGGGCCGAACCGCAGGGTGAGGCGGTCCACGGCCCGTTTGCCGCCCGGGTACACCTTGGTGATCTCGTCGAGTTCCAGCACGTGCTCCAGCCGACCATCCGGGCCGGTCCTCTGGCACTACGCCCAAGGGGCATCTGAAAGGTATGCCTAGGCCTACTGTGCCGTGGCGTCCGCCGCGCTACGTTGATCAGGTGCTTCGGCTTGGCGGCCGGCGGGGGCTGCGATGGTGGCCCCGTGCGCTGGCTTATCTCGTCTCGTCGCCGCCGGTGATGATCACCGTCGCGGTGCCGATGGGCGTACTCGCCTTGCCGTGGCTTCTGCTCCTCGGTGAGGCCGGCCGGGCGTCGTTCGCCCGGATCGTGCTGCTGGGCCTCGCCGGTCTGCTGCTCGTCGGCGGACTCGGGCCGCCGTTCGCCCGTGTGGTCGCGGCGTTCGAACGGTGGCGGCTACGGCTGGCCGATCCCCGGCCGCTCCCTTCCCCGCGCTCCGGCGCCGGCCGGCTGCCGTGGCTCGATCCGGTGGCGTGGCGTGAGTTCGCATACGCGATCCTCCTGGTCACCGCATTGCCCGCGCTCTACCTGCTGACCTCGATGTCGGTGCTGCTGGCGGCGCTCTGGATGGCGGCGCCGCTGCTCGCCGCCGAGCAGCCGGTCTCGCTCGGCTTCGGCGAAGTGAGCAGCGCCGCCGGGGCCGTCCCCTACACGGTCGCCGGGGTGATCCTGCTGCCCGTGACGGCGTACCTGTTCCTGATCCTCGCCGACGGCCACGTGGCAGTGGCCCAGGCGCTGCTCGGCGGCGACCCGCGAGACCAGCTGGTGGAGATCGCCCGCTCCCGGTCCCGGCTCGCCGACGCGTTCGAGACCGAACGCCGCCGGATCGAACGCGACCTGCACGACGGCGCGCAGCAGCGGCTGATCGGGCTGACCCTCCAACTCGGCCTGGCCCGGCACGATCTGCCTCCCGAATCACCGGCCGGGCAAGCGGTGGCCGCCGCTCACGAGCAGGCCAAGCAGCTCATGGTCGAACTGCGGGAGCTGATCCAGGGCATCCGGCCGCAGATCCTCACCGACCGGGGGCTGCCCGCCGCGCTGCGCGAACTCGCCGACCGCTCCCCCGTCGGCGTACACGTCACCGCGACCGTGCCGGAGCGGCTGCCGGCGCAGGTCGAGACGACGGCGTACTTCGTCGCCGCCGAGGCGCTGGCCAACGTGGCCAAACACTCCGGGGCTACGCAGGCCGCGGTCGAGGCGACCGTCCGCAATGGACGTCTGACCGTCGTCGTCACCGATGACGGCGTGGGCGCGGCCGATCCCGGCGGCGGCAGCGGCCTGACCGGCCTCGCCGACCGGGTCGACGCGATCGGCGGCACCACCCTCCTGTCCAGCCCGCCTGGTGGCCCGACCGTGCTGAAGGCGGAGATCCCGTGCGCCTGATCGGATCCGAGCCTGCCGAGCCGTCGTTGTCCAGCCCACCCGGCGACCCGACCGTGCCGAAGGCGGAAACGCCGTGCGCCTGATCGGATCCGAGACTGCCGAGCCGTCGCCCGTCCGAGTCGTGCTCGCAGAGGACGGCGTACTCCTGCGGGAAGGGCTGGCCGGGCTGCTCGCCCGCTTCGGCTTCACCGTCGTGGCGGCGGTCGGCGACGCACCCTCACTCCTTTCGGCGTGGGCCGCGGAGCAGCCGGATCTCGTGGTCACCGACATCCGCATGCCACCCGGCTATACCGACGAAGGGCTGCGCGCCGCGTTGGAGTTGCGGAAGCAGCGCCCGGCTCCGGCGGTCGCCGTGCTCAGCCAATACGTCCAGCACTCCTTCGCCGCCGACCTGCTCGAGTCGGGTGGCGGTCGCGGCGTCGGCTATCTGCTCAAGGACCGCATCGTGGATGTCGAGGAGTTCGCCGCGACCCTGCATCAGATCGCGTCCGGCGGGACAGTGGTGGACCCGGAGGTCGTCCGGCAACTCCTCCAACGGCACCGCGATCCGCTGTCGCGATTGTCGCCCCGCGAAGGCGAAGTCCTCGGACTACTGGCCGAGGGCCACTCGAACGCCGCGATCGCCCGGCGTCTGGTGGTGACCGAGGCTGCTGTGGGCAAACACGTCGGCAACATCTTCGCCAAGCTCGACCTGCCGCCGACCGACGACACGAATCGCCGGGTGCTGGCCGTGCTGACCTACCTCAACGCCGACGCCTGACCCGACGGCGCCAATCGCAAGCCCTCCGGCTCGGAACCAACCCACGCCACACGGCACAGCACAGCGCCCCGATCCCACCGGATCACGGTTCCCGGTCGAATCATCGCCCAAGATTCGACCGACATCCCTGATCCAGCCCTGAGAAACACGGGTCAGCGGCGACGCGGCGTGATCAGCCCCGACTCGTACGCCCACACCACGAGCTGCGCCCGATCCCGGCAGTGGAGTTTCATCATCGCCCGGTTGACGTGGGTCTTCGCGGTCAACGGGCTGATCACCATCCGTTCGGCGATCTCGTCGTTGCTGAGTCCGCGGGCGACCAGTTCGACGATCTCCTGTTCGCGGGCGGTGAGGACTTCGCGTCCGGCGGCTGGGTCGGCTCCCGGCGGTCCGGCGACGAATTCGCTGATCAGCGTACGCGTGATCGCCGGAGCGAGTAGGGCGTCACCCCGGGCGACGACCGCGATCGCCTGCAGTAGTTCGGCGGGGTCGGAGTCTTTGAGGAGGAACCCGCTGGCACCGGCCCGCAGGGCGGCGAACACATAGGAGTCGAGCCCGTAGTTGGTCAGGATCAGCACCCGTACGCCGCTCAGCCGGGGCTCGGCGGCGATGCGCCGGGTTGCCTCGATCCCGTCGAGGCCGGGCATCTGCACGTCCATGAGCACGACGTCGGGTTGGAGCCGGGTGGCTTCGGCGACCGCCGCCGCCCCGTCGGCGGCCTCTCCGACGACCGCCAGCTCGTCCTCGGCTTCGAGCAGCGCCCGGAACCCGGCGCGCATGAGCGCCTGATCGTCGGCGAGCAGCACTTTGATCATGGAGTTTCCTGTCGCGACACGCCGTCGACACCAGAGTTTACTCCATGATCAACGGGGACGCCGGCGGAGGCGGAGGGGACGGGGGTTAGGGCGATGGGGAGTGGGAGGCAGGCGCGGACGGCGAAGCCGCCGCTGTCGACCGGTCCGGCCGACAGTGTCCCGCCGAGCCCGGTGACCCGTTCCCGCATCCCGCGCAGCCCGACCCCCGGGGTGACGGGCCGATCGGTGACGGGACCGTCGTCGGTCACCGAGATGACGACCGCCGCCGGCTGGTAGGCGACCGCGACCGAGGCGGCGGCCGATCCGGCGTGCTTGGCGACGTTGGTCAGCCCCTCCTGGACCACCCGGTACGCGGCCTGGTCCACCTCGGCCGGCAGCGACCGCGGTTCGCCGGAGATCTCCACCGTCACCGGTACGCCCAAGGACCGGGTCCGCTCCAGCAGCTCGGGCAGCCGATCGAGCCCAGCACTGTCCATATCAGACGTACGCAGCACACCCAGCGTGGCGCGCAGTTCCCGCATCGCATCCGCGCTCGCCTCTTGAATGGCCAGCAGCGCCGGTGGCGGTTCCTCGCCGTGTTTGCGAGCGAGATGCACCGCGATCCCGGCCTGCACTTTGATCACCGAAATGCTGTGCGTCAGCGCGTCGTGCAGCTCGCGGGCGATCCGCAGGCGTTCCTCGCCGGCCCGGCGCAGCGCCATCTCCTCACGGGTGCGTTCGGCTTCCAGCGCCCGCTGCTCGACCTGAGCCAGGTACGCCTGCCGCTGCCGCGCGATCAGACCCGCGATGTTGGCCGCGACGAACCAGCCGAGCAGCAACGACGTACGCTCGCCTACCTGTTGCGGAAGCCCGCCGCTGGACGTGGAGATGTCGTACGCGAGGAAGCCGGTCAGGAACACGACGCTGGCGACGGCGGCCGAGATGCGATGGCCCAGCCAGCCTGCGACGTAGACGGTGCCGAGGACGGCGAACGAGGCCGACACCCCGGCGTGGACGCGTACGTGGAAGGCGAGCATCGCGACGGTCACCACGGCCATCGCGGGTACCGGGTACTTGCGGCAGACGGCCACCGCCCCCGCGGTCAGCAAGGCCAGCGCGACTTCGACGACGCCGACGTGGCCGGCCTCCGGCACGAGGGCCGCGTTGCCGAGCAGGACGGCCGCGATCACGAGACCACCGATGGCGAAGGGCATAACCGCACTCTAGAACGGCCGTCGCCCCGAATCGTCCTGCGTTTGCCGTAGATCACGCGTACTGCGATCGCGGTATCGGCGGCCCGCCAAGTGCCTGCGGCCGCACGACGTTTTCGCCACGCTGCGCGACGAGCATCGAGATCATGATTTACCGCTTCTTCACTCCGCCGCCCGCCCGCACCGCCACGGGCGAAGCCGCCGGGGTCTACCGGCAGTTGCGCGAGGAGTTCCTCGGGCCGGTGCCCACCTTCCAGGTGCTGTCGGCCGTGCCCGAGCTGATGGGCGCGACCTGGTCGCTGATGCGCGAGGCGTTGCTGGCCGGGGACACCTCCCGGACCGAGCGGGAACTCGCGGCGACCTCGGTGTCGCACGCGAACCGCTGCCGGTTCTGCGTCGACGCGCATGTGATGCTGCTGCACGGGCTCGGCGAGCACGAGCTTGCCGAGGCCGCCGCCCGCGGCGAGGCACCGGCCGCGTACCACCCGCTCGTGGCGTGGGCCGAGGCGAGCCGGAATCCGGTGACCGCACGCTGGACCCACGACGGCTACTCCGCCGAACTCGTCGGCACCGTGCTCGCCTTCCACTTCATCAACCGGATGGTGTCAGCGCTGCTCAACCCGGATCTGCTGCCGGCCGGCCTGCAGCGTTCGGCGATGGTCCGCAACGTCGGGGGCCGCCTTTACGCCAAGGTCGCCCGTGAGCACAAGCAGCCACGCAAGCCGGTCGAGGACGCGTACGCGGAGCTGCGAAACGTCGCGTCGAACGTCGGCGGCCTGCTCAGCGAGGCCGCCCAGGCGCACGTCAAGGCCGTGGTCGCCGCCGAGGACGGCATCCATCCGCAGCGCCCGGCCGACTGGGCCGTCGACCAGGTCCGGGACCTGCCCGCGCTCGACCGGGTCGGTGCGCGAATCGCGCTGCTGGCGGCGTTCGCGCCGAGCGCCCTCAGCCAGGGCGACGTCGCCCTCTGGCGCCTGTCCCACCCGTCCGACGCCGACCTGGTGCGGCTCGTCGCGTACGGCGCGATCACGGCCACCGAGCACGTCGCGACCGCGGCGCACGCCCTCATCTGAAGGAGATCACCATGCGTAAGGCACTTTCCGTCACCAGCGGCGTCCTGCTCGCCGTGTTCGCGCTGCAGTTCGCGTTCGCCGCGGTCGGGGCGTTCACCAAACCGGCCGACGACAGCGCGTACAGCCTGCACCGGATCAACGGATCGGTGGTGATCCCGGTGCTCATCCTGCTCATGACGCTGTTCGCCGCGCTGGCGAAGGCGCCCGGCAAGCTCATCGGCATGGCGATTCTGCCGCTCGGCCTGGTCGTCCTGCAGCCGGTGCTCGCCGGGATCGCCAACGGCCTGACCGACGACGGCGGCGCGACGAGCACGGTCGGCCTGATCATCGGCGCGTTGCACGCCATCAACGCGATCATCATGGTCCATTTCGTGGTCGGCGTGATGCGCGGAGCGCAGAAGCTCGGCCAGCCGGTGGAAGCAGCATGAGCATCCACAGGTTCCAGGCGAGCGCCGGCCGCAGGTCGGTGGTCGCATGAGCACGGGGTCCGTGATCGCGATCGACTTCCTGATCGCAGTCCTCGCGGCCGCCGGGTGGCTGGGCGGCGGCGCCGCGGCGGCCGCCCGGCGCCGTCCGGTCGCACTCGCCCTGGCGGCGTTCGCTGTGCTGGCCACGGTCGCACGCGCGGTCACGGTGACGATGCTCGCCCGCGCGGGCTGGTGGTTCGCCGCGGAGAAGATCCTCATCGCCGCCCCGCTGTCGCTCACGGCCGTGGTCGTCGCCGGCTGGCGGCTGCTCAAGGCCCGGGGCGACATCCGGTCCGCGGCGATCGCCCTGCTCTTCGCCGGGTACGCCGACAGCAGCGCCCTGCTCGTGACGGTCCTGCACGGGTACCCGGCGTCGGCGGGAGCGGGCCTGCTGGCGGTGGCGGGAGTGGTCGCCGCGACCGCGGTCTCCTGGCGTCTCCTCGGCCCGCGCCCGTCCCGGGCGGTGTCCCGGACGACCCTGGCGGTGGCGGTCGTGGCGCTGGTGGCCGGCACCGGGCTGGCCGCCGCGCCGAGCGCTGCTCCAGGCGTACCACATCAGCACGAGCAGGGAGCCACGCCGAGCGTAGGCGAGCCGACAAAACAATTCACGTTGACGGCGGCGACCGCCACGGTGACCGTGAGCGGGCAGCGCGTGGCGGCGTGGGCGTTCGACGGCCAGGTGCCGGGGCCGGAGCTGACCGCGACCGTCGGCGACGTCCTGGAGGTGACGTTGCGCAACAAGGACATCGCGCGCGGCGTGACGCTGCATTGGCACGGCTACGACGTGCCGAACAGCCAGGACGGCGTGCCCGGCATCACGCAGGACGCGGTGCTGCCCGGCCAGGAGTTCGTCTATCGATTCCGGGCCGATCAAGCCGGGACCTACTGGTACCACACGCACGCGGTCTCCGACATCGGCGTGAAGATGGGCCTCTACGGCGTGCTCGTGGTACGCCCGGCGCCGGCGTCCGGTGTGGACCGGGTGATCGCGGCGCACACGTTGTCGAGCGTCAGCCTGCCCGAACCGGTGCAGGAGCCGGTCGCGGCCGGGACGCCGGTGCGGCTGCGGCTGATCAACACCGACAGCACAACGCACCGGTACGCCCTGGCCGGTACCTCGTTCCAGGTGGCGGCGATCGACGGGATGGACCTGTCGCAGCCCTCGACCCTGACCGGCACCGCGATCTCGATCCCGGCCGGCGGGCGCTACGACCTGGTGTTCACCGCCCCGGCGACCCCGATCGCGTTGTCGGTGGACAACCGCGTCGTCTACGCCACCGGCGCCACGGCCGCCGCCACCTCCGGCTGGCCCGTTCTGGATCCGCTGAGCTACGGCGCTTTCGCCGCCCCACCCTGGACCCGCTACGACAAGGAGTTCACCCTCGTCCTCGACCGCGGCCTGGACCTGCGCGGCCTGCTCCCCCGGTACGCCCACACCGTCAACGGCGCGGCCGACCCGGACATCCCGCCGCAGGTCGTCCACCTGGGCGACACCGTCAAGTTCACGATCGTGAACCGGTCGCTGGTGGTGCATCCGTGGCATCTGCACGGCCACCATGTGCTCGTGTTGTCCCGCAACGGAAAGGCCGCGACCGGGAGTCCGCTGTGGCTCGACTCCTTCGACGTACGCCCCGGTGAGGTGTGGGAGGTGACCTTCAAGGCCGACAATCCCGGCATGTGGGCGAACCACTGCCACAATCTCGCCCACGCCGAGCAGGGCATGCTGCTCCATCTCATGTACGCGTGACAGTTCCTCACTCATGGCAGCTCAGCCCTCTGGACCACGCTGCGTATTGAGGGTTACGATTTCTGTTACGGCTCCGGGCCGCATGCAGACCCGGAGCCGTCCACTATGTACGGACACCGCCGCAACGCCTTGTGGCTAAGCTGTTCCGATGCCGGAATGGAGCCACGAACCGCCTGGATACACGTGCCCGTTCTGCGAGTTCCTGACCGGGCGCGACCGCGTGAACGATCAGCGCGACGTCGTCCGGCGGACCGAACGGGCGACCGCTTTCGTGGCACCCCGCTCGTGGCCGAACAATCCCGGGACCGCCGCCTGCTGGACTACTTCGCCGGGCGGGTCGAGTCGCGGATCCAGGCCAGGTAGGACGCGGCCCCGTCGACGACGGGCAGGCAGACGATCTCCGGCACGTCGTAGCTGTGCATGCCGCGCAGGTGGTCGCTGAGCTCCGGCCCCCGGTCGGCGGTCGTCTTGAACTCGACGCGCCACTCCCGGGCCTCGTCCACCCCGCCGTTCCACCAGTACACGCTGGTGATCGGCCCGTGAACCTGGGCGCACGCGGCCAGCCGCGCGCCGACCGCGGACCGGGCGAGTTCGTGCGCGGCGTCCGCGGAGTCCGTCGTGGTCACCACGACGAGGATGTCAGTCTCCACAATGCGCACGGTAACCCCTGGCGACCGCCACCGTGAGCCGCCCCGCCCGGCACCGCCGCCCCCGTTGGCGCTGGATCAGGGATCTCGGTCGAATCTTGGTCCAAGATTCGACCCGGATCCCTGATCCAGCGCTAAGTCATGAGGCGGCGGCGGTCAGGGGAGGCGGGTTCGGGCGGTCAGGGGAGGCCGGCCAGGCGGAGGAGGGCGGCGGTGGCGGCGGCCGCGACGACCACCACGGCGAACGGCATACGCCGCCAGGCCAGGACCGCGCCGACGGCCACTCCCGCCGGTCGGGCGATCCCGAGCGCGAGGTGCCCGGCGTCGGTGAACACGGCGGTCGCCACCAACGCGGCCAGCAGTGTCGTCGCCGCCACCGGCAGGAGGTCGCGTAGCCAGTCCGGGAGGGTGAGCCGGCCACGGAGCAGGACGCCGGACAGGCGGATGGCGTACGTGCCCGCGGCCAGCGCCAGGAGAACCACGACGTACTTCATTCCGACGCCCCCTGCAGCGAGAAGCGGCGGACGACGCCCGCACCGACTCCCAGCAGCGCGGCGAGCACGGGGAGCCCGGCCGGAAGCAGTGGAGTCGCCGCGACCGCGATGACCGCTCCGATGGCGGCCGACGTCCGGGTCGTCCGGTCCCGCATCGCGGGCAGGATCAGGGCAAGCAGGCCGGCCGGGAACGCCGCGTCGAGTCCGTAGGTGGCCGGATCGCCGACTGCGCCGCCGACCACGACTCCGGCCGCCACGCCGAGGTTCCAGGTGACGAAGAGGATGCCGCCGACCAGCCAGTACGCCTGTCGCCGCCGATGCTCCTCGTCCTGCGCCAGGGCGAACGCCGTGTTCTCGTCGATCAGCACGTGGGCGCCGAGCAGTTTCAGCGGCAGCCGATCGCCGAGCGCGCCGCCGATCGCCAGGCCGAACGGCAGGTGGCGGACGTTGACGAGCAGGCCGCCGAGGATCGCGGCGACGGGGTTTCCGGCGGCGAGCATGCCGACGGCGAGGAACTGCGACCCGCCCGCGAAGATCAGTAGTGACATCGCGGTGGGCAGCCACTTCGGCATCCCCTGGGCGACGCTGATCGCGCCGAAGGAGATGCCGATCATCGCGGAGGCCGTCCCGATCGCGAGCGCGTCCCGGAGCAGGCCGCGATCGAGTGGCGTTCGATCTGGCGTACGCATGTTTAGAATATCGAACACGAACCCGGTGTTCGTCAAATCGAACGCTATGACCTATGGAGCGAACATGACCGACGGGCCACCGCTCGACGTCATCGCCGCCGCGCTCCGGCGCGAACGGGACCGGCTCGGCCTCAGCCTCAGCGAGGTCGCCAAACGAGCCGGAGTCGCCAAGTCGACCCTCTCCCAACTGGAGTCGGGGCAGGGCAACCCGAGTGTGGAGACGCTCTGGTCACTGGCGGTGGCGTTGGAGGTGCCGTTCAGCCGGCTCATCGAACCCGGCCCCACCGGCGTACGCGTCGTGCGGCGCGGCGAAGGGGTGGCGTACCCGAGCAGCCAGGCCGACTTCACCGGCACCCTACTCAGCTCCGGCCCCCGCCACGTGACCCGGGACATCTACGTCCTGCACGTCGAGCCCGGCGCGGAACGGCACGCCGAGGCGCACATCCCGGGGACCGTCGAACACATGGTGGTGTGCGGGGGCCGGATGCGTACCGGGCCGGAGGGGAGCCTGGTCGACCTCGGACCGGGCGACTACGCGTCGTTCCCCGGCGACGCCGACCACGGCTACGAGGCCCTCGAACCGGGCACCTGGGCCGTGCTCGTCATGGAACACCGGTAGCCCCCGGTTATCCGGCGAGCACCTCGGAGACCGGCCGGATCTGGACCTTGAGCAGGGTCGCCGCGCGCGACGAGTCGAGCTTGACGTCCAACGGCCCGGCGTTGGGCACCCGCGTGGCCTTGCCTGTCGGCACCAGGCGCGGGGACAGCCCGTGGCGCAGCGCGATCAGCTTGCCGAGCTGCGCCCGGCTCACCGCCTGCGGCCCCGCGACGTTGAGCACACCGGCGTAGTCGTTGCCGACCAGCTCCAGCAATGCCGCCGCCAACTCCGCGCCGTCGACCGGGCAGCGCACCTGATCGGTGAACAGCCGGCCCTCGGACCGCCCGTGGATCAGGTCCAGCGCCAACCGGACCTGCGGCGACGTCTCGTCCCCCAGGATCAGCGAGGTACGCACGATCGCCGCCGACGGGTCGATCGCCGCGACCGCCGTCTCGGCCGCCGCCTTCGCCGCGCCGTACGACGTGATCGGGCTCGGGTCGTCGTCCTCGGTGTACGCCTCCGGCCGCCCGGCGTGCAGCGCGTCGCTGGACACGTGCACCAGGCGCGCCCCGACCGCGGCGGACGCCGTCGCGACGTGGGCGGCGCCCGTCGCCGTCGGCCCCCACGACCAGCGGTCGTAGCACGTGTTGATCACGGCGTCCGGGCGTACCAGCTGGACGAGAGTGTGGACCGCGAACGGGTCGCGAACGTCGAGCCGCGACCAGCCGTGCAGCTCATGGGGCGGTGCCGGACGAGCGTGGGTGCCGGTGACCTCGGCCCCCGCGGCCAGCGCGAGCCGGGCCACCTCGCTGCCGAGGTGGCCCGACGCCCCGATGACGAGCAGCTTCACGCGGCCTTGGGCTTCGCGTCCACACCGGCCTCGGCCCGCTGCTGGGCGGTGATGGGTGTGGGCGCGCCGGTCAACGGGTCGTAGCCGTTGCCGGTCTTGGGGAACGCGATGACCTCGCGGATCGAGTCCGCGCCCGCGAGCAGCATGCAGACGCGGTCCCAGCCCAGCGCGATGCCGCCGTGCGGCGGCGGGCCGTAGGCGAACGCGTCGAGCAGGAAGCCGAACTTGTCGCGCTGCTCCTGCTCGGAGATGCCGAGCAAAGTGAACACCCGCTCCTGCACGTCGCCGCGGTGGATACGGATCGAGCCGCCGCCGATCTCGTTGCCGTTGCACACGATGTCGTACGCGTAGGCCAGCGCGTGCTCGGGGTCGTTGTCGAACTTGTCGATCCACTCCGCGTTCGGCGAGGTGAACGGGTGGTGCAGCGCCGTCCAGCCGATCTGCTTCGTGTCGTCCTTCTCGTCGTAGACCGGCTCGAACATCGGCGCGTCGACGATCCAGCAGAACGCCCACGCGGCCGGGTCGATCAGGTTGGCCCGCTTGCCGATCTCCAGCCGGGCCGCGCCCAGCAGTTCCTGCGTACGCCGCTTCTCGCCGGCGCCGAAGAACACCGCGTCGCCCGGCTTCGCGCCGACGGCGTCGGCCAGCCCGGCCAGGTGTGCCTCGGACAGGTTCTTGGCGACCGGGCCCTTCGGCTCACCGGTCTCGGCGTCGAACAGCAGGTACGCCAAGCCCTTGGCGCCGCGGGACTTGGCCCAGTCCTGCCAGCCGTCGAGTTCCTTGCGCGTCTGGCTCGCCCCGCCCGGCATGACGACCGCGCCCACGTACGCCGCCTGGAACACCCGGAATTCGGTGCCCGCGAAGTAGCCGCTGAGATCGGTCAGCTCGCTGCCGAACCGCAGGTCGGGCTTGTCCGAGCCGTAGCGGTCCATCGCCTCGCCGAACGGGATACGCCGGATGGGCGTGGGAATGTCGTACCCGGCCAGCTCGCTCCAGAGGTTCCGCACCACCGCCTCGGCGAGCTCGATGACGTCGTCCTGGGTCACGAACGACATCTCGATGTCGAGCTGGGTGAACTCGGGCTGCCGGTCGGCCCGGAAGTCCTCGTCGCGGTAGCACCGGGCGATCTGGTAGTAGCGCTCCATCCCGGCCACCATCAGCAGCTGCTTGAACAGCTGCGGGGACTGCGGCAGCGCGTACCAGGAACCGGGCTGCAGGCGTACCGGGACCAGGAAGTCGCGGGCGCCCTCGGGGGTCGACCGGGTCAGCGTCGGCGTCTCGATCTCGTGGAAGTCGCGCGCGTGCAGGATCTCGCGGGCAATCTGGTTGGCCCGCGACCGCAGCTTCATCGCCTTCGCCGGGCCCGGCCGCCGCAGGTCGAGGTAGCGGTGCCGGATCCGGATGTCGTCGTTGGCCTCGACGTGGTCGTCGATCGGGAACGGCAGCGGCGCGGCGGTCGACAGCACCTCCAGGTCGCTGACGATGACCTCGATCGCGCCGGTGGGAAGCTCAGGATTTTCGTTGCCGGCGGGCCGCTCGGCCACGGTTCCGGTGACCTTGACGCAGAACTCGTTCCGCAGGGCGTGCGCCTGGTCGCTTTCACGGCTGTGCTGCTGGTCCGACCCGGCTTCGCCGGGGCGGAGCACGACCTGGGCGATGCCGGAGTCGTCGCGCAGGTCGATGAAGGTCACCCCGCCGTGATCACGGCGCCGGGCCACCCAGCCCGCGAGCGTCACCACCTCACCGACGTGCGTCGGGCGCAAGGTGCCGGCGTTGTGGGTGCGGATCACGGTGACTCCTTCACGGGCTTCAACAGCTGCCTCGTCATTCTTCCATCCAGCCGCGCCGCGTCGCGCGCGGACCGCCCCATCCGGACGCGCGGCCGGGCGTTGGATCAGGGTTCCCGGTCGAATCTTGCCCCAAGATTCGACGCGGAACCCTGATCCAACGCCCAACGGGAAGCGCCCAACGGGAAGCGCCCAACGGGAAGCGCCCAACGGGAAGCGCCCGCCGGGAAGCGTCCGACAGGGCGCCCCAACGAAAACGGGAGGAGCGGTCGGTCAGCGGGCGCCGGTCAGCACCTCCGCCGCCGCCCGCCCGCACACCGGGGCCGATCCGAAGGTCGCCACGTGCATGGAACCCACCGGTTCGCCGCCCGGTACGCCCATCTCGACGACGTAGGCGTCCGGCCGCTCGGCCAGCGCCGTACGCAGTGCGGTCGACAGCCAGTCGTGGCGGTGCGCGTCGCGTACGACCAGGACCAGGGGGCGCCCGGAGGCCGCCTGCAACGCCGCCGGAAGGCCACCGTTACGGGCCGCGGCCGCGTCCAGACGCTCCACTGTGGTCCCCGGCAGGATCTCGGCGAGCGGCCCCCCGACACCCCACGGCGTGGCGGCGTCGACCGCGAGGTTGACCGAGGTGGTGAACTCCACGACGTGAGCCGGCTTCATCAGCGGCTCCGCCGACGGCGCCCGCCACGTGCGTACGGCGCGGCGGGCTGCCTCCAGACCCGGCCGGCCGCCACCCGCGTGCCACCGGGCGGCGGCTTCCTGGCGCACGGTCGCCCGCGCGGCCGACCACGAGGCGAGGGCCGCGACTCGTCCAGCGGCTTCGGCCAGCCGCTCCTCGGTGAGCGTTCCATCGTGGACGGCCTGCACGAGGGCGTCCCGCAGCAGGATCGCGGTCGCCTCGTCGGCCGTTTCGCCGCCCACACAGACGGCGTCGACCCCGGCCGCGATCGCACGCACGACGGCCCCGGCCAGCCCGTACTGCGCGTTGATCGGCGCCATCTCGATGCCGTCGGTGACCACGAGACCCGTGAAGCCCAGCTCGGTGCGAAGCAGGTCCATCACGGGCGCGCTCAAGGTAGCGGGAACCGCCGGGTCCAGGGCCGGGAGCAGGACGTGCGCCGTCATGATCGACTGCGTACCGGCCTCGATCGCGGCCCGAAAGGGGGCCAGTTCCAGGCGAGCCAGCCGCTCGCGATCGGCGTGCACGATCGGCAGGCCGTGGTGGGAGTCCACATCGGTGTCCCCGTGCCCGGGAAAGTGCTTCGCACACGCTGCCACGCCGCTGGACTGCAGTCCGCGTACCCAGGCGGCGGTGTGCCGGGAGACCAGATCCGGGTCGGCGCCGAACGAGCGCACCCCGATCACGGGGTTGTCCGGATTGTTGTTGACGTCCGCCGTGGGCGCGTAGTTCAGCGTGATCCCGGCCGCGGCGAGCTGGTCGCCGATGTCGGCCGCGACCGACGCCGTCAGCTCCGGGTCGTCGGCCGCGCCGAGCGCGTGATTGCCGGGCCGCGTGCTGCCGCTGCCGATCTCTATTCGCGTGACGTCGCCGGACTCCTCGTCGAGGGCGATCACCACGGCGGGATTGTGTGCGCGCAACGCGGCGCTGAGGGCGGCGAGCTGGTCGAGGTCGACGATGTTGCGCCCGAACAGCGCCACACCGCCGAGACCCTCGTCCAGCCGCCGCCTCAGCCACTCCGGCGGCGTCACACCGACGAACCCGGGCTGAAGCACCCCGTCCGCCCAGATACGAACCTGGTCTGCCATGGAAGGCAGACTAATCTTTAGGTTTCTTTATTGTAAGTGGTCTCCCGTCATACGATCGGTCCGGAAACCGTCGGATACCGATCCTCTGCGGGCGGGTTCCAGGTCAGCGCGTCGGCTGCGGCCTGGTCTCCGGACCGAATGTCCTTCACGGAGTCGCCGTCCGGCCCGCTGAACCAGACGAACGGGATGCCACGCCGTTCGGCGTACCGGATCTGCTTGCCGAACTTGGCCGCGGACGGCGACACCTCCACCGCGAGACCGCGGGCCCGCAGCGAGGCCGCGGTCCGCATGGCCGCGGCCCGGTCCTCCTCCGCGGTCAGCGCGATCAGGACGCAGGTCGGTACGCCACGCGAAGCGGTCAGCGCGTTCTGTCCGAACAGGACGCCGAGCAGCCGGGACAGCCCGATCGAGATGCCCACGCCGGGATAGCGGTCGTCGCCGGAGCTGGCCAGGTTGTCGTAGCGGCCGCCGGAGCAGACCGAGCCGAAGCGCTCGTAGCCCGCCAGCTGGGTCTCGTAGACCGTGCCGGTGTAGTAGTCGAGACCACGGGCGATCTTCAGCTCGGCCCGGCACAGGCCGGGCGCGTGCGCGGCGGCCGTCTCGACCACCGCGACCAGTTCGGCGAGGCCCTCGTCGAGCAGCGGATCGGTGACCCCGAGCTTGGCCACCTGCTCGGCGAACGAGCCGTCCTCGGCGGAGATCTCGGCCAGCGCGAGGCAGGCGTTCGCCTGCGCCTCGCTCACGCCCCCGGCGACCAGCTCCGCCAGTACACCCTTCGGCCCGATCTTGTCGAGCTTGTCGACGATCCGCATGGTCTCCATCGGGTCGGCCAGGCCGAGCCCGCGGTAGAAGCCCTCCAGGATCTTGCGGTTGTTGACCTGGATGGTCGCCTTGGGCAGCGGCAGTTCGGCGAAGACGTCCCCGATCACCAGCGGGATCTCGGCCTCGTAGTGGGCCGGCAGGGTGTCCCGGTCGACGATGTCGATGTCGCATTGGTAGAACTCGCGGTACCGGCCCTCCTGCGGCCGCTCGCCACGCCAGACCTTCTGGATCTGGTAGCGCCGGAACGGGAACTGCAGCTTGCCGGCGTTCTCCAGCACGTACCGGGCGAACGGAACGGTCAGGTCGAAGTGCAGGCCGAGCTGGGCGTCACCGGCCCCACGGGGCTCCTCCGCCTCCGCCTGCAGGCGGCGCAGCAGGTAGACCTCCTTGGAGGTCTCACCCTTGCTGAGCAGCGTGTCGAGCGGCTCGACCGCCCGGGTCTCGATCGAGGCGAAGCCGTGCAGCTCGAAGACGCGCCGGATGCGGTCCAGGAAGTACTGCTCGACGACTCGGTTGGCCGGCGACCACTCGGGGAAGCCGGACAACGGCATGATCTTGCTCATTTCTCGCAAAGCTCCTGTCGAAGTCTTAGAAGCCGCGTTTCGGCGCGCTGAGCCCGTCGGGTCGGGCCGCCGCCCTCCCGGCTGACGCCGGATCGAGCGGGGGCCGACGCAGACCGGCATCCCGGAGGTAGGGATTGGTGGCGCGCTCGCGGCCGATGGTCGTGGCGGGACCGTGGCCGGGCAGCACGACTGTGGTGTCGTCGAGCGGCAGGACCTTGTCCCGCAGGCTCGCCCACATCTGCTCCATGCTGCCGCCCGGCAGGTCGGTGCGTCCGATCGAGCCGGCGAACAGGACGTCACCGCTGAAGCACACGGGTTCGTCCGCACTCTGACTCCGGAACATCACCGACCCGCCGGTATGGCCCGGTGCGTGGTCGACGGCGAGCTCCAAGCCGGCGATCTTGAGCAGCTGGCCGTCGGCCAGTTCGGCGACGTCGTCGGGTTCGCTCCAGGGCAGGCCGCCGAGCAGCTTGTTCACGTCCATCGAACTCAAGGCCTTGCCCGGGTCCTCGAGCATGTAGCGGTCGTCCGGGTGCAGGTACGCCGGAACGCCCTTCGCGCCGCAGACCGGGGTCACGGAGAAGGTGTGGTCGAGGTGCCCGTGGGTCAGCAGGACCGCCACCGGGCGCAGCCGATGCTCGGCGAGAAGATCGTCGAGCCGGGCGGCCACGCCGATGCCCGGGTCGATGACGACGCACTCCTCGCCGGGCCCAGGAGCCACGACGTAGCAGTTGGTGCCGAAGACGTCCGACGGGAAACCCGCGACGAGCACGTGGCCCACCTCTCTACACTCAGCCGTTTGTCCAGAGCCTATCTGGCACGACACAGCGACTTTCCGTACACTCGCACGGACCGTCCGGGACGTGGCGTGGCACACTCCGGTACGAAACGGCTGATTCACCCTGAAATTGGTCCACCCCGGAATTACGGCGTAGAGACAGGGAGGGGAGCTCTCGTGGCTTCCAGCAAGACCCGTGCGCGGAAACTGGCCCGCGCCAAGCTCAACCGGCAACTCGCCCGCCAAGCCGAGTCGCAGCGGCGAGGCCGGCAGGTCCGGGCCGGGGTCGCCGTGGGTCTCGCCGTACTCCTCGTCGGCGTCGGAACGGCCTGGTTGCTGGGCGCGTTCGACAAGGACAAGACGCCCACCGCGCAGACCCAGTGCGAGTGGACCAAGCAGGACACCTCCGCCAACCCGGATCTGGCGGACAAGGGCGTCCCGACGACGTCCGGGCTGCCGGACACCGGCAACGCCACGATGAACCTCGCGCTGGGCACGGGCACCGTCACGGCGACGCTCGACCGGGCCGGAGCCACCTGCGGCGCGGCCAGCCTGCGCTACCTCGCCGACCAGAACTTCTTCAACGGCACCGCCTGCCACGCGCTGACCCACACCGACGCCGAGGGATACGCCCTCGCCTGCGGCGACCCGTCCGGCAAGGGCACCGGAGGGGTGGCGTACACGTTCTTCTCCGAGCAGCCGGCCCCGGAGGCCACCGCCAGCGCGGCCCCGTCCGCGAGCGCTTCGGCCGCCCCCAGCACCCTGCGCTTCTACCAGGCCGGGACCGTCGTCATGGAGCCGGCCGTCAGCGGCAGCCAGTTCCGGATCTTCTACAAGGACTCGACGGTCGACTCCGCGGTGCACAACTACTCCGTGGTCGGCCAGGTCAGCTCCGGGCTGAACGTGATCGAGGGGATCGCCAAGGCCGGGACCGTCGCCAACGACTCCGGCGCCGACGTGAAGCCGAAGACCGACGTCAAGATCCAGACGTTGACGGTGACCGACACCCAGCCGACCACCGAACCCACCGGTTCGGCCGCGCCGAGCGGATCGGCGGCGCCGACCGCCTCCGCGTCGCCCTCCGCGTCCGCCAGCTAGCCTTTAACCAGCGAGAATCCACCCGACCCGCACGGAGGAAAGCCCCATGACGTCCACGAGGGAGCGCCAGCGCGCGGCGGCCCGCGCCCGGCTGGAGCGCGAGATGACCACCCGCGCCGAGGGAGCGCGCAAGCGCCGGCAGCGCAACGCGTACATCGGAGCGGGTCTGGCGGTGCTGATCCTCATCGGCGGCGGCACCTGGCTGGGCGTCAGCGTGCTGGGCAAGGACAAGAAGACCGACACCCCCGCCGCGGCGCCGTCGGGCTGCCAGTGGCTGCCGGACGCCGACACGGCGTCGAACCCGAACCTCAAGGACGTCGGCATGCCGGCGACCGACGTTCCGAAGTCGGGCAAGCAGCTGCTCACGCTGAACACGACTCAGGGCAAGATCGAGATCGAGATGAACGTGACCGACGCGCCCTGCACCTCGGCCGCGATCGCGTACCTGACCGACAAGAAGTTCTACGACAACACCAAGTGCCACCGGATGGTGACCGAGGGCTTCAAGATCCTCCAGTGCGGCGACCCGAGCGCCACCGGCTCCGGCGGGCCGACCTTCAAGTACGCCGAGGAGAACCTCCCCACCGGCCAGAACCCGGCGTACGAGCGGGGTGTCGTGGCGATGGCCAAGACGCAGAGCCCGAGCTCGACCGGTAGTCAGTTCTTCCTCGTCGACGCCGACATCCCACTGTCGGACGGGCAGACGACGCAGGGCCTGACCGCCGACTACACCGTGCTCGGCAAGATCGTCACCGGCCTCGACGTGCTGGACAAGGTGATCAAGGCCGGCGCCGTCGGCGAGGACGGCAAGACGGCGGCCGGCGACGGCAAGCCGAAGCTGGAAGTGAAGATCACGTCGGCGACGGTCGGCGCGGTCCAGGCCTCCTGACACTCAGCGAAAGGGCCGCCCTCCTCACGGAGGGCGGCCCTTTCGCTGTGCTGAGACGGATCAGGCGCCCGAGGTGACCCGGTACGCGTCGAAGACCCCGTCGACCTTGCGGACGGCGTTCAGCAGGTGCCCCAGGTGCTTCGGGTCGGCCATCTCGAAACTGAACCGGCTGACCGCCACCCGGTCCCGGGTGGTCGTGACGACGGCGGACAGGATGTTGACTCGCTCCTCCGACAGCGCCTTGGTGACGTCGGCGAGCAACCGCTGCCGGTCCAGCGCCTCCACCTGGATCGCGACCAAGAACGTCGATCCCGCCCGCGGCTTCCAGGTGACCTGGACGATCCGCTCCGGCTGGGCCTGCAGATCCTCGGCGTTGGCGCAGTCGTTGCGGTGCACCGAAACTCCGCCGGACCGGGTGACGAAACCGAAGACGTCGTCACCAGGCACCGGGGTGCAGCAGCGGGCCAGCTTGATCCAGACGTCGCTGACACCGACCACCACCACGCCCGGGTCCTGACTGGACTGACGCGTACGCGACGGGCGCGTGGGCACGGCCTGCTCGGCCATGTCCTCGATCGAGCCCTCTTCCCCGCCGTAGGAGGTGACCAGACGCGACACGATGGACTGCGCGGAGACCTGACTCTCACCGATCGCCGCGTACAACGAGGCGACGTCCGGCAGGTTCAGCTCCCGCGCGATCGCCATCAGGGCCTCGGCGGTGAGCATCCGCTTCAGCGGCAGGCCCTCCCGGCGCAGCGACCGGTTGAGCTGCTCCTTGCCCTGCTCGATCGCCTCGTCCCGGCGCTCCTTCTTGAAGTACTGCCGGATCTTCGTCCGCGCCCGCGGCGACTTGACGAAGCCCAGCCAGTCCTGCGTCGGGCCGGCCGTCTCCGACTTCGAGGTGAAGATCTCCACCACGTCGCCGTTGGACAGCACCGACTCCAGCGGCACCAGCTTGCTGTTGACCCGGGCGCCGATGCACCGGTGGCCGACGTCGGTGTGCACCGCGTACGCGAAGTCGACCGGGGTCGACCCGACCGGCAGCGCCCGCACGTCGCCCTTCGGCGTGAAGACGTAGACCTCCTGGCTCGACAAGTCGAACCGCAGCGCGTCCAGGAACTCCGACGGGTCGCTGGCCTCCCGCTGCCAGTCCAGCAGCTGCCGCAGCCAGGTCATCTCGTCGATGTGCGCCGGCGGGCCGACGATCGTGGCGGCCTTGTTCTCCTTGTACTTCCAGTGCGCGGCGATGCCGTACTCCGCGGTGCGGTGCATCGCGTTCGTCCGGATCTGCATCTCCACCGGCTTGCCGGTGGGACCGATGACCGTCGTGTGCAACGACTGGTACATGTTGAACTTCGGCATCGCGATGTAGTCCTTGAACCGGCCGGGGACCGGCTGCCAGTTCGCGTGGATCACACCGAGCGCCGCGTAGCAGTCGCGCACCGTCTCCACCAGGATGCGGACGCCCACGAGGTCGTAGATGTCGTTGAAGTCGCGGCCCCGGACGATCATCTTCTGGTACACCGAGTAGAGGTGCTTCGGCCGCCCGGTGACCTCCGCCTTGATCTTCGACGTCCGCAGATCGCCCTGCACCTTGTTGGTGACCTGCCGCAGCAACGCCTCGCGCTGCGGCTGGTGCTCGTCGATCAGACGCTTGATCTCGTGGAAGCGCTTCGGGAAGAGCTGCTCGAAGGCGAGATCCTCCAGCTCCCACTTGATCGTGTTCATGCCGAGCCGGTGCGCCAGCGGCGCCAGGATCTCCAGCGTCTCCTTCGCCTTCTGCTCCCGCTTGGGCGCGGGCAGGAAGTTGAGGGTACGCATGTTGTGCAGCCGGTCGGCCAGCTTGATGACCAGGACGCGGGGGTCCTTCGCGGTGGCGACGACCATCTTGCGGATCGTCTCCGCCTTCGCCGCGTCCCCGAGCTTGACCTTGTCGAGCTTGGTCACCCCGTCGACCAGCAGCGCGACGCTCTCGCCGAAGTCGGCGCGCACCTGGTCCAGCGTGTACGCCGTGTCCTCGATCGTGTCGTGCAGCAGCGCTGCGACCAGGGTCGTGGTGTCCATGCCCAGCCCAGCGAGCACCCCGGCGACCGCCAGCGGGTGCGTGATGTAGGGATCGCCGGACTTGCGGTACTGCCCGCTGTGCCACCGGTCGGCCGTCTCGTACGCCTGCTGCAACAGGCGGATGTCAGCCTTCGGATGCCATCTGCGGTGCTCGGAGATCAGCGGCGCGAGCTCCTCGGCGACCAGGGTCGACTGCCAGGGCGCGTTGAACCGCGACAGGCGGGCGCGCACGCGCCGACCTGACGGAGTCCCGTTGAGGCTCAACGGGTTCGTCTGCGTCGCCGGGGCGCCCTCGACGGGCTCGAGAGCGCTCTGCGCCTCTCCGCCCGGCGGCACGGTCGCCGTCCGCCCGGACGCACCCGCACGGTGCAGGGGAACGACGTTGTCCTGCTCGCCGCCCTGCTCCGGAGCCCTCACGGCGTCGACTGGATCCATGGACACCAGGCCGCTCCTCACACCTCGCCAGGGTGCCCGCCGCCATTCGGCGATCCCCTCGCAAGGAGACCATCTTACCTAGCGGACGGGCCACTTCCAGGGGTCAGAACACCCGGGCGGCGCTCGGCAATCCCTGCGACGGGCGTCACACCGTCCAGAGGGCGTGCACTTGCCGTCCCGGCAGTCGCTTGCGCCCCTCCAGGAACGCCAGCTCCATGAGCACCGTGAAACCGACGACCTCGCCACCGGCCCGCTCGACCAGGTCCACCGTCGCCTCGGCGGTCCCACCCGTCGCCAGCACGTCGTCGACGACCACTACGCGCTGACCGGCCACGAAGGCGTCCTCGGAGACCTCCAGGACGGCCTGGCCGTACTCGAGGTCGTAGGCGGCCGAATGAGCCACCCGGGGCAGCTTTCCGGCCTTCCGGACAGCCACCACACCCACGCGGGCGGCGTACGCGACGGCAGCGGCGATCACGAAGCCCCGGGCCTCCACGCCCACCACGGTGTCGAAGGTGAGCCGACCGTCGGAGTCCGTGTAGTGCTCGACGATCGCGTCGATCACCGCGTGGAACCGCTCCCCGTCGGCGAACAGCGGCGTCAGGTCCTTGAACTGGATCCCCGGCTTCGGGAAGTCGGCCACGTTCACGACCCCACCGGCGACCAGCTCCGCCGTCTCGGGGCCGCTGTCGCCCCGGTGCTCCACGATCTCCGTCACGCGCTCCACTCTAGGGTGTGCCTCTCCCCGCCATAGCAGCGGCTACGGCCCTTCCACGCCATGATCGTTGCGCCGGCCATGCTGCATAGCCGGGCATTTCGCGGCCGGAAACAGCTTGGCTGACGCAATGATCATGCGAACGCCCACCGGGCCGAGCGGCCTGGTGGGCGTTCGCGAGGAACTGCGGTCAGCGGCGCTTGGGCGCACCGGGGCGGACGGCCTTACCGCCACCGGACTTGCCACCGGCGGGCTTGCGACCGGCCGGACGCGCGCCCGGACGCGGCGCGGCGGTGCCGCCGCCTCCCGTGGTGGCCAGCTCCGGCTCCGGGGCGGCCTGGGCCGGCGTACCGGCGGCGGCCTTGCTCGCCCCGCTCGCCCGGCGGGCCAGCACCCGCTGCGTGTGCGTGGCGATCTTCGGCTCGAACTCCTTCAGCGTCACCAGGACCGGCGTCGCGAAGAAGATCGACGAGTACACCGCGGTGCCCATACCGATGAACAGCACCAGGCCGAGGTCCTTCAGGGTGCCCGCGCCGAGCAGGCCGGCCCCGATGAACAGCAGACCGCCGACGGGCAGCAGAGCCACCAGACCGGTGTTGATCGACCGCATCAGGGTCTGGTTGACGGCGAGGTTGGCCGCCTCGGCGTATGTCTGGGTGCTGCTGCCGGTGATCGACCGGGTGTTCTCCTGGACCTTGTCGAACACCACGACGACGTCGTAGAGCGCGAAGCCCAGGATGGTGAGGAAGCCGATCACGGTGGACGGCGTGACCTCGAACCCGACCAGCGAGTAGACCGCGGCCGCCGCCACCAGGTCGAAGGCCAACGACGCGAGCGCCGCGACGGCCATCCGCCACTCGAACCGGATGATCAGGAAGATCGTCACGAGGGCGAGGAAGATCGCGAGGCTGAACAGCGCCTTCTCGGTGACCTGCTTGCCCCACGCACCCGAGACCACGCTGCTGGAGATCTCGTCGACGCCGACGTTGTACTGCTGGGCCAACGCCGTCCGAACCTCGTTCGCCTGCTCGTTGCTCAGCGCCGAGGTCCGGATCTTGTACGACGGCGTGCCGCCACCGAGGTGCTGGCTGGTGGCGACCTTCGCCTCGGGGTCGACCTTGACGATCTGTTCGCCGACCGCGGTCTGCACGCTCTCGATCGTGCCGACCTTGGCCGGCACGGTGAACTCCGTGCCGCCGGTGAACTCGATGCCGGACTTGAAGCCCAGCGTGAAGAAGCTGATCAGGGCGAGCACGAAGACCGCGCCGACGACGCCGAACCAGACCTTCCGCTTGCCGATGATGTTGAGGCCGGCCTCACCGCGGTAGAGGCGAGTCGCAAGTCCCGACTTGCTCATGTCAGGCCTCCTTGGCCCGGTAGCGACGCGGCTGGTCGGCCTCGTCTTCGTTGGCCTGTTGCAGGACCCGGCCGAGACCGCTGACACGCGGCGACATGAACGCCTTCGTCCGGGCGAACATCTCCATCATCGGGTGCCGGAAGAGGAACACCACCACCAGGTCGAGCACGGTCGACAGACCCAGCGCGAACGCGAAGCCCTTCACCGCCCCGGCCGAGAAGAGGTACAGGACCACCGCGGCCATGACCGTCACCGTGTTGGCGGTGATGATCGTCCGCCGGGCGCGGACCCAGGCCCGCTGCACGGCGCTGCGCGGCGCTCTGCCTTCCCGGATCTCGTCTTTCAATCGTTCGAAGTAGATGACGAACGAGTCGGCCGCGACACCTAGGGAGACCACGAAACCGGCCATGCCCGCGAGGGTCAGCGTGAAGCCCATCGTCCGGCCGAGCCAGACCAGCGCACCGAAGGTGAGCAGACCGGACAGGACCAGCGAGAGGAAGATGACCGAGCCGAGCAGGCGGTAGTAGAAGAACGCGTAGATGATGACCAGCAGCATGCCGAGACCGGCTGCCAGCAGACCGGCCTTCAGCTGAGCCGCACCGAGCGTCGCGGTGACGTGCTGGGCCTCCTCCGCCTGGAAGGTGACCGGCAGCGCGCCGTAGTTCAGCTTGTTCGCCAGGTCGGCGGCGGTGTCGGAGGTGAAGCTGCCGCTGATCGTCGAGTCGCTCGTGAGCACCTCGCGGATCTCCGGGGCGGAGATCACGGTGTTGTCGAGGACCACGGCGACGAGGCAGTTGCCCTCGTTGCCCTTGACCTCGCAGGTGGTGCCGGTCTTGTTGACCGCCTCCTTGGTGAGGTTGGTCCACTTGTCCTGGCCGTCGCCCTTGAACTTGAGGCTGACGACCCACTCGGCCTGCTGCGCGTTCGGCGGCACAGCCTGCGCGCTGCCGATGTCGGTGCCGGCGACCTTGGCGACGTCCAGCAGGTGCTTGCTGGACCCTTCGCACGCGACCACCTGCGCGTTGGCGTCGCTGATCGAGCCGACCGGGCGCTTGCCGAGCTTGTCGCAGCCGATCTGCGGGACGTTGAACTGGATCTTCGCCGGGAGCACCGCGACCTCGTTCGCCGTCAGATCGGCGAACTTCGAGAACTGGAGCGCCGCGGTCGGATCGGTGGACACGTCGACGGGCGCGGTCAACGCTTCGGCCGCCTTGTAGGTGGTGTCGCCGATCTTCTTCTTGACCTCGTCCAGCGTCGCGGTCTGCTCCTGGGTCAGCGCCTTGGCGCTGGGCGTCGGGCTGGCCGCCGCGGAAGGAGACGTGGAGGCCGACGCGCTCGGCGTGGCACTCGCGGCCGCACCGCCGCCCTGGCCACCGGTGGAGGCGCTGGTCGACGGCTTCGGCGAAGCGGAGGTCGAGCTGGACGGCTTCGGCGAGGCCGAAGTGGAGGCCGACGGGCTCGGGCTGGCCGTGGCCGCCGCGAGGGCGCCGCTGGTGTCGTCCACCGAGTTGAGGACCTTGCGGAAGAACATCTGCGCGGGCTGGCCGACGTCCTCGAGGTCGGCGGTGTTGCTGCCCGGGATGGAGACCACGATGTTGCGGTCGCTCTCGGTGACGACCTCGGCCTCGGCGACACCCGTACCGTTCACCCGGTCCTCGATGATCTGCCGGGCCTGCTCCATCTCCTTGGCGGACGGCGTCTTGCCCTGGGCGACCAGGGTCATCCGCATGCCGCCGACCAGGTCCAGCCCGAGCCGCGGGTGCAGGCGATCGGTGAAGCTGCCACTGGCGCCGGAGGTGAAGAAGACAAGCAGATAGAGGACGACGAAGAGACCGGCGAGAACGGCTAGCTGCCGTCCTGGCTTCATCTGTCCTTGAGGTGGTGCCACGGCCTCGGGTCTCCTTGCATGGGGAACGGGTGGGGAGGGTGGACCCGGCGCCGGATCAGCGACGCCGGGGTGGGGCTAAGGACTAGCGGCCCTGCTCGATGACCTGCGGCGTCTCGTCGGCGGCCTCCGGCGCGGCGGTCTCCTCGGCGGTCGGGGCCTTGATCACCCGGCCGATGGCGGCCCGCTCGTAGGTCGCGTTGACGCCCGGCGCGATCTCCAGCAGCACGGTGTTGTTCTCGTCGTCGATGCCCGCGACGGTGGCGTGGAGACCCACGACGGTCACCACCTCGTCGCCGACGGCGACGTTGCGCTGCAGCTCCATGGCCTCCTTGCGCCGCTTGCTCTGCGGGCGGATGATCATGAAGTACATCAGGGCGGCCATGAGGCCGAAGAAAAGCAGCGTCGGCAGCGCACTGCCGCCCGAATTGCCTGCCGCGTAGAACACGGTTTCTGACCTTCCGTTTCAGCCCACCCCGAGTTCCGGGGCAGGCGAAGAATGTCCGTTCGGACCGCGCGAAGTCTAGTCGCTGGACCGCCGATCGCCACACCCCCCGTGGCGATCACATTACGATCACGGCACTTATTCGGCTTCGTCCGCAGTGCTGAACAGATCCGGCGCCCCGGCGGCGCCGCCGGAAAACATACCATTCCCGGCCGTTTGTCCCGGGAGTTGCGTGCCCGTCTGCCCCGGAAACACGTGGTTCGGCGGCGTGCGGCCGAGGTGCTGCCAGGCGGCCGGGGTCGCCACCCGGCCCCGGGGCGTACGCGCGAGCAGGCCGGCCCGGACGAGAAAGGGCTCACAGACCTCGGCGACGGTCTCCGGCTGCTCCCCCACCGCGACGGCCAGCGTCGACAGCCCGACCGGTCCCCCGCCGAACGTCTCGACCAGCGCCGCCAGCACCGCCTTGTCCAGCCGGTCCAGCCCGAGGTCGTCGACGTCGTAGACGCGCAGCGCGGCCTTGGCCGCGTCCAGCGTGACCACGCCGTCGGCCCGCAGCTCGGCATAGTCGCGTACGCGCCGCAGCAGCCGGTTGGCGATCCGGGGTGTCCCCCGCGACCGCCCCGCGATCTCCTCGACGCCCTCGCCGGTCACCGGTACGCCGAGGATCTGGGCCGATCGGTGCAGCAACGCCGTCAGCTCCGTGCCGGTGTAGAACTCGAGGTGCCCGACGAAGCCGAACCGGTCGCGCATCGGCCCGGTGAGCAGCCCGGCCCGGGTGGTCGCCCCGACCAGGGTGAACGGCTCCACGTCCAGCGGAATGGCGGTCGCGCCCGGTCCCTTGCCGACGATGACGTCGACCCGGAAGTCCTCCATCGCCGAGTAGAGCAGTTCCTCGGCCGGCTTCGCGATGCGGTGGATCTCGTCGATGAACAGCACGTCACCGGCGGCGAGGCTGGTCAGGATCGCGGCCAGGTCGCCGGAGCGCTCGATGGCCGGGCCGCTGGTCATCCGCAGTCCACCGCCCAGCTCGGCGGCGACGATCATGGCCAGCGTCGTCTTGCCGAGCCCCGGCGAGCCGGAGAACAGGATGTGATCCGGCGGCGAGCCCCGGCGCAGCGCACTGTGCAGCAGAACTTCCAGCTGCTCGCGTACGCGCTCCTGGGCGATGAACTCGCTGAGGCGCTTCGGCCGGACGGTCGCCTCGGCGTCACGCTCCTCCGGCGAGGCGACCGCGCTGACGACGGATTCGCTCACCGGGCCCTACCCAGCAGCTTGATCGCCTGCTTCAGCAGGACGGGCACCGGCGGCGTCGGCCCGTCGTCGAGGCCGGACGCGACGGTGCCGATCGCCTGATCCGCCTGACTCGCCGTCCAGCCCAGCCCGACCAGACCCTGGCGTACCTGCTCCTGCCAGGGCATCTGCCGGGGCACGCCCTTCACGGAGGCGGCCGCGTCGACCGGGCCGACCTTGTCGCGCAGTTCGAGGATGATCCGCTCGGCGCCCTTCTTGCCGATCCCGGGCACCTTGGTCAACACGCCGACCTCGCCGTGCGCGATCGCCACGCGTACTGAATAAGGGGAATGGACCGACAGCACGGCTTGGGCGACCCGCGGGCCGACCCCACCCACCGTCTGCAGGAGCTCGAAGATCTCCCGCTCCTCGTCGTCGACGAAGCCGTAGAGGGTGAGCGCGTCCTCGCGGACGATGAGCGTCGTGGACAGCCGCGCGTCATGGCCGACCCGCAGGGTGGCCAGCGTGTTGGGCGTGCAGTGCACGGCCAGGCCGACCCCGCCGACCTCGACCACAGTGGTGTCCGCGCCGACCCAGGCGACCCTGCCCGCCACGCTCGCGATCATCGACCCCTCCGATACTGCTGCAACGCCGCCGCCACCTTGTCCCGCGTCCCGCCACGCCACACGTGGCAGATCGCCAGGGCCAGCGCGTCGGCCGCGTCCGCCGGCCTGGGCGGAGCGTCGAGCCGCAGCAGGCGGGTGACCATCGCGGTGACCTGAGCCTTGTCGGCCGTGCCCGAACCGGTCACCGCCGCCTTGACCTCGCTGGGAGTGTAGAGCGCCACCGGCAGCCCGGCACGCGCCGCCGCGAGGATCGCGACCGCGCCCGCCTGCGCGGTGCCCATCACCGTGCGCACGTTGTGCTGGCTGAAGACGCGCTCCACGGCCACGCCGTCCGGCTGATGCAACGCGATCAGCTCGGTCAGCCGATCGTCCAAACGCAACAGCCGGTGGGCCAGCTCCTCGTCCGGGTCGCTCTGCACCACCTCGTACGCGATCGGCGTGCACGGACGCCCGGGGACTCCCTCGACCACGCCGACGCCGCAGCGGGTGAGCCCGGGGTCGACTCCCAGCACGCGCAACCGACTTCACCCCTCCCCGCACACGTGTACGACACCCTATCGTCCGGCCCCGACAGTGTTCGCACGGCACGCCGCATGATCAGCCGTCCCCGCCGCGCGTTCGCTCCGCTCGGCGGCGCGCGTTATCCGGGATAACGCGGCTATTCCTCGCCCGGAAGGCCGCACTATCCGGGATAACGCGAATGCCCGGCCCGCGAGAGCCCGCCCCCGCGAGAGCCCGCCCCCGCGAGAGCCCGGCCCGCGAAAGCCCGGCCCGCGAAAGCTCCCGCGCCCGCAAGCACGCGCCGCCGCACACGAACCAGGTGAGGAGTGTGTGGCGCGGACACATGTGTTGCCAGGTCGCACGCTCGTAATTTCTGCGCATGACGATCGGGGAAACCGTGGGCCTGGACCTGTCGGGCAAGACCGCGCTGGTCACCGGGGCGGGCAGTGGCATCGGGCGGGCGTGCGCCCGCCGGCTCGCCGCCGCCGGGGCCCATGTGCTCGTGGTCGATCGCGACCCCGAGGCGGCGGGCAAGGTCGCCGCCGAGACGAACGGCACCGCCATCGTGGTCGACCTCGCCGACCCCGCCGCGCCCGACGCGGTCCCGGCCGAACTGGACGTCGTGGTGAACAACGCCGGCCTGCAGCACGTCGCGCCGCTGGAGGAGTTCCCGCCCGACCGGTTCGCGTACATCGAACAGGTCATGCTCGTCGCGCCGTTCCTGCTGGTCCGGCGGGCCCTGCCGCACATGTACGCGCAGGGCTGGGGCCGGATCGTCAACATCTCCTCCGTTCACGGGTTGCGTGCGTCGCCGTTCAAAGCCGCGTATGTCGCCGCGAAACATGGTCTGGAGGGGCTGAGCAAGGTCGCCGCGCTCGAAGGAGCCCCGCACGGGGTCACCTCCAACTGCATCAACCCGGCCTACGTGCGTACGCCGCTGGTCGAGGGGCAGATCGCCGACCAGGCCCGGGCGCACGGGATCGCCGAAGCCGAGGTCGTCACCGAGATCATGCTCGCCAAGGCGGCGATCAAGCGGCTGATCGAACCGGACGAAGTCGCCGAACTGATGGCGTACCTGTGCACACCGGCCGCATCTTTCATCACCGGAACCAGCATCGCGATGGACGGCGGATGGACAGCACACTGAGAATGCTCCGCATGACACCGCTGTCCCACCTGCTGGAGCTGCTGGAACGGGAGGCGAGCCCGGTCGAGTTCGAGGGCCCGCTCCTCCAGGCGCGCGCCGACGGCGCGGCCCCCGAGGAACTCGCCGCGCTCGAGGAGGCCAAGACCGTCGCCTTGCGGGTCCGTGCGCTGCTGGAACGCCGCCGTCGCCGGGAGCTGGAGCTGTCCGGGCTCTACGACACCGCCAGCGACCTGGCCGGCCTGCGCGACCTCGACAGCGTCCTGTCCGCGATCGTCCACCGCTCGCGCAACCTGCTGGGCACCGACATCGCGTACCTCACCCTCAACGACCCCGAGCGCGGCGACACCTACATGCGGGTCACCGACGGCTCGATCTCCGCGCGGTTCCAGCGCCTCCGGCTGCCGCTCGGCGGGGGGTTGGGCGGCCTCGTCGCCCAGACTGGTACGCCTTACGCAACGGCCGACTACGCGAAGGACAGCCGGTTCCAGCACCTCGGCGAGGTGGACGCCGGGGTCGGCGAAGAGGGGCTCGTGGCGATCCTGGGCGTGCCGTTGCGGCTGGGCGCGCAGGTCATCGGCGTGTTGTACGCCGCGAACCGGTCCGCCCGCCCGTTCGCCCGGGAGGAGGTGGCCCTGCTCGTCTCGCTGGCCGCGCACGCCGCCGTCGCGATCGACACCGCCCGGCTGCTCACCGAGACGCAGGCGGCGTTGACCGAGTTGTCGGCGGCCAACGAGGTGATCCGGGCGCACAGCGGTTCGGTCGAACGCGCGGCGGCCGCGCACGACCGCATGACCTCGTTGGTCGTCCGCGGCGGCGGTGTCGAGGACGTGGCGGCGGCGGTCACCGACGCCCTCGGCGGTTCGCTGCTCGTCCTCGACGCGGACGGCCGCACTCTGGCGCTCGTCGGCGATCTGCGTACGCCGGACTCGTCCACGCTGGCCGAGGCGGTCACCGCCGCCCGCGCCGAAGGACACGCGGTCCGCCGGGACGCCCTCTGGTACGCCGCCGTCGTCGCCGGAACGGAGAACCTGGGCACCCTCGTCTGCCGTCCGCAGCAGCCGCTCGCCGACGCCGACCAGCAGATCCTCGAACGGGCCGCCCTCGTCACCGCCCTGGTGCAGCTGTTCCGGCGCAACCTGGCCGAGGCCGAGGGTCGCGTACGCGGAGAGCTGCTGGACGACCTCATCGCCCGGCCCGGGCGCGACGTCGACGCGTTGCGCGTACGCGCTCGCCGGATCGGCGTGGATCTCGATTCCCCGCACGTCATGGTGGCCATCGGAGACGAGTTCGGCTCGTCCGGCGCCCTGCGGCAACGGGCCGCGTCCTGGGGCGTCACGTACGCCGCCACCCGGTCCGGGCTCTCGGCGACCCGGGACGGGCGAGTCGTCCTGATGCTGCCCGGCGGCGACGCCGGAGCCACCGCCCGTGCGGTCGCCAAGGATCTGACCCGGGCGTTGGGGCGCCCGGTCACGGTCGGCTCGGCCGGCCCGGCTACCGGAGCAGCCGCACAGGCCCACGCGTACGCCGAAGCGGATCGCTGCGTGACCGCGTTGGTCGCCCTGGGCCGAACCGGCGAAGCGGCATCCACTTCGGAGCTCGGCTTCGTCGGCCTGCTGCTCGGCGCGGTGACCGACGGCGGCGACCGGGGTGTGGCCCGGTTCCTCCAGCACGCCATCGGCCCGGTCGTCGACTACGACAGCCGCCGGGGAACCGCGCTGGTCAAGACGCTGGAGTGCTACTTCGGCGCGGGCGGCAGCCTGGCTCGCGCCGCCGAGCAGCTGCACGTCCATGTCAACACCGTCACTCAACGGCTGGACCGGGTCGCCCAGCTGCTCGGGCCGGACTGGCAGCGCCCGGAACGCGCGCTCGAAGTGCAGTTGGCGCTGCGCCTGCACCGCCTGCGCACCGGAGCCTGACCGCCCGCACGTGGAAGCGCTGGATCAGGGTTCCGGGTCGAATCTCGCCGGGGAGCCTTGGGCGAGCCGCCAGGAGTGCAGTCAGCCAAGATTCGACCGAGAACCCTGATCCAGCGCCGAAGAAATGACCGGCTCAGGCAAGCATCAGCGGTGCGAGCCGCAGCCGCCGTCCACGCGTACGCCGAATGGCGTGCCGGTAGGCCGCGACGTATCCCGCGCCGAGATGGTCGACCGTGAAGCTGTCGGCGACGAGCCGGCGGCAGGCGGCCGGGTCCAGCGCAGCCGCGTCGTGCACCGCCTGCGGCAGGTCGGCCGGATCGTCCCGGACGAACCCGGTGACGCCGTCGACGACGACCTCGGCGACCGCGCCGCCACGCAGGGCGACGACCGGAGTTCCGCAGGCCATCGCCTCGATCATCACCATGCCGAACGGTTCCTCCCATTGGATCGGGAACAACAGGCACCGTGCCTCGGCGAGCAGTTTGCGCTTCTCGGTCGCGTCGGCCATGCCGAAGACCAGGTCGTCGGCGGTGAGCCGGGGTTTGACCTCCCGGTCGAAGTACCGCTGTTCCAGCGGTTCGTTGCACTTGCCGGCCAGCACGAGCGGCACTCCGGCCGCGTGCGCGGCGTCCAACGCCAGGTGCGCTCCCTTGTCCGGATGAAATCGGCCCAGGAACAGCGCGTACGCCCCCTTCTCCGGCTGGAACGGGAAGGTCTCCACGCGTACTGCATTGTGGACGGTGCCGACCCAGTTGAGCTCGGGGGCCAGGACGCGCTGGCGGTGCGAGATGGCGACCAGGTGCACCTCGGCGCCCAGCGTGCGGTAGAGCCCACGCAGATCGCCGGTGACCGGGCCGTGCGCGGTGATGACCGTCGGCAGGTCGAGCGTCTCGTAATAGGGCGCGTTCAGCGGCCCGGCGAGCGTGTGATCGTGGACCACGTCGAGCCCGATCGTCTCCGCGAGCCGGGTGACCGCCTGACGGGCCGCCGCGGCGTGCGCCACCTCGGGGAACGGGTCGCCGAGCCGGTCGGCCTGGATCTCGTCCCACACGGGGACGAAGTCGGCCTTGGTTCCGTTGCGTCCGGCGGCGATCAGGGTGACCTGGTGACCGGCGTCCACAAGGGCGTCGGCCAGGTCCGCGACGACGGCCTCGACTCCGCCGTACGCCGCGGGAGGGATGTCGAAATAGGGTGGTGCGACCAACGCGATCCGGAGCTGTTCTGTTGCTGGTGAGCCTTCCATAGAACTGTTCTCCCTATCGACCGGCGCGCGCAGCGCCCGTTTAGCACTCTATGTGCCAACGCCGGTCAATTCCGGGGAACGGCGATCCCTTGCAGGAGCGTGTCGACCACGCGCTCGGGCAGGGTCGCGTCGTCGATGGTGGGACTCCACTTGAGCATTCGTTGCAACATAACGGGTCCGGTGAGCATCAGCGCGACCATCTCGACGTCGGTGTCCGCGCGGAGCTCGCCGGCGGAAATCCCCCGTTCGAGGACTTCCCGCGTACGCACCCGGCGCGGTTCGACGATCTGCTGGTAGAGGCCCCAGAGTTCGGGATTGCGCAACACCTCGGGGACGATGCACGGGAACACCCGCGCCGCCCGGGGATCGGCGCTCACGCTCACCACGCTGAGCAGCTTGACGAGGTTGTCGCGGACCGACAGCCCTTCGTCGACCTGCTGCGGCGCCTTCAACGCCCGGATCGCCTCGAGGATCAGATCGTTCTTGCCCGACCAGCGCCGATAGATCGTGGCCTTGCCGACTCCGGCCCGGGCGGCGACCGCCTCAATGGACAGTTCGCCGACCGAGGTGCCCTCGGCCAGCAGGTCGAGGACGGCGTCGATGATGGCCTCGTGCGCGCGGGTGCTCCGCGGGCGGCCGACCGCCCGCGGAGCCTCCGTGCCGGCGTCGTCGAGCCGGGAAGCCGTGCCTTCCGAAGGCGCCTTGGCCCCCGGCGCGGCCTCCGGTAGATCGACGCTGCTCGTGTTCGTCATGGTAGGGAAACCTTACCCGACCTCGACCGCCTCAACCGCCCGCTCGGCGGTCATGGCCTTCTCGGCCGCCTCGGCGGCGGTGTTCGGCTTGGCCTTGCCCGGCAGCCAGCCGAGCACCACGATCAGGCCGACGACGCCGACGGCGACCGAGCCGAGAGCCGCCGCGTGCACCGCGTCGACGAAGGCCGAGTCGGCCGCCCTGACCAGGGCGTTGGCGGCTCCGGCGAAGGGCGTGCCGGCGAGCTGGTCGGCGACCGCGTGCGCACCGGCCACGGACTCGTTGATCGCGTCCTTGGCCTGCGCCGGGACCTCCTTCGGCAACCCGGCCACGGTGTCGTCGACGCCGTTGCGGTACACCGACGACAGCACGGAGCCGAGGATCGCCACGCCGAGCGCGCCGCCGACCTGCCGGACGGTGTTGTTCACCGCCGAGCCGACGCCGGCCTTCTCGCGGGGCACCGAGGCCATGATCGCGTCGGTGGCGGGCGGCATGATGTTGGCCATGCCCACGCCGAAGGCGAAGAACATGCCGATCACCAGCAGGATCGAGCTGGTCTCGTCGATGAGCAGGTAGCCCGCGGTCGCCAGGGTCACGATCGTGACGCCGACGGCGCTGACCGCCTTGGCGCCGAACCGCTTGACGAAGCTGGCCGACAGCGGCGCGAAGATCAGCTGGGCGGCCGCGAACGGCAGCATCAACAGACCAGTCTGCAGCGGCGAGTAGCCCCGGACCAGCTGCAGGAAGAAGGACATGAAGAAGAACACGCCCATGGCCGCGAAGAAGGAGAGCCCGACCAGGCTCGTCGCCGCGGCGAACCGCGCGTCCTTGAACAGCTTGACGTCCAGCGACGGGTGCTCGGTGCGGTTCTCCCACCAGACGAAGACCGCCAGCGCGACGACGCCGACCGCGATCCAGGCCCAGACGCTCGGCTCGCCGAAGCCGGCCTGACCGCCGTCGATGATGCCGTAGACCAGTGCGGCGAGGCCGAGGATCGACAGCGCCACTCCCGGCACGTCGATGCGGCCCGGCCTCGGGTTGCGCGAGTCCGGCACGATCGCCGCGACGAAGAGCAGGCCGACGGCGATGATCGGCAGGTTGATCATGAAGATCGAGCCCCACCAGAACCGCTCCAGCAGCGCGCCCGCCAGGATCGGGCCGAGCGCCACGCCGAGGCCGACGGCGCCGGCCCAGATGCCGATGGCGCGTGCCCGTTCCCGCGGGTCGAAGACGTTGGTGATGATCGGCAGCGTGGTCGCCATGATCGCGGCGCCGCCGAGGCCCATGACCGCCCGTGCGGCGATGAGCTGACCGGGGTTCTGGGCGTACGCCGAGACCAGGGAGGTCAGGGCGAACAGGATCAGGCCGGCGATGAGGACCTTCTTGCGGCCCATCCGGTCGGCGAGCACGCCGAAGGTGAAGAGCATCCCCGCGAAGACCAGGGTGTAGGAGTTGATCGCCCACTCCAGCTCACCCTGGGTGGCGCCGAGACCCTTGACCGGGTCGGCGAGGTTCTTGAGGGCCACGTTCAGCACGGTGTTGTCGAGCACGACGACGAGCAACGACACGACCAGCACCGCGAGGATGGCCCAGCGCCTCGGGTGCCCGGAATTTGCTTGAGTCTCCACGGGAGTTCCCCCCAGTGTCACGAATCTTTTACGAAACGGAACGGTTCCGTCTCGCATCCAGGGGAACACTACGCCCCGCAGTTCTGATACGGCACCGTATCGTTTCGATTGTGAGTCTCCTCACCCGCACAGCCTGACCTTGTACAGTGCGCCGGGTGGCCAAGACCCGCACTGCCCTCGGCATCCTCGTCTTCGGCGTGGGCGGCGGGATCCTCGGCGCGTACGCCGCCGACACAGCGCTGAACCGCACCGGGCTGCTCGCCGGGCACCCGGCGCTCGTCCTGCCCGCCAGCATCGCCGGGATCGGCGCCGGCGGCGTCGCGGGACTGACCCTGCTGCTCGGACTCCAAGCGCTGCCGAGAATCCTGCGACCGGCGCGACCCGGCGCGGCGCGGGTCATGGCCAAAGCACTGTTCGCGACCGGGCTCGGCGTCGTCGCGTACGAGCTGATCGTCGCGGGCCTGGTCTGGCTCGCGGGCCTGGCGTTGCCGACTGGCGTGACCGTCGGCCTGGCCGTGGTCTTGGCGATCGTGGGCCTGCCGTTCGCGGGGCCGGTGGCCTACCGCCTCCTGGCTCCCAAGCAGATCAGGGTTCCCGGCCGAATCTTGACGGAAGATTCGGCCGGGAACCCTGATCCAGCGCCTTCAGAACCACGCGCGGGCTAGAACCGGCGGCGCACGATCGCCGCCACGCTCCCCCACAGACCCCGGCGGAACAGCAGCACGGCCAGCACGAAGACGCCGCCGGTGATCAGCCCCGGGCTCGCGAAGTCGGCCTGCGACAACGAGTCCTCCAGCACGACGACGAAACTGGAGCCGAACAGCGCGCCCCAGAGCGTGGCGATGCCGCCGAGCACGACCATGATCACGGCCTTGCCGGAGGTGGTCCAGTGCAGCGTGTCGAGGCTGACGAACTGGTGAGCCAGCGCGAACAGCCCGCCGCCCAGCCCGGCGACGAACGCGGACAACACGAACGCGGCGAGCTTGTAGCGGTGGACGGGATAGCCGAGGGCCCGCGCGCGGGCGGGGTTGTCGCGGATGGCGACCAGCACTCGGCCGAACGGCGAGTGCACGATGCGCCAGGTCAGCCACAGTCCACCCAGGACGATCGGCAGCGCGGCGTAGTAGAAGTAGTAGTTGTCGCTCAGATCGACCGAGCCCAGGGTGCGGGGCACCGACTGCATCCCGTTCTCGCCGCCGGTCACACTGCGCCACTCGTTGGCGATGAAATAGATCATCTGCGCGAAGGCCAGGGTCACCATGGCGAAGTAGATGCCGACTCGTTTGACCGCGAGGTAGCCGACCGGCACGGCGATCAACGCGGCGGTCAGCGCCCCGCCCAGCACCGCCAGGGGGAACGGCAGTCCTAGATGGACGGCGAGCAGCCCCGTCGCGTACGCCGACGACCCCCAGTACGCCGCGTGCCCGAACGACAGCAGACCGGCGTACCCGAGCAGCAGGTCGACGGAGACCGCGAACAGCGCCCAGCACAACAAGTCGACGGCCAGCCCGGTGTAGATGCCGTTCGGCAGCCACACCGCGACGATCAGCCCGGCGGCGAGCAGGACCGGACCCGCAAAACGCCGCACTACCCCACCACCGGGCTTCGCGGGCGCGGGCTCGACGGTGCCGGTGTCGGACGGGGCGATGGTAGTCACGCGATCTCCTCGCGGCCGAACAGGCCGGCCGGGCGCCACAGGAGCACGACCGCCATGAGAACGAAGGGCAGGGTCTGGGCGATGAGCGCCCGCCACGACTCCGGGGCGTACGCCTCGGCCCAGACCTGGGCCACCCCGATGACGAACCCGACCGCCACCGAGCCGAAGATCGAGCCGAGGCCGCCGATCACGACGACCGCGAACACGACGATGATCAGATCCGCTCCCATCAGCGGATTGACCGCCCGCATCGGGGCGGCGAGCACCCCGGCGAGACCGGCCAGCGCCACACCGAAGCCGAAGACCGGAGTGATCCACCGGCCCACGTTGATGCCGAAGGCCCGGGTCAGCTCCGGCCGCTCGGTCGCGGCGCGGACGACCATGCCGACCCGCGTACGCGTCAGCAAAGCCCAGACGCCGACGCAGATCGCGACCGAGACCCCGAGCACGAACACCCGGTACGCCGGGAACTCGAACAAGCCGAGGTCCACGCTGCCGGACAGGGCGCTCGGCACGGCGTACGGCGACGACTGGACGCCGTACCGTGCCTTCACCAGGTCCTGCAGGATCAGCGTCAAGCCGAAGGTCAGCAGGAAGTTGTACAGCGGGTCGAGCCGGGTCAGCCGATGGATGAAGGCGCGTTCGAGCACCATCCCGACGACGGCCAGCCCGACCGGCACGGCGAGCAGGGCCGCCCAGAACGGCAGGCCCAGTTCGTCGGCCAGCACGTACGCCCCGAACGCGCCCAGCATGTAGATCGCGCCGTGGGCGAAGTTGACCACCCGCAGCAGGCCGAAGATGACGGCGAGCCCGAGCGCGAGCAGCGCCAGGAAGCTGCCGCTCACCAGACCGTTGAAGGTCTGCTCCAGAAAGTTGACCATGTCGGCTCTCTCGTTGCGGTCCGGCGGCCCGGCCCGGCTCTCACCGGGCCGGGCCGCCGAAGTGTCTGTTCCGGTATCAGGCGCCGGACATCTGGCAGTCGGGACTGGGGGCGCGGAAGGCCTCAGCCGCCGGGATCGTCTTGAGGATCTTCACGTAGTCCCAGTCCTCCTTGACCTCCTCCGGCTGCTTCACCTGCGCCAGGTACGCGTCGTGCAGTACCCGGTGGTCGGCCTTGCGGATCTCGCCGTTGCGCAGGAAGAAGTCGTCGACCTTCTTGCCTTCGAGCTGGGCGACGACCTTGTCCGCGTCGTCGGACCCCGCCGCCTGCACAGCCTCCAGGTACTGCGTGGCCGCCGAGTAGTTCGCGGCGTGCGCGAAGGTCGGCCGCGATCCCGTACGCGCCTTGAACTTGTCGGCCCATTCCCGGTTCTTGGCGTCGAAGTTCCAGTACCAGGCATCGGTGTAGGTCGTGCCGGCCAGCGCCGCCGGGGTCAGCGAGTGGATGTCGGTCAGGAACATCAGGCCGACGGACAGCCCCACTCCCTTGTCCCTCAGCTTGAACTCGTTGTACTGCTTGACGAGGTTCACCAGGTCCGCCCCGGCCTGCATGGTGCCGATGACGTCCGGCTTCGGGTTCAGCGTCGGCGCCTTGAGCAGATAGGTCGAGAAGTTGTCGCTCGGGAACGGCGCCGCGTCCTCGCCGACGACGTGGCCGCCGGCCTTCTCCACCGCCGCTTTGAAGCTGCGTTCCATGTCCTGGCCGAAGGCGTAGTTCGGGTACACGATGTACCAGTTCTTCGCGCCGTTCTCGGTGGCGTTCTTGCCGGTGCCGTTGGCCAGCATGTAGGTGTCGTACGCGTAGTGGAACGTGTACTTGTTGCAGGACTTGCCGGTGAGGTCGGTCGTCGCCGCGCCGATGTTGAAGTACAGCTTCTTCTTCGCCTTCGCGACGTCGGCGACCTTCAGCGCCGCCGACGACGTGGGCACGTCGAGGATCGCGTCGACCCCGTCCCGGTCGTAGAACTCGGCCGCCTTGGTGTTGGCCACGTCCGGCTTGTTCTGGTGGTCGGCGTCGACCACCTCGATGTCCTTAGTCACCGCCTTGTCGCCGTACTTGGCCTTGAAGTCCTCGATCGCCATCTTGACGGCCTCGACGGAGTTCTTGCCCGACAGCGCCGAGTAGCCCGCCGACTGGTCGTTGAGCACGCCGAGCACGATCTTGCCGCCGGTGAGTTTGCTGTCCCCGCCGGACTGCGGGCCACCGCCGCACGCGGTGACGAGCAACGCCACCGCGCCCAGCGTGGTCGCGAACTTCTTCATGCGTCTCTCCTCGTTGAGAATCAATCAGATGCCCAGGTACGCGAGCAGCTCGCGCTCGCGGTTACGCACCTCGGTGTTGTCGAGGGACTCCACGACCCGGCCCTCGGCCAGCAGGTAATGCCGGTCGGCGACGGTGGTGGCGAAATGCAGGTTCTGCTCGACGAGCAGCACGGTCGCGCCGTCGGCCTTCACGAGCCGCAGGATCTCGCCGACCCGCTGCACGAGCAGCGGCGACAGTCCTTCCGTCGGCTCGTCGCAGAGCAGCAGTTCGGCGCCCATCCGCAGAACCCGGGCCAGCGCGAGCATCTGCTGCTCGCCGCCGGACAACTTGGTCGCCGGCGAGTTCCGGCGCTCGTACAGGTTCGGGAACATCTCGTAGACGCGGTCCAGCGACCACGCGCGCGGCCCGACCCGGGGCGGCAACGTCAGGTTCTCGGTCACCGTCAGCGTGGCGTAGCTGCCGCGGTCGTCCTGGACCCAGCCGAGGCCGAGCCGAGCCCGGGTGTGCGGAGGCTTCCGGCTGATGTCCGCGCCGCGCAGGCTGACCGCGCCCCGCTGCTGCTGGTGCAGCCCCATCACGCTGCGCAGCAGCGTGGTCTTCCCGGCGCCGTTACGGCCGCACAAGGTCACCACCTCGCCCGCGGCCACCTCCAGCGCCACGTCGCGCAGCACCTGCGCCTCGCCGTACCAGGCGTTCAGGCCGTCAATCCGCAACATGCGCTTCTCCCAGGTACGCGCTGATGACGCGCTCGTCGTCGCGGACTTCGGCGTACGCGCCCTCGACGAGCACCTTCCCGGCCTGGAGCACGGTGACCTTGTCGGCCAGCGCCCCGACGACGCTCATGTTGTGCTCCACCATGACCACGGTCCGCCCGTCGCGTACGCGGCCGATCAGTTCGACGGTGCGGTCGACGTCCTCCACGCCCATCCCGGCGGTCGGCTCGTCGAGTAGCAGCACCTTCGGGTCCAGCGCCAGGGCCAGCGCCAGTTCGAGCGCCCGCTTCCGCCCGTACGCCAGACTGTCCGCCGTGGATTCGGCATGCTCGGCCAGCCCGACCTGCCCGAGCAGGTCCAGCGCCCGGTCGCGGTGGCGGTGCAGCAGCTTGTCCGATCGCCAGAACTTCCAGCCGAGGTCCCCCGCCAACGCCAGCTCGACGTGCTCCCGGCAGGTCAGCTGACCGAACAGGCTGGTGATCTGAAAACTGCGGGCCACCCCGAGCCGGGCGATCTTCTCCGGAGCGAGCCCGGTGATGTCGCGTCCGCCCACCTCGATCCGCCCGGCGGTGGGCGCGAGGAAACCGGTGAGCAGATTGAACAGCGTCGTCTTGCCCGCCCCGTTCGGCCCGACGAGCGCGTGCACGCTGCCGTCGGCGACGTCGAGATCGACCGCGTCCACCGCCCGGAAGCCGCGGAAATCGCGGGTCAGGGCGCGCGCGGTGAGCGCGCTGTGCGCCATGGGCAGCCGCCTCCTGTGTGCTCGCGTTCGCGGCAGTGGCGGCGAAGGTGTGACGCCGACCACTGATGTCGCGAAAACCTATGGCCCGGGAGCGAACCCGGGCCATGTCGGCGATCCACACATTCAGCGTTGTTTCAGGGGCGTATCCACACACGTCGTCCTTCGGGCGGTCCGTGGGTGCCCCCCCGACCGCCCGCGGGGCGTTGTATAGGGGAACTGGGTCGAATCTTGGGGCAAGATTCGACCGAGTTCCCTGATCCAGCGCCGAAGAACAGCGCCGAAGACGGAGCGAGGGGGGAGTCAGTCCTCGATGAAGCGGGGCTTGGCGGCGAAGACTCCGGCGACGCCCTGGACGAGCGCGGCCACGATGAGGAAGCCGATCGGCACGACCCAGCCCGAGGTCGCCGCGTAGAGCATGCCTACGACGAACGGGCCGAGCGCCGCGATCAGGTAGCCGGTGGACTGGGCGAACGCGGAGAGCGCCACGGTGCCCTCGGAGGTGCGGGCGCGCATCCCGATCATCGCCAGGGCCAGCGGGAACGCACCCTGGCCGATGGCGAGCAGGACGACCCAGGCGACCGCGCCACCGTGCGGGGCCAGCGCGAGTCCGACGTAGGAGGCGACCATCGCCACCGACATCCCGAGCACCAGGCTGCGCAGGTTTCGCATCCGTCCGGCGAGCGCCGGCATGAGCAACGCGATCGGCACACCGACTCCGGTCACCCCGGCGAGCAGAAGCCCAGCCGTCGTCGGGCTGTAGTCGGCGTCGCGGAAGATCTGGGCCAGCCAGCCCATGGTGGCGTACCCGGAGAGGGACTGCGTGCCGAAGTAGACCGCCATCGCCCAGCCGAGCGGCTTGCGACCCGGGTGGACGCGGGCCAGCGCCGCGCCCGATGAACGAGTGCCCGGCGGCGTACGCCGAAGGCCCGCACGCAGCCAGGGCAGCATCGCGACGACGGCGATCACGGCCCAGACGCCGAGCCCGGCCCGCCAGGACCCGAACGCCTCGGCGATCGGCACGGAGGCCGCCGCGGCCGCGGTCGTCCCCGCGGTGAGCGTCATCGTGTAGACGCCCGTGACCAGGCCGGCCCGGCCGGGGAAGTACGTCTTGACCATGACGGGCAGCAGCACGTTGGCGACGGCGATCCCGGCCAGCGCCAGGGCGCTGAGCGCGACGAAGATCGCGGCCGAGTGCGTCGTGGCCCGGAGCAGTTCGCCGAGGGCGAGCGCGGCCATCGCCCCCACCAGTACGCGAGCCGGCGTGAACCGCCGCGTCAGCCACGGGGTCAGCGCCCCGAACGCGGCGAAGCTGAGCGCCGGGAGCGTCGTGACGATGCCGGCGAGCGCGCCCGACAGGTGCAGCCCTACGCGTACCTCGTCGAGGAGGGCGCCGAGGCTCGTGATCGCGGCTCGCAGGTTCAACGCGACGAGGAGGATGCCGACCAGCGCCATCGCGGGCGCCAAGACGTGACGGGAGGGTGCGGGGGCGGTCACGGCTGGCGAACTCATAGATCCGATCGTAGAATCATGGGACGAATTGTGAAACCGGATGTAAGGACCGACACAGATGAGCCTGCGCTCGGCGTCGCGCCAGACCCTCGTCCCCCAGGTGGTCGAGCAGCTCCAGGAGCAGATCACCAGCGGCGAATGGCCGGTCGGCACCCGCATCCCGCCCGAACCGGACCTCGTCGCCGCGCTCGGCGTCGGCCGCAACACCGTCCGCGAGGCGGTGAACGCCCTGGTCCACGCGGGCATCCTCGAACGCCGGCAGGGGTCGGGCACCTACGTGCTCGCCACCGACGAACTCACCGGCGCGGCGAGCCGCCGGCTCACCGGCGCGAAGCTCGACGAGGCCGTCGAAGTCCGTCGCGCCTTCGAAGTCGAGGCGGCCCGGCTCGCCGCCCTACGGCGTACCCCTGAAGACCTGAGACTGCTCGAAGCGGCGCTGGACGCGCGCGAGCGGGCCTGGGCCGACGGAGACGCCGCGTCGTTCGTGGAGGTCGACGCCCGCTTGCACATGGCGGTGGTCGCGGCCGCGCACAACTCGATGCTGGCCGAGTTGTACGCGTCCTTCGGCGCAGCCCTTCGTGCGAGCCTGAGCGAGCGCATCGGCAGCGTGCTCACCCCGGAGAGCTACTGCGACCACAGTGGACTAATCGCGGCGATTCGCGCGGGCGACCCCGTCGCGGCCGCGACCGAAGCAGGGTCCTATTTGGAGATCGCCTAGCCGCGTTTGTCGTTCTTGTTGTTCGGGGTAACCCGAACGACATGGCAGTGCTCTCTCGATATCGGACCGCCACCGGCGCCGGCGTCCTCACCGCGCTCGTGCTGGTGCTGGTCTTCGGCAGCCCGTGGTACCGGAACTGGGCCGCCGACCACACGAACCCCGACACCGCCGGCGGCTGGTTCCTGCGGCTGCTCGGCTGGCCGGCCTGGCGCTTCGACAGCAACGACACCTTCGGCGACGTCCTCGCCGACGACCTGAAGGCGATCCTGCTGATCGTGCTGACCGGCGTCTTCCTGATGCTCACGACCGGCCAGCAGCTCGCCCGCGCCCGGGGCACCCTCAGCCAGTTCTTCGCGGGCTGGTCGGCGTACATCTTCGCGGCGGCGCTCGCCGCACTGCTGACGACCTTCATCCGGAGCAACCCGTCGCTGCTGACGGCGTTCCAGAGCGCCGGGAACGGGGCGCTCTACGGGCTGTTCACCGGATGGATCATCGGCATCACCACGCTGGGCCACTGGCGCGGCACGACCTGATCCCCCACTCATGGCTCTGGATCAGGGTTCCCGGTCGAATCTCGCCTCATGATTCGACCGGGAACCCTGATCCAGCGTTCTGCGTACCCGTGGGGAGCGATCCGGCGCTTTGCGTACCCGAGTGATCCAGCGTTCTGCGTACCCGTGGGGAACGCTCAGGCGTCGATAGCCGCCATGACGTCGTCCGACACGTCGAAGTTCGCGTACACGTTCTGGACGTCGTCGCAGTCGTCGAGCGCGTCGATCAGCTTGAAGACCTTCCGCGCCCCCTCCTCGTCCAGCGCCACCTGGACGCTGGGGACGAAGGTGGACTCGGCCGACTCGTAGTCGATCCCGGACTTCTGCAGCGCCTCGCGTACGCCGACCAGGTCGGTCGACTCCGAGATCACCTCGAACGACTCCCCGAGGTCGTTGACCTCCTCGGCGCCGGCGTCGAGCACCGCGCCCAGGACGTCGTCCTCGGTCAGGGTGTTCTTCGGGACCAGCACCTGGCCCTTCCGCGTGAACATGTACGCCACCGACCCGGCGTCGGCGAGGTTGCCGCCGTTGCGGGTCAGCGCCACGCGCACCTCGGTGGCGGCACGGTTGCGGTTGTCGGTGAGGCACTCGATGAGCAGCGCGACGCCGTTCGGCCCGTAGCCCTCGTACATGATCGTCTGCCAGTCGGCGCCGCCGGCCTCCAGGCCGGAGCCCCGCTTGACGGCGCGGTCGATGTTGTCGTTCGGGACGGAACTCTTCTTCGCCTTCTGGATCGCGTCATAGAGCGTCGGGTTTCCGCCGGGGTCACCACCACCAGTACGCGCCGCGACCTCGATGTTCTTGATGAGGCGGGCGAAGAGCTTGCCACGCTTGGCGTCGATGGCAGCCTTCTTGTGCTTGGTAGTCGCCCACTTTGAGTGGCCGGACATAACCCCTCCGTCGTGTTGCGGTCAGACCGCGGACCGCACCATGTCCACGAAGTAGCGGTGCAGGCGCAGGTCCCCGGTGAGCTCCGGGTGGAATGAGGTCGCGAGCAGGTTGCCCTGCCGGACCGCGACAATCCTAGCGTCCGGGCCGTCGCCCACCTGCCCCAGCACCGCGACGTCGCCGATCACCTTCTCCACCCAGGGCGCGCGGATGAACACCGCGGTGACCGGACCGCCCTCGACTCCGGCGATCTCGACCGGCGTCTCGAACGAGTCGACCTGGCGGCCGAAGGCGTTACGGCGTACCTGGAGTGCCAGGCCGCCGAAGGAACGCTGATCCGGCCGGCCGTCGAGGACCTCGTCGGCGAGCATGATCATCCCGGCACACGTCCCGTACGCGGGCAGCCCCGCTCGCAGCCGCTCGCGGATCGGCTCGAAGACCTCGAACTCCTGGGCCAGGTTGCTCATCGTGGTGGACTCGCCGCCGGGGATGACCAACGCGTCGATCTCGGCGACCTCGCCCGGTCGGCGGACCGGCCGGGCGATGACGTCGCACTCCGCCAGCGCCGCCAGGTGCTCGCGGAAATCGCCCTGGAGGGCGAGGACCCCGACGACCGGCTGCGCTTCAGGCGATACACGCACGCGTGTATCGGCACTCACCAGCCACGCTCCGCCAGGCGGTGCGGCTGCGGGATCTCGTCGACGTTGATGCCGACCATGGCCTCGCCGAGGCCCCGGGACACCTTCGCCAGGACGTCCGGGTCGTCGTGGAACGTGGTGGCCTTGACGATGGCGGCGGCGCGCTGCGCCGGGTTGCCCGACTTGAAGATGCCGGAGCCGACGAAGACGCCCTCGGCGCCCAGCTGCATCATCATCGCGGCGTCGGCCGGGGTGGCGATGCCGCCCGCGGTGAACAGCACGACCGGCAGCTTGCCCGTCTCCGCGATCTCCTTGACCAGCTCGTACGGCGCCTGCAGCTCCTTGGCCGCGACGTACAGCTCGTCCTCGGGCAGGCTCGTGAGCCGCTTGATCTCGCCGCGGATCTTCCGCATGTGCGTGGTCGCGTTCGAGACGTCGCCGGTGCCGGCTTCGCCCTTCGAGCGGATCATCGCCGCGCCCTCGGTGATCCGGCGCAGCGCCTCACCCAGGTTGGTCGCACCGCAGACGAACGGCACGGTGAAAGCCCACTTGTCGATGTGGTTGGCGTAGTCGGCCGGGGTGAGCACCTCGGACTCGTCCACGTAGTCGACGCCGAGCGCCTGCAGCACCTGGGCCTCGACGAAGTGGCCGATACGGGCCTTGGCCATCACCGGGATCGAGACGGCGCTGATGATCCCGTCGATCATGTCGGGGTCCGACATGCGGGACACGCCACCCTGGGCGCGGATGTCGGCGGGGACGCGCTCGAGCGCCATGACGGCGACGGCGCCGGCGTCCTCGGCGATCTTGGCCTGCTCGGGGGTGACCACGTCCATGATCACGCCGCCCTTGAGCTGTTCGGCCATGCCGCGCTTGACGCGTGCGGTTCCGGTGACCGCGGCCGTGCTGACGGATTCGGACATGGCGGTATCAACTCCTGTCGGATACAAGGGGGGTCTACCAGCGATGTTACGCGTCCGCGAACGGGCCGCCCTACGGCCAATCACATCCGGGTGGCCGCCCGTGTGGCGCCAGTCACAAACCGGCCCGCTGCCCGCCTTCCCCACGGCATGTCGATCATGGCCGCAGGGGAATGATCAGGCTCCTGAGGGCACGACGCGCCGGTCGATCACGACCACTAGTTCATGATCGCGCAAAAGCCGGGGGTTAGACGTCGATGTCGAAGTATGACGGGCGCTGGTGGCGCCGGGCCAGCGCCAGCATCCGCACCATGCGGTGCTCCCGCAGGGTGAGGGCGTCACGGACCGAGTCGGTGTGGACCTGCCGGGCCAGCGCCAGCCGCCGACCGGCCGCGTCGACCGCCTCCACCAGCGCCGGGTCGGCCTTGGCCGCGGTCACGTCCAGTTCCCGCAGCCGCCGGGTGAGGTCGTTCTCGGCCGCTTCCCGCTCACCGTTGGGTGCGTCGAGGGCGGCTCGGGCGGCGAGGTAAAGGTCGTCCTGCGGTGTCTCGGCCTGCTCGGCGAGCACCGCCGCAGCGGCCGCGCGGCGTACCAGCTGGGCGTCGAGCGCTCGCCGGGCCGAGCCGGCCCGCAGGTGGAGCCGGTCGAGCCGGGCGGCGAGCCAGGTGACGTACGTGCCCACAAGGACGACGACCGCCACGACTCCCACCACCCACGCCACGTCGAGCATGGTAGTGGTCGCTCACCCGCGCGGGCTCACCCGGCGGTCAACGACTCGTCCGCGCCGGGCACGACCTTGCCCGGGCTCGCGTCGATCGCCGTCTGGTACACCTCCAGCACGCGCCGCGCGACCACCGGCCAGTCGAACTCCCTCACCACTGCGGTGGCCTTGGCCGCGAGCTCGGTGCGGCGTCCGGGGTCGTCCAAAAGCTCCGAGATGGTACGCGCAAGGGCGTCCACGTCGCCGTTGGCGAACAACGCACCGGCCCGGCCCCCGTCGAGCACCCGGCGGAAGGCGTCGAGGTCGCTGGCGACCACGGGAGCCCCGGCCGCCATCGCCTCCGTGAGAATCATCCCGAAGGACTCGCCGCCGGTGTTGGGCGCGACGTAGAGGTCGACGCTGCGCAGCATCGTGGCCTTGTCCGGCTCGGACACCTTGCCGAGGAAGGTGAGGCGTTCGCGGACGATCGAGGGCAGCTCGATCTCGTCGAGGTCGCTCGGGCCCGCCAGCAGCAGCCGCAGCCCCGGCCGGGCGGGGGCGATCCGGGCGAACGCCTCGGCCAGCAGCCCGAAGCCCTTGCGGGGCTCGGTGAACCGGCCGAGGAAGCCGATCGCGCCACCCTCGCCCGGCCAGCCGGGCAACGGTTCGGCGGTGGCGAACTTGGCGACCGCCACCCCGTTCGGGATCTCCACACCACCGCCGCCGAGGTGCTCGACCTGCACCCGGCGGGCGAGATCGCTGACCACGATGCGGCCGGTGATCCGTTCCAGCACCACCTGCAGGGCGACCTGGGCGGCGGCCATCATCTTCGACCGCGTCATGGCGGTGTGGAAGGTCGCCACGACCGGACCGTCCGCGGCGAGCACGGCCAGCATCGACAGACTCGGCGTGATCGGCTCGTGGACGTGGAGCACGTCGAACTTCCCGTTGCCCAGCCATTTGCGTACGCGGGCCAGCGAGATCGGCCCGAACGCCAGCCGCGCCACCGACCCGTTGTAGGGCACGGCGACGGCACGCCCCGCGGCCACCACGTACGCCGGCAGGTCGGCGTCCTCGTCGGCCGGGGCGAGCACGCTCACCTCGTGCCCGAGCCCGAGCAGCGTCTCGGCCAGGTCCCGAATGTGAAACTGCACCCCACCGGGCACGTCCAGCGAGTACGGGCAGACGATCCCGATCCGCACTGCCCCTCCCCTCTTCCCGCAGCCCGCGGTTATTCGGCCAGCCAGAGCTTCTGCAGCATGTGCCAGTCGGCGGGGTGCTGGGCGATGCCCTTGGCCAATTCGTCGGCGACCGTCTGAGTCAGCGCTCGCACCCGCTCGGTCAAGGTACCCTCCGGCGGGGGTTCGAGGGGACCGACGAGCCGTCCCACCGGACGCTCGGGCTCGTACCAGAGGCTCGCCACGAACAGCGGCGCCCCCGTACGCAGCGCCAGCAGCGCCGGACCGGCCGGCATCCGCGCCTTGCCTCCGAAGAAGCGCACGTCGACGCCCCGCCGCGACAGATCCCGGTCGGCCAGCAGCGGCACGATGTGGTTGTCCTTGAGCGCCTCGACCAGCAGATCGGTCGTGGGCGCCGAGCCACCCGCCGTCGGGATGATCCGCATCCCCAGACTCTCCCGGTACGCGAGGAAGCGCTGGTAGACGGCCTCCGGCTTCAGCCGCTCGGCGACCGTCGTCAGGGGCATGCCCATCGCCGTCACCCAGGCTCCCGCCGCGTCCCAGTTCCCCGCGTGCGGCAGCGCCACGATCGCTCCGGTCCCCCGCTCGCGGGCCTCCCGCAGCATCTCCCAGTGCTCGAGGGCGAATCCGTCCCGCAGCTGCTGCCGAGACAGCGACGGCAGCCGGAACGACTCCATCCAGTAGCGGGCATAGGAGCGTACGGCGTCGCGGAGCAGCTCGGGCGGCACCGGACCGCCGAGGACCTGCCCGAGGTTGCCCTCCAGCCGGCGTACCCCTGGGCCTTGACGACGCACGGCACGATCCGCACCGGCCCGGAAGGCCGCCGCCGCGACCGGCTTGGGCAGGGCCCGTACGACCCGCCAGCCGGCCGCGAACCCGACCTCGACGAGCTTGTCGCGGTTCACGCGGCGTCCTGCGACCCGGCGGCCGGCTGCGCGGCGGCCTGGAGCCGGTCCGACCGGGCGGCCTGGACCATCCGCTGGCCGATCGTGAAGATCGAGCCGGCGGCGAGCAGCCAGAGCGCGGCGGGCAGGCCCCAGCCGACGCCGGCCGCGGTGAGCAGCGCGCCGACGCCGATGCTGATGAGCCGCTCGGCCCGCTCGACGAGGCCGACGTTGGCGTCCAGGCCGAGCCCCTCCGCCCGCGCCTTGACGTACGAGACCACCTGCCCGGCAACCAGGCAGATGAGCACGGCGACCAGGGTCGGGGTCTCGTCGCGGTAGAAGTACGCCAGCGAGGCGAAGACCATCCCGTCCGCGATCCGGTCCATGGTGGAGTCGAGGAGCGCGCCGAACTTGCCGGTCTTGTGCTGGGCTCGGGCCAACGCGCCGTCGATGACGTCGGTGAGCGCGCTGAGCGTGACGATCACGACCGCCGCGACCAGGTGACCCCGGGTCGCGAAGCCGAGGGCGCCCACGCCGACGCCGAGCGTGCCGATGACCGTGACGACGTTGGCCGTCACGCCGACGCGCAGCAGGGCGCGAATGAGTGGATCGAAGAGTCGCACGGTGGCGCTCTTGACGGTGACGCTGAGGATCTTCGCCATAGCGGTCTAAAGATAATCGGAGGGTCTGCCGGATCTGTGTGTCGGGGTTGTTAAGTCGTGGCTCCGGGTGTGGGATCTAGGTATGTGATGTGAGACACACGCTATTCGAGGAGGTTGCGATGGCCCAGAAAACTGCGCCTGCCAAAGGCGCGGAGAAGGGGGTCGCCGGCGTCGTGCCGGCGGTGGAATCGCCCGTCAACGTACGCAACGTGGTGCTCGTCGGGCATTCCGGCACGGGCAAGACGACCCTGGTCGAGGCGCTGCTCGCCGCGACCGGGACGATCTCCCGGGAAGGCTCCGTCACCGACGGCACCACGGTGACCGACAACGACCCCGCCGCCGTCCGCCAGCAGCGCTCCGTCGCGCTCGGCTGCGCGCCGCTGCTGCACAACGGCGTCAAGGTCAACCTCCTCGACACCCCCGGGTACGCCGACTTCGTAGGCGAGCTGCGCGCGGGGCTACGCGCGGCCGACGCCGCCCTCTTCGTGGTGAGCGCCGTCGACGGCATGGACGCCGCGACCGTCGCGCTGTGGGAGGAGTGCGCCGCCGTCGGCATGCCGCGCGCGGTCGCCGTCACCCGGCTGGACCACCCGCGCGCCGACTTCGACGAGGTCGTGGCGCTGTGCGCCCGCGTCTTCGGCGACGGCGTCATCCCCCTCTACCTGCCCATGCACGGCGACGACGGCGAGAGCGTCGTAGGCCTCATCGGGCTGCTCACCCAGCGCGTGTTCGACTACACCGAGGGTTACCCCCCGGTCGTCCGCGACCCCGACCCGGAGCACCTGCCGGCCATCGAGGAGGCCCGCAACGAGCTGATCGAGGGGATCATCGCCGAGAGCGAGGACGAGACCCTGATGGACCGCTACCTCGGCGGCGAGGACATCGAGATCCAGACCCTGGTCGACGACCTGGAGAAGGCGGTCGCGCGCGGCCACTTCTACCCGGTCGTGCCGGTCAACTCCCCCACCGGCGTCGGTCTCGACGCCCTCCTGGAGCTGCTGACCAGCGCGTTCCCGACCCCGCTGGAGCATCCGCTGCCCGCGGTCACCTCGGTCGACGGCTCCCCGCAGGCCCCCTTGACGTGCGACCCGGAAGGCCCGCTGGTGGCCGAGGTGGTCAAGACGACGATCGACCCCTACGTCGGGCGGGTGTCGCTGGTCCGAGTCTTCTCCGGCACGCTGCGCCCGGAGATCGCCGTACACATCTCCGGCCACGGGCTGGCCGAGCGCGGCCACGCCGACCACGACACCGACGAACGCATCGCCCACATCTACTCGCCGCTCGGCGCCACCCTCCGGGAGGTGCCGTACGCCATCGCCGGCGACGTCTGCGCGATCACGAAGTCGACCGCCGCCGAGACCGGGGACACCATCTCGGCCAAGGACAACCCGCTGCTGGTCGAGGCGTGGGACATGCCGGAGCCGCTGCTGCCCGTCGCGGTCGTGCCGAAGACCCGCTCCGACGAGGACGCGCTGGCCAAGAACCTCGGGCGGCTCGCCGCCGGCGACCCGACGCTGCGGCTGGAACGCAACCCGGAGACGCATCAGCTCGTGCTGTGGTGCATGGGTGAGGCGCACGCCGACGTCGTCCTCGAACGCCTCCGCGCGGGCGGCGTCGAACTGAGCACCGAACCGGTAAAGGTCGCCCTGCGCGAGGCGTTCCTCGGCGAGGCGCAGGGCCACGGCCGGCACGTCAAGCAGTCCGGCGGGCACGGGCAGTACGCCGTCTGCGACATCGTCGTCGAACCACTGCCGCGTGGCTCCGGCATCGAATTCGCCGAACGAGTCGTCGGCGGGGCCGTGCCGCACAACTACATCCCGAGCGTGGAGAAAGGCGTACGCGCCCAAGTCGAAAAGGGGCTCGTCGCGGGCTACCCGGTGATCGACGTCCGGGTGACCCTGGTCGACGGCAAGGCGCACAGCGTCGACTCGTCCGACGCCGCCTTCCAGACCGCCGGTGCGATGGCACTCAAGGACGCCGCCGAGAAAGCCCAGATCTCGCTGCTGGAACCGGTCGACGACGTCGAGATCCGGGTGCCCGACACGTACGTGGGCGCGGTCATGAGCGACCTGTCCGGGCGGCGCGGCCGCGTCCTCGGCAGCGACGCCGACCCCGACCACGACGGCAAGACAGTCGTGCACGCCGAAGTCCCGGCGACCGAACTCGTCCGATACGCCATCGAACTCCGCGCGATGACCTCAGGCGCGGGCACCTTCCGCCGGTCGTTCGCCCGGTTCGAGCCGATGCCGTCGCACCTCGCCGACGTGGCCCGAAAGGAACACGCCTCCCGCTGACCCACCCGGCTCACCCGCCCGCCCGTCCCGTCGATCATGAACTTTCGGTCATGATCGACCGGCGCGTGGCGGCGGGCGCGGCGCGGCAAGACGCGGCGCGATGCGGGTCGCGGCGGGTCAGCCGGTCAGCGCCGGCTCCGCCACAGGCTCGGCGGGCGTATCCCGCTTGATCTTGCGGCGGAGCCAGTCGTAGGCCCGCTCCAGCGGCAGGAAGCTCAGCATCGCCACCAGGTGCGGCGCGAACGAGATCGTGATCGTGGCGATCGTCACGAGGTGGAACGAGTAGAAGAAGCCGACGACCCGCAGCCGCCACTTCTCGGGTACCACGAAGACCAGCGGGCTGAACAGCTCGAACAGCATGATGCCGATCTGCGCCCCGATGAGCAGGCCGGGGATCGGCGCGATCAGGTGCGCGAGGTCCGTGCCCCGGCGCAGGATCGCGCGCGCCAGCACGGACCCGGTCATCCACTCCGGACCGCCGTACCGGAGCTTCGCCCAGGACGCGAGGAAATAGGTCGCCACCACGCCCAGCTGCACCATGCGGAAGGCCCAGCCCGCGCGCTCGGAGGGCGTACGGTCGCCGAATCGCGCCGGGCCGCAGGTGGGCAGCACCGCGAGGGCCATGAGGTACGCGTACCGGTCGTGGTCGACCTTCCCGTAGCTCATCGCCACCAGCATCCAGGCGAAGTAGAGCCCGAACACGGTCCAGCCCAGCAGCCGCGGGAACCGGCCGGTCGCCGCCGCCAACGCCGTGACGAGCAGCGTCCAGAAGATCACCCAGACGATCACGGCCGTCGGCCGGGGCAGGTGCAGGAGCCGGGCGACCAGCAGCGGCTGGTACGACTCCGCGCTGGCGTGGGCGTGGCCGCGTACCCAGGGGGTGAAGATCACCAGATCGGCGGCGGCGAACAGGTAGACGATCGTGCGGAACAGCGCGACACGGGCCTTGGGGACCGGGGCGAACAGCCAGCTCATCGGGCCACCCGCCAATCGGCCAACACGTTGTCGGTCCACTTGCCGGTCGGCCGGCCGGAGTGGATCTCGTGCATCCGGTTCACGTAGCGGACTTCGACCAGCGGCGTCGCCTGCGGATTGCGCTTCTCGTACGCCTCCAGCACCTGCCGCAGCAGCGACGGATCGGCGGCGTACGCGTCCTGCGACGCCTCGACCTCGGCCCGGCGCAGGCCGGTGCGCTTCTCGTCGAGGAGGATAACGGTCCCGTCGGCGGTCACGCCTTCGATGCGGGGATCGGGCGCGGGCTCGTTCGGCGGGTTGACTCCGGCGTACATCCGGAACGGGCCGAACGGGAAGTCGTCATCGGAACCCCAGAGGGTTCCGCCTAGCAGCAGTGCGCAGACGACGGCGGTGATCACCACGCGGGTCGTGCGGGCGGTACGGGAAAGCGTGTCCATGGCGGACCGAAGCGTAGCCGGTCGGCGACGGCCGCTGCTGTCCCGACACGGACAGCGTTACCGGATCGCCGACACCTTCGCCAGTTTGCGCACCGGAGCGGGAGTGACCGGCGTGGCAGCCGGGTGGTCGACCGGCAGCGCGCAGGCGGCGGTGCCGCCCGGCATGTGGTGCCGGTTGCGAGCGACCAGCCGGTAGAGCGGCCACGCCGCGGCGCGGACCGGCGGCAGTGCGAGCACCCAACCGAACGGCTTCCAGAACAGGTTGCTCGACCGCAACAGCGCGCCGATCGCCTCCGGACCGGCCAGCGGCTCACGTCCCTCGGCCACCCACTGCACGGCCTGCTGCGCGGCCTGCTTGGAGACGCCCAGCTCCGCGAGGTCGGCACGCTGCCACGGCACGACGTCGGCCGATGTCGGGATCCACCGGTTCACGAAGTTCGCGCACAGGGTGCAGAAGGCGCAGTCACCGTCGAAGACGAAGGTCGGTCTCACGTTACCATCATCGCGCTTCCCGCCGTGCGTACGCGACCCCGCCACGTGTTCCGCTGATCACCCCGGGCCGCACCACCGCGCGCCCCGCGTTATCCGGGATAACGCGGTCTTGGCGCGCGGCGTGTGACGGCGCAGCCACGCACTATCCCGGATAACGCGGTCTTGGCGCGCCGCAAGGGGACGTTATCCCGGATAACGCGAGCCGGACGCGAGCCGGACGCGAGCCGGACGCGAGCCGGACGCGAGCCGGACGCGAGCCGGACGCGAGCCGGACGCGAGCCGGACGCGAGCCGGACGCGAGCCGGACGCGGAATGTCACCAAACGAGGCAGAACGGATGCCCCACCGGGTCGGCGAAGACGCGGAAGTCCTCGCCGCCGCCGGGCAGCCGCGTCGCGCCCAGCGCCAGCACCTGCCGTTCGGCTTCGTCCGCGTCGGCCACTTCGACGTCGAGGTGGTACTGCTGCGGGTACGCCGGATCCGGCCACTGCGGCGCGGTGTAGGACCCGACGTTCTGGAAGCAGACGGCGGGCTGGCCCTCGGCCGAGATCATGGCGCCCTCGGGACCCTCGTAGGTCGTCTTCATGCCGAGCAGTTCGGCGTAGAAACGCGCCAGCGTCGCCCCGTCCGGCGAGTCGATCATGAGGTCGGCCAGGCCGACGCCGTCCACGCCGTCTCGCTGGCAGAGGCAGAACGGGTGCCCGCTCGGGTCGGCGAAGACGGTGAAGGTCTCGCCGCCGCCGGGCAGCCGGGTCGCGCCCAGCTTCTCCGCCTTCTCGACGGCCGCCGGAAGGTCGGTCACGACCAGGTCGAGGTGCATCTGCTGGGGGTACGCCGGATCCGGCCACCGCGGCGCGACGAGGCCGGGGGCGAGCTGGAAGGCGACCTTCCACCCCTCCGGCGTCTTCGTGGTGATCCAGTCGTCGTCGGTGCGCACCACCTCGAAGCCGGCCAGGTCGCGGTAGAACGCGGAGAGCCCGACGACGTCGGGGGTGTCGATGACGATCTCGCTCAGTTTTCCCATCACGTCACCTGCATACCCGCGAGGTGTGACACTCACGCGGGCCAGGCGGCCGAGAGCAGGTCCCGGGTGTCGGTCAGCAGCTGCGGCAGCGTCTTCGTCCGCCCGATCACGGGCATGAAGTTCGCGTCGCCGCCCCAGCGCGGCACGATGTGCTGATGGAGGTGCCCGGCGATACCGGCCCCGGCCACGCCACCCTGGTTGATGCCCAGGTTGAAGCCGTGCGGCGAGGAGACCTTGCGGATCACGCGCATCGCGGTCTGGGTGAAGGCGGCCAGTTCGGCCGTTTCGGCCACATCGATGTCGGTGTAGTCGGCGACGTGCCGGTAAGGGCAGATCAGCAGGTGACCGGGGTTGTAGGGGAACCGGTTGAGAACGGCGTAGACGAGGTCGCCCCGGGCCACAACAAGCCCGTGGACGTCGTTGTCCGGGGCGACGCAGAACGGGCAGCCCACCGGCTCGGCCGACGAGTCCCCGCTCTGCACGTACGCCATCCGCCACGGGGTCCACAGCCGTTCGAGCCCGTCCGGCTCCCCCATCTGTTCCACGTGGACAGCCTATAAGCTCAGCGAACCTGAGCGTTGGCGTAGTACGCGGCCAGCGCCGGGTCCAGCGCCGGAACATCCTGCGGTACGCCGCCCGCCCGTAGCGACACGGTGGCCGACACCCCCGCCGCGACGCTCATCCGGGCCGCGACCGGGGATGTGTCGGTCGTTCCCCCGTCCCGGACGAACCGGCAGAACTCCGCCATGATGAGCGGATCGGCCCCACCGTGGAGCTGGGTCGCGCCCGGGATGTCGTGGACGGCGTCCGCGTCCGCGCGGTAGCCGGAGCGCTTGGAGTTCCACACCTTCACCACGCCGCCCGGGCCGTCGCCGAAGTTCTCCAGCCGCCCGGCGTCGCCGATCACGGTGTAGTTGCGCCAGTAGTCCGGCGTGAAATGACACTGCTGGTACGCCGCCAGCACCCCGTTGTCCAGCACCATGTTCACCAGCGACACGTCTTCGACGTCGATCTCGTGGTGCAGCCCGGACTGGGCCAGCGGCGGCCAGTGCTTCTCCGGGGCGTACCAGTCGTCGTGCTTCGGCTGGTCCGGCCCGAGGCGGTCGGTCACCCGGTTGTAGACGCGCAGGTCACCGAAGGCGCTCACGCGCTGGGCGTACCCGTTCGCCAGCCAGTGCAGCACGTCGATGTCGTGGGCGGCCTTCTGCAGCAGCAGGGAGGTCGTGTTCGCCCGCTGGGCGTGCCAGTCCTTGAAGTAGAAGTCGCCGCCGTGACCGACGAAGTGGCGTACCCAGATGGTCTGGACGGCGCCGATCTCCCCACGGGCGATGATGTCGCGCATCAGCCGGACCACGCCCATGTGCCGCATGTTGTGGCCGACGTAGAGCCGGGTGCCGGTGCGGTGCGCCGTCGCGAGGATGGCGTCGCACTCCTCGACCGTGATGCCCAGTGGCTTCTCCACGTACGCGGCCTTGCCCGCCTCGAGCACGTCGGTGGCCACGCGGAGGTGGGTGTGGTCGGGCGTCATGACGACGATGCCGTCGATGTCGGACCGGTCGAGCAGCGTGCGGTAGTCCGCGACGGTGTCGACCCCGTCGATCAGCGAAACGGCCGTCGCCAAGGCGGCGGGGTCGGTGTCCGCGACCGCCACCACCCGGGACCCCGAGCCCGGGTGATGCGCGGCGGTCGCGAGACTCTTCCGCAGGCCGAATCCGATGACTCCCAGCCGAACGTCTTCCATCCGGCCAAGATCACACACGGACCCGGAGCTAGTCAACCGGGGTGGCGGTGGGCGCGGTGTTGACCCGCGACCGGACGAACTCCTCCACGTGCAGGACGGCGTCCTGGATCGGCACGCCGTTGCGCTGGGATCCGTCGCGGTACCGGAACGAGACGGTGCCGTCGGCGACGTCCTGGTCTCCCGCGATCACCATGAACGGGATCTTCTGCCCCTGCGCGTTGCGGATCTTCTTCTGCATCCGGTCGTCCGACGCGTCGACCTCGGCCCGCAGGCCGCGCGCCTTCAGCTTCGTCACGAAGTCGTGCAGGTACGCGACGTGGTCCGGGCCATCGCCGGCGTCTGTCCGGATCGGGATGCCGATCACCTGCACGGGGGCGAGCCACGCCGGGAACGCGCCCGCGTAGTGCTCGGTGAGGACGCCGAAGAAGCGCTCGATCGAGCCGAACAACGCGCGGTGGATCATCACCGGGCGCTGGCGGGTTCCGTCGGCGGCCTGGTACTCCAGCCCGAACCGGGCCGGCTGGTTGAAGTCGACCTGGATCGTCGACATCTGCCAGGTACGCCCGATGGCGTCGCGCGCCTGCACGCTGATCTTCGGCCCGTAGAACGCCGCGCCGCCCGGGTCCGGCACCAACTCGAGGCCGGAGCTGCGGGCCGCGGTCTCCAGCGCCGCCGTGGCCTCCGCCCAGTCCTCGTCGGCCCCGATGAACTTCGGCGAGTCGTCCCGAGTGGACAATTCCAGGTAGAAGTCGTCGAGGCCGTAGTCACGCAGCAGGTTGAGGACGAAGTCCAGCAGCGCCGTCAGCTCGCCCGGCATCTGCTCCTTGGTGCAGTAGATGTGCGAGTCGTCCTGCGTCAGGCCGCGTACCCGGGTCAGGCCGTGGACCACACCCGACTTCTCGTAGCGGTACACCGTGCCGAACTCGAAGAAGCGCAGCGGCAGCTCCCGGTAGGACCGCCCGCGCGCCGAGAAGATCAGGTTGTGCATCGGGCAGTTCATGGCCTTGAGGTAGTACTCGGCGCCTTCGAGCTGCATCGGGGGGAACATGGTGTCGGCGTAGTACGGCAGGTGGCCGGAGGTCTCGAACAGCTGCGCCTTGGTGATGTGCGGCGTGTTCACGAACTCGTAGCCGGCCTCCTCGTGGCGCTGCCGCGAGTAGGCCTCCATCTCGCGGCGGATGATGCCGCCCTTCGGGTGGAAGACCGCTAGCCCCGACCCGATCTCGTCCGGGAAGGAGAACAGGTCGAGGTCCGCGCCGATCTTGCGGTGGTCGCGCTTGGCCGCCTCCTCCAAGAACGACAGGTACGCCTTCAGCGCATCCCGCGTCGGCCAAGCGGTGCCGTAGATCCGCTGCAGCTGCGGGTTCTTCTCGTCGCCCCGCCAGTACGCCGCGGCACTGCGCATGATCTTGAACGCGGCGATCAGGCGGGTGCTGGGCAGGTGCGGACCCCGGCACAGGTCGCCCCAGCACCGGTCGCCCGACTTGGGGTCGAAGTTCTCGTAGATCGTCAGCTCGCCGCCGCCGACCTCCATCACGTCGGGGCCTAGATCAGCACTGCCGATTCGCTGCGCCTCACTGCGTTCCTCTTGCGAATCAGCGGTATCGCCCTTGACGTCCACGAGCTCGAGCTTGAACGGCTCGTCCTTGAGCTCCGACTTGGCCTGCTCGAGGGAATCGAACCGGCGGCGCTTGAAGGTCTGGCCCTGCTTGATGATCTCCTGCGCCCGAGCCTCGATCTTGGCCAGGTCCTCCGGGTGGAACGGCTTGGGCACCTGGAAGTCGTAGTAGAAGCCGTTCTCGATGGGCGGGCCGATGCCGAGCTTGGCCTCGGGGAAGACGTCCTGAACGGCCTGGGCGACGACGTGGGCGGTGGAGTGCCGCAGCACGTTCAGGCCGTCCGGCGAGTCGATCGGGACCGCCTGCACCTCGACGTCGGTCGCCGGGGTCCAGTCGAGGTCCCGCAGGGTGCCCTCGGGGTCGCGGACGACGACGATCGCCTTCGGGCCGTGGGCCGGCAGTCCGGCGGCGGCCACCGCGGCGGCGGCCGTCGTCCCGGCGGCCACGGTGACGACGGCGTCTCCGCTGGGGCCTGCGGCGGGTGCGGGCGCTGCGCTCACGGTGTGCTCCTCGAGTAGGTGCGGATGCTTGTCAGAGGCGGACATTCCGGCCTGGGTCATGCTATCGCCACGTCCTCTCGGCGCCCGGCGCCGCCCCGGCCGCCGGCGTCACCGCCAGTGAGGTGCACCACCTTCGGGCCCTGCTGACAGGTTGCTCACAGGTTGCTGAGTCAAGGTCGATGACATGGAGGACACGACTCGCCGCCCCCAGCTGAGCCGTCGGCGTCTGATGGGCATCCTCGCCGGAGGCATCGCCGCGTCCGCGGTCGGCGGAGTCGGCATCTTCACCGCCCAGTCCGGAGGCAACGCCGCCGGCCCGTCCCCCGCCCTCGCCACGACGTCCTCCTCAGCCACCGCGACCGGCTCGTCCCCGGCCGTCTCGGCGAAGGTCGTCGATCCCGTCGTCCGCGTCCAGACCGACGCGGACACCTGGTACGCCTGGCAGTGGGTGAATCTGACGACCGGCGAGACCTACGGATCGGCCAACGCCGCAACGCAGACGAACAACACCGAGTCGATGATCAAGGCGTGGATCGGCGCCGACTACCTCGCCGGGATCGAGGCGTCCGGGCAGGCGCTCAGCGACGCCGACAAGACGCTGATCACCAAGATGATCAAGCAGTCCGACAACGCCGCCGCTCAGACGCTGTACCTGCGCCGGGGCGGCGACGAGGTGATCCAGCGGGCGATCGACGAATGCGGGCTCACCGGCACCACGATCACCGAGACCTGGTGGTCGAAGACCCAGATCACGGCGCTCGACGCAACCAGGATGATGCGCGAGATCCTGCGCCGGGCCGAGACGTCCGAGCCGGTGCGGTGGCTCGTCGACGACCTGATGCGCAACGTCGCCGACGACAACGCGTTCGGCATCGCCCAGGTGCTGGCCGAGACCGATCCGCAGGCCGACCCGGCGGTGAAGAACGGCTGGACCGACCATGCCGCCACCGGCCTCTGGAACCTGAACTGCCTGGCCGAGTGGGCCTCGACCGGCACCGGCGACCGGATCGTCCTGGCGATCCTGACCCGATACCCGCTCGACTTCGGCCAGGCGTACGGGGAGAAGGTGTGCCGTGAGGTCACCAGTCAGCTGCTCGCGCAGTTGACGAGCGACCTGTAGGCCTATCGCTGCCGGGGGACGGCCGCCGGGACCGGCTTGAGCCAGTAGTGGAAAGCACCCGGGCCGTCGGTGCCGTGATAGCGGCGGGCCGGTTCGTGGCGCACCACCTCGAAGCCCGATTCGGCGTAGATCTTCAGCATCATCTCGTTGTCGAGGACCAGCGGATGCATCTCGTCCGGCTGGTAGTGCATGTCGAAGGAGAGGAACGCCTCGCCGCCGTCCTTCAGATAGCCACGGATGTTGCGGATCGACTGGGCGATGTCGTAGCCGTGGTCGAGCGCGTTGATCGAGACCACCAGGTCGGCTCGGCCCGCCAGCTCGGGGACGAACTCCTCGCCCGGCACCGAGTAGACCTCCTGCGCCCGGTCGAGGTCGCACCATTCGACCTCGGCCCGGAATCGGTCGGCCAGCGGCTCCAGGACGAGCACCTCGGCCCCCTGGAACCACAGCGACCGCAAGCGTGAACCCGCCCCGACGTCGAGGATCGTCTTGCCCGCCCAACCTTCAGGGCTGAAGCCGGCCGCGCGCCAGTCGGTGTCGACCGCCGCCTGCCAGACATCATCCTGGCCGCGGAACCCGGCGTTTCCCTTGTGGAAGCTCAGCTCGCCCGACTGCGCGGCGCCCTGCCAGGCGTCCCGGTCGATCGTCGAGCGCAGCGGCGCCGCGGAACTGGTCCGAACAGATAGGGACTTCTCGATTCGCTCCAGCCGCTCGTTGATCTCTCGTAGTTGCTCCGACTGCCGCCGAGCCACGGCGCGCACCAGGTCGTCGCCGCGGAAACGCTTCAGGACATCGATGAAGCTCATTGGGGCACCCGTCTTCCGGACTGAGGGACGTCGCGAAATTACCAGGTTCTCCGCTTCCGGGCGAGGGCGTGAATCGAGAGCGCCGGAATCCGGCAGGTAGGGTCGCGCCATGATCTGGTGGGTCCTGCTGGCCGTCGTCCTCGTCGCCGTCGTCGTGATCGTCACGCGGACGAGGACGCAACCACGTCGGCCCTCGAAGCCGGGTCGAGCGCCGAAGCCGAGCCGTGGTCCGAAACCCGCCCCGCCGAAGCGTCCAGCCACCCCGGTCGCGGGGCCGCAACCGGGCGAAATCTGGTGGGCCGACGTCCCCTACGAGGACGGCAGCGGGCATAAGGTGCGGCCGTGCCTTGTACTCCGTGGCGACAACCGGCACCGCGAAGTCCTCAAGATCACCAGTCAGGACCAGTCGGACCGCAACGACCACGTCGTCATTCCCACGCGTACTTGGGATCCGGGTGCCGACCACGACAGCTGGCTGGATCTCACCGGCCCGATCCGGGTGCCGCTGGGCGGCTTCCAGGACCGGGCCGGGACGCTCGACGCGAAGATCTGGCAGAAGGTACGCCGCCTACACGGCGTGTGAGTAGGCCTCGATCTCGCCCAGCAGCGCGGACTTGTCCGCCTCCGACGCGAACGACTGGCGTACCGCCGCCCGGGCCAGGTCGGCGACGCCGCGCTCGTCCAGTCCGAGCAGCTCGGCGGCGACGGCGTATTCCTTGTTGAGCCAGGTGGAGAACATCGGCGGGTCGTCGGTGTTGATGCTCAGCTGCACGCCGGCCGCGACGAGCTGCGGCAACGGGTGCTCCTCGAGCGAGGCCACCGCCCGGGTGCAGACGTTCGACGTCGGGCAGACCTCGAGCGGAATTCCATGCTCGGCCAGGTACGCCACCAGCTCCGGGTCCTGCACCGCGCGGATGCCGTGCCCGATCCGCTCCGCGCCGAGGTCGTGGATGGCGTCCCACATGCTCTGGGCGTCACTCGTCTCCCCCGCGTGCGGGACCGAGTGGAGTCCGGCCGCGCGGGCGGCGTCGAAGTACGGCTTGAACTGCGGCCGGGGCACGCCGATCTCCGGTCCGCCGAGGCCGAAGCTGATCAGCCCGTCGGGCCGCTGGTCGAGGGCGATCCGCAGGGTGTTCTCAGCCGCCTCCAGGCCGGCCTCGCCGGGGATGTCGAACACCCAGCGCAGCTGGAGGCCGAGGTCCCGGGCGGCGGTCACCCGGACGTCCTCGATCGCCTCGCAGAACGCCTCGGCGGGGATCCCCCGGCGGACGCTCGACCATGGAGTGACGGTCAGCTCGGCGTACCGGACGTTCTGGCCGGCCAGGTCGGCGGCGATCCCGGCGGTCAGCGTACGCACGTCCTCGGCGTCGCGGATCAGGTCGACGACGCTCAGGTAGACCTGTACGAAGTGGGCGAAGTCGGTGAACGTGAAGTACTCGGCGAGTTTGTCGGCGTCGGCCGGCACCGGTGAGGTGCCCTCGTGCCGGGCGGCCAGCGCCGCCACGGTCTGCGGCGACGCGGATCCGACATGGTGCACGTGCAGCTCGGCCTTGGGCAGACCGGCGATGAACTCCTGCATCGAGTGATCATAGGCGCCGGCGATCGGGCTCAGGCCTTATGGGCCACCAGGAAGATCCGGCGGAACGGGAAGGCCACGACCTCCTGCCGCACCGGGTACGCCTTCGCGAGCCGGTCCTGCAACTGCTCCCGGAACCGGGCCCAGTCCGCCGGCCGATCGGCGAGCGACGCCTTGACCGGTCGCAGGGCTGTGCCCTCCATCCAGGCCAGCACCGGATGCGGCGCGTCGGGCCGGACCGGCAGCAGATGCAGGTACGTCGTCTCCCACGCGTCGACGTCGCAGCCCGCCGCCAGCAGGTCACCGGCGTACTCGGCGGGTTCCCACACCGCGCCGCCGTCGCGCAGGCCGTCGATCCGGCCGGCCCATTCCGGGCTGGCCGACAGCTCCCGGAGGAGCTGATGCGACGGCGCTTCGAAGTTGCCCGGCACCTGGAAGGCCAGCCACGTCCCCGTACGCACCGCCCCGGCCCACGAGCGCAGCAGGTCGCGATGGCCGGGCACCCATTGCAGAACGGCGTTGCCGACGATCAGGTCCACGTCCTCCGGCGGCCTCCAGGTGAGTACGTCGCCGACGGCGAAGGCGACCTTCCCCGAGCGCACCTCCGGCCGGGCCGCCGCCGACTCGATCATCTCGGCGGACGAGTCGAGACCCTCGATCCGGGCCTCCGGCCAGCGTTGCGACAAGGTCACGGTCAAGTTGCCAGGACCGCAGCCAAGGTCCACGATGTGCGCAGGTGCGTGACTCCCAACACGCGCCAGAAGATCATAAAATGGGCGAGATCGTTCGTCCCGGTACAACTGATACACCTGGGGGTCCCACATTGTGCACGCTCCCACGCAGCATGTAGAAAACCGTACGTCCGTCTTGTATAACGATAACCGAGGTCACGGCAGGCTCACGACTGGGTTTCCGAATCGTTACGAAGCCCGCTACGCCCCGGCTCTAGACGTAAACCGACGGTAAGGGATTGCATGATCCGATCAGGTCGTGCAAGAACCCAGCAGGGTGAGAAGGAGATGTCCATGGCATCAGCCAGGCGGCGTTCATTCGTGGCGCTCGTCGCGGCAGCCGGGCTCACGCTCGGCGGACTCGCGGCGTGCAGCTCCGGCGAGAAGTCCAGCGACAATCTGGACAAGCCGGAGTGCGCGGCATACAAGGACTACACAGGTATCGCTGGCAAGACCGTCAGCGTCTACACGTCGATCCGGGACGCCGAGGCCGATCTGCTCCAGCAGTCCTGGAAGCAGTGGGCCGACTGCACCGGCGTGAAGATCGACTACGAGGGCAACGGTGACTTCGAAGCCCAGCTCCAGGTACGCGTACAGGGCGGCAACGCGCCCGACATCGCGTTCATCCCGCAGCCCGGTCTGCTGGAGAAGCTCGCCAAGGCGGGCAACCTGAAGCCGGCCGCCGAGAAGACCCAGGCGATGGCCACGCAGAACTACTCGGCCGACTGGCTGAAGTACGCGACGGTCGACGGCAAGCTCTACGGCGCGCCGCTGGGCTCGAACGTGAAGTCGTTCGTCTGGTACTCGCCGAAGATGTTCAAGGACAAGGGCTGGACCATCCCCACCAGCTGGGACGAGCTGATCTCGCTGAGCGACAAGATCGCCGCCACCGGCATCAAGCCGTGGTGCGCGGGCATCGAGTCCGGCAGCGCGACCGGCTGGCCGGCCACCGACTGGATCGAGGACGTCCTCCTGCGTGACCAGGGCCCGGACGTCTACGACCAGTGGGTGTCGCACAGCATCCCGTTCAACGACCCGAAGATCGCCTCGGCGGTCGACAAGGTCGGCTCGATCCTGAAGAACGACAAGTACGTCAACGGCGGCCTCGGCGGCGTGAAGTCCATCGCGACCACGTCGTTCCAGGCCGGCGGCACGCCGATCACGCAGGGCAAGTGCGCGCTGCACCGGCAGGCGTCGTTCTACGCCAACCAGTGGCCGCAGGGCACCAAGGTGGCCGAGGACGGCGACGTGTTCGCGTTCTACTTCCCGGCGGTCGACCCGTCGAAGAAGCCGGTCCTGGGCGCGGGCGAGTTCACCGCGATCTTCGACGACCGGCCCGAGGTGCAGGCCTTCCAGACCTACCTGGCCAGCGCGGACCACGCGAACTCGCGGGCGAAGCTGGGCAACTGGGTCTCCGCCAACAAGGGCCTGGACATCGCGAACGTCGCCAACCCGATCGACAAGAAGTCGGTCGAGATCCTGAAGGACTCCTCGACGGTGTTCCGCTTCGACGGCTCGGACCTCATGCCGGCCGCGGTCGGCGCGGGCTCGTTCTGGAAGGGCATGACCGACTGGATCAACGGCAAGAGCACCAAGGACACGCTGGACTACATCGAGAACAGCTGGCCGAAGTGATCCTGGGGTCACGACGACCGTCGTGGCCGTGACGACATCGACACCAGCCGGAGCTCCGTCCACACCGGACGGGGCTCCGGCCGCCCACCGGCCCTGTGGGGCACACCGGGAGATCTGATGGATTTCAGCAACGAACCGCCCAAACTCTTAGAGCTGCTCTACGGCGTCATCGGCTTCCTTGCCGTGGTCGGCCTCCTGCTGTTCGTCCTCGACAAGCTGCCGATGCGCAAGGATCGCTGGGTCGCCCTGACCTTCCTGTTCCCCGCCGGCGTCCTGCTCACCATCGGCCTGATCATCCCGGCCATCCGCACCTTCATCCTCTCGTTCACCAAGCCGGACATCGCCCACCCCGGCAGCAACAAATTCGCCGGGTTCGAGAACTACATCTGGATGTTCACCGAACCCGAGTCCCGCCACACCCTGCTGAACACCCTGCTGTGGGTGCTGCTGGTCCCGACGGTGTCGACCGCGGTCGGCCTGATCTACTCCGTCCTGGTGGACCGCTCGCGTGGTGAGGCGTTCGCGAAGTCCCTGATCTTCATGCCGATGGCGATCTCATTCGTCGGGGCCGGCATCATCTGGAAGTTCATCTACGAGTACCGCCCGGAAGACGAGAAGCAGCTCGGCCTGCTCAACCAGATCGTGGTGTGGCTCGGCGGCACGCCGCAACAGTGGCTGCTCAAGGGTCCCTGGAACACGCTGTTCCTCATCGTCGTGCTGATCTGGATCCAGGCCGGCTTCGCGATGGTCGTCCTGTCCGCCGCGATCAAGGCGATCCCCGCCGAGATCGTCGAGGCGGCCCGCCTGGACGGCGTCACGGCCTGGCAGATGTTCTGGCGGGTCACCGTCCCCAGCATCCGGCCGGCCCTCATCGTCGTGCTCGTCACCATCACCATCGGCACGCTCAAGGTCTTCGACATCGTCCGCGCGATGACCGGCGGCAACTTCGGGACCAGCGTCCTGGCGTACGACATGTACAACTGGGCGTTCCCGTTCGACAACACCGGACGAGGTTCGACGCTGGCCGTCTTCCTCTTCCTGCTCGTCACGCCGATCGTGATCTACCAGATCCGCAACCTCCGCCAGCAGAGGGAGATCCGATGACCGTCGTACCGCCTGCCGTCGTCAGCGGCGAGACCGAGGTCGCGCCGGGCGATCAGGGCGGCGTGGCCAAGCGCGTCGGCAAGAAGCTGACCAGCCGCACCGCCACCGTCGTCTCGATCGTCATCGCCCTGCTCTGGACGGTCCCCACCTTCGGCCTGTTCATCTCCTCGTTCCGGCCGGAGAACGACATCAAGGGCAACGGCTGGTGGAACTTCTTCACCAGCCCCAGCTTCACCCTGGAGAACTACCAGGAGGTGCTGTTCGGCACGTCCAACGTCAACGGGCGGCTGGCCAGCTACTTCATCAACTCCATCGTGATCACCATTCCGTCGGTGCTGTTCCCGGTGTTCTTCTGCAGCCTCGCGGCGTACGCGCTGGCGTGGCTGAACTTCAAGGGCCGGGACTGGATCTACATCGGCATCTTCGCGTTGCAGATCGTGCCGCTGCAGATGGCGCTCGTCCCGCTGCTCAGCTTCTTCAGCAAGGGCGTCAGCCTCGCCGGCATCCAGCTCCTGCCCGCGTGGGACCTCCAGGGGCCGGACAAGTTCATCCAGGTCTGGTTCGCCCACACCTGCTTCGCCCTGCCGCTCGGCATCTTCCTGCTGCACAACTTCATGGCCGAGCTGCCGCGCGACCTGATCGAGGCGGCCAAGGTGGACGGGGCCAGCCACCCGAAGATCTTCCGCAGCGTGGTGCTGCCGCTGATCGTCCCGGCGCTGGCCAGTTTCGCGATCTTCCAGTTCCTCTGGGTGTGGAACGACCTGCTCGTGGCGCTCATCTTCGCCGGCGGCAACCAGCGCACCGCACCGCTGACCGTACGCCTCGCCGAGATGGCCGGTACGCGAGGCAACGAATGGCAGCGCCTCACTTCGGGCGCGTTCATCTCGATCGTGGTCCCGCTGATCGTCTTCCTGTCGTTGCAGCGCTACTTCGTCCGCGGCCTGCTCGCGGGCTCCGTCAAGGGCTGACCAAGATCATTGCGTCAGCCATGCTGCATAAACGGACATTTCGACGCCCGAAACAGCATGGCTGGCGCAATGATCACGCGAACGGCGAGTGGCGCAATGATCACGCGAACGGCGAGCGCTAGACCCACGCGAGGGTACGCTGCACCGCTTTACGCCACTGGGCCAGCTCCTTGTCGCGTACCCCTGAGGTCATAGCCGGCGTCCAGCGAGCCGAGACCGTCCACTGTGCCCGGAGTGTCGCGAGGTCGGGCCAGTAGCCCACCGCGAGCCCGGCGCCGTACGCCGCGCCCAGGCTGGTCGTCTCCGCGACCGCGGGCCGGACGACCTCGACGTCGAGCACGTCGGACTGGAACTGCATGAGCAGGTTGTTGGCGGTCATGCCGCCGTCCACCCGCAGTTGCGATAGGCCGCTGCCCTGCCAGTCCTGGAGCATCGCGTCGACGACCTCGCGGGTCTGCCACGCGGTCGCCTCGAGCACGGCGCGGGCGATGTGGCCCTTGGTGACGTAGCCGGTGAGCCCGGCGAGGACTCCGCGCGCGTCCGAGCGCCAGTGCGGTGCGAAAAGGCCCGCGAAGGCCGGGACCAGATAGCATCCGCCGTTGTCGGGCACGCTGGCCGCCAGCGCCTCGATCTCGTCGGCCGAGCGGATCAGGCCGAGGTTGTCGCGCAGCCACTGCACGAGCGAGCCGGTGACCGCGATCGAACCTTCGAGCGCGTACGCGGCCGGACCTGTTCCGATCTGATAGCCGACCGTCGTGAGCAGCCCGTGGGTCGAGGCGACCGGCCGGGTGCCGGTGTTGAGCAGCAGGAAGCTGCCGGTGCCGTAGGTGCACTTGGCCTCGCCGGGCGAGAAACAAGTCTGCCCGAACAGCGCCGCCTGCTGATCGCCCAGCGCCGCCGCCACCGGTACGCCCGCCAGCTCGCCCCGGGCCTCGCCGTAGACCTCCACGGACGGGCGGATCTCGGGCAGCATCGCGCGCGGGATGCCCATCGCCTTGACGATGTCCTCGTCCCAGTCGAGCGTCGCGAGGTTCATCAGCAACGTGCGGCTCGCGTTGGTGACGTCGGTCAGGTGGCGGCCGCCCTTCGGCCCGCCGGTCAAATTCCAGATCAGCCAGGAGTCGACCGTGCCGAACAGCACCTCCCCCGCTTCGGCGCGCGCCCGCAACCCGGGCACGTGATCGAGCAGCCAGCGCAGCTTCGGTCCGGCGAAATAGGTCGCCAGCGGCAGACCGGTCTGGGCCCGGAAGACCTCGGGCTCGCCGAACTCCCGCAACAACGAGTCGGTACGCGTGTCCTGCCAGACGATCGCGTTGTGCACCGGACGGCCGGTCTGCTTGTCCCAGACGATCGTCGTCTCACGCTGGTTGGTGATCCCGACGGCGTCGAGATCCGACCGGGTGAGCCCGGCGCGGTCCAGCGCCCCGCTGACCACTCGGCGCACGTTGGCCCAGATCTCCTCCGGATCGTGCTCCACCCAGCCCGGCTGCGGGAAGATCTGCTCGTGCTCGTGCTGGTCGACGGCGACGACCTGGCCCTCGGCGTCGAAGACGATGCACCGGGAGGAGGTCGTGCCCTGATCGATGGCTGCGACATACCGCACGCGATGAGGTTAATGCCTCACTCCCACTCCCCGCTGGGTCAGGGTTGTCGCCTTCCGCTGGATCAGGGTTCTCGGTCGGATCTCTCCCCAAGATTCGACCGGGAACCCTGATCCAGCGCCGACCCGGACGGGCAGCCGGGAAGCGGGCCATTGCCAGTGAGCGTGACGCGTGCCATAGTTCTAGGTCACACGACTGGGTCACCTGACCCACTACCGAAGGCGAGCGCATGGCCAGGATGGCGGTGACCGAGCGGCGTGCCGCGCTGATCCAGGCGGCGCTGCGGGTGATCGCCGCCGACGGGGTGGCCGCCGCGACCACCCGGGCGATCACCGCCGAGGCGGGCATGTCGCTGGCCAGCTTCCACTACGCCTTCCGGTCGCGGGACGAGCTGATCGCCGAGCTGATCCCGTACGTCGTGGAGCATGAGAGCCTGGCCGCGGAGCAGACCCTGGCCCCCGGGCACGACCTCCATACGACCGTAAAGAACGCGATGGAGGCATTCGTAGAGCTGGTCGCCGCCGATCCGGCGCGGGAGCAGGCGATGTTCGAACTCTCCCTCTACGCGCTGCGTACGGAGGACCTGCACGAGGCCGCGAAGGCCCAGTACGCGAGCTACTACAAGGCGGCCGAGGCCCTCGTCGAGGCGGCCGCCCAGCTAACCGGGCGTACTTGGAGCCGCCCGGCGAGCGAGATCGCCCGGATCGTCGTCACCCTGACCGACGGGCTCACCCTCGGCTGGCTGGTCCACCGCGACCGCACGGCCACCCAGCCCATCATCGACTTCGCCGCGGACGCGATCGCCGCGCTCGCGGACCCCCTCGACACCCCGGAGCCGGCATGAGCGAGACGCTCGCCGCAAGACCCGCTGTCTTCATCGAACCCGCCAAGCCGGTCACCGGCCGCTGGGTCGGCCTGTTCGGACTCGCCTGGCTGGGCATCTGGATGGCCCAGCTGACTCCCGTCCAACTGTTGCTGCCCGAGCAGGTCGAGGCGCAACGCCCGGCCTCCGACTGGGTCGGCAGCGTCATGGCGTTCGGCGTCATCTCCGGCGTCGCCGGGTTGTTCGCGCTGGTCGCGTACCCGTTGACCGGGGCGCTGTCGGATCGCACGACGTCGCGCTTCGGCCGTCGCCGTCCGTGGATCGCCGTCGGCACGCTGCTGTTCGCGCTGTCGCTCGTCGTGCTGGGCGCCCAGACCGGGGTGGTCGCGGTCGGCGTCTGGTGGACGCTCGCGCTCATCGGCTTCTGCGTGCTCACCGCCGCGCTGACCGCCACGATCTCCGATCAGGTCCCGGTCGGCCAGCGCGGGTTCGTCTCCGGCTGGATCTCCGCGCCGCAGGCCATCGGCACCATCCTCGGTCTGCTGCTGGTCACGACCATCTTCACGGGCCGGCTCCGCGGCTACACGACCGTCGCCGTCCTGCTCGTCGCGCTGGTCCTTCCCTTCCTGATGCGTACGCCGGACGCAGCGCTCCGCCAGAGCGACCGGCCGCCGTTCAGCCTGCGTGGTCTGCTCGCCGGTTTCTGGGTGTCACCGAAGGAGCATCCTGATTTCGGCTGGACCCTCCTGAGCCGGATCCTGGTGAACCTGGGCAACGCGTTCGGCACCACGCTGCTGCTGTACTTCCTGAAGTACCACGTGCACGCGGCCGACCCGGACGGCTCGCTGCTGCTCCTCTCGGTGATCTACATGTTCTTCGTGATCGCCGCGTCGCTCTACCTCGGCCGGTTGTCCGACCGCCTGGGCCGCCGCAAGATCTTCGTGATCACGGCGTCGGCCAGCCAGGCCCTGGCCGCCATCCTGCTGGCGGTCTTCCCGAACCTGACCGTCGCCACCGTGGGGGCCGGTCTGCTGGGGCTCGGCTACGGCTGTTTCCTGTCCGTCGACCAGGCCCTGGCGACGCAGGTGCTGCCCGACCCGGCCACCCATGGCAAGGACCTCGGCATCATGAACATCGCGACGACCGTGCCGCAGGCGGTCGCCCCGCTGGTCGGCGCGGCGATCGTCGCGTACGCGGGCGGGTTCGGGGTGCTCTACCTCATCGCCGGGCTCACCTCGCTCGTCGGCGCCCTCTGCGTCGCACCCGTGAAAGGCGTCAAATGATCGACCTGTCGTTGCCCGCAGCGCATCTCCCCGTCAATTGGGAGGAGATGGACAAGGCGACCGCCGACCTGGACCCTCCGTTCGGGACTGTCCACCTGGGAGCGCTGCGGCACAACGCACAGGACATGGTGCGCCGCGCTGGGCGTACCCCTATTCGTGTGGCGAGCAAGAGCATCCGCAGCCGCGAGCTCATCGCGGGCCTGCTGGCCCTGCCGGGCTATCGGGGTGTGCTGGCCTACACGCTGGCGGAGGCGATGTGGCTGGCCGCCGGCCGGGGAGCCGCTTGGGCGAGCCGCGAGGAGTGCAGTCCAGTCGACGACGTGGTGGTGGGCTATCCCACCGCGGACCGCGCGGCGCTCACGGAGCTGGCGCTGTCGCCGGAGCTGGCGACGCGCGTGACCTTGATGGTCGACTCGGTGGAGCAGCTGGACTTCATCGACTCCGTCGTGCCGCACCGCGAACCGCTCCGGGTGTGCATCGAGCTCGATTCGTCCTACCGGTCCCGCCTGCTGGGGCACGTCGGCGTGTGGCGGTCGCCCGTCCGGCAGGCGCCCGAGGCGGCCGCCCTGGCCCGGGAGATCGTCCGGCGGCCGGGCTTCACCCTGGTCGGGATGATGGGGTACGAGGCGCAGATCGCCGGGCTCGGCAACGCGCCGCGCGGCAAGCCGCTCATGGGCCGGATTCTCCGGACCGTCCAGAAGCGATCGATGGCGGAGCTGATCGAGCGACGGACCGCCGCGGTGGCCGCCGTGCGCGAGCTGGCCGAGCTGGAGTTCGTCAACGGCGGCGGCACCGGCAGTCTGGAGGCGACCGCGGCCGATCCGTCGGTCACCGAGGTCACCGCCGGCTCGGGGCTGCTCGGGCCGCATCTGTTCGACAACTACGCGCACTTCACCCCGGCCCCGGCCGCGGCGTTCGCCCTGAGCGTCGTACGCCGTCCGGCGCCGGACCGGGTGACCCTGCTCGGCGGCGGCTGGATCGCGTCCGGCCCGCCGGGACCAGACCGGCTGCCCCAGCTCGTCTGGCCCGCCGGATTGTCCTACGTCGCCCGGGAGGCGGCCGGCGAGGTGCAGACGCCCGTCGTCGGAGCGGCCGCTCGGTCGCTGCGGGTCGGCGACCGGGTCTGGCTCCGTCACACGAAGGCGGGCGAGGTGTGCGAGCACGTCGATGAGCTGTACATCGTGGACGGTTCGGCGGTCGTGGGTTCGGTGCCGACGTATCGCGGCGAGGGAAAGGTGTTCCTGTGACTTGGCACAACTGGGGTCGCTCCGAGTCCGCCAACCCCGTACGCGTCGTCACCCCGGCGTCGCCGGACGAGGTGGCCGCCGCGATCACCGACGCCCGCCGCGACGGGCTGACGGTCAAGCCGATCGGCGCCGGGCACAGCTTCACCGGCATCGCCGTCGCCGACGGGGTGCAGCTGAACCTGTCCCGCCTCAGCGGCCTGCTCGCAGTGGACGCCGAGCTTCAGCAGGTCACCCTGGCCGCCGGTACGCACCTGCACGAGGTTCCAGCGCTGCTGGCGCCGTACGGGCTGGCCATGCAGAACCTCGGCGACATCGACGCGCAGACGATCGCCGGGGCCACCTCGACCGGTACGCACGGCACCGGAGCGGCCTTCGGCGGGCTCGCGACCCAGATCGTGGCGGTCACCCTCGTCACCGCGACGGGCGAGATCCTGCGGATCGACTCCTCGCACGAACTGTTCGACGCCGCCCGACTGGGGCTCGGCGCCCTCGGCGTACTCGTCGACATCACGGTGCAGTGCGTACCGGCGTTCAAACTCGCGGCGGTGGAGCGGCCCGAGCCGCTGGCGGGCGTACTGGAGTCCTTTCTGGAGCGTACGGCCGCGCCCGATCACTTCGAGTTCTACTGGTTCCCGCATACGACGACGGCGCTGACGAAGACGAACACCCGCCTGCCGGTTTCTTCGGAGAGCGCGCCGCTGGGCGGGTTCCAGCGGTGGGTGGACGACGAGTTCATGTCGAACACGGTCTTCTCCTGGGTCTGCGGCCTCGGTCGTGCCTTCCCCGGGGCGATTCCCTCGATCAACCGGCTGGCCTCGCACCTGACCGGCGACCGTACCTTCACCGACGTCTCGACCTCCGTCTTCACCACCGTCCGCCGCGTGCGCTTCCGCGAGATGGAGTACGCCCTCCCCGTCGAGGCGGTCCCGCTCGCCGTCCGGGAGATCGAGGAGCTGATCTCCCGCAAGAACTGGCGGATCTCCTTCCCCCTCGAAGTACGCGTCGCCGCGCCCGACGACATCTGGTTGTCGACCGCGCATGGGCGCCGCACCGGCTACATCGCGGTCCACCGCTACTTCAAGGAAGACCACCACGAGTACTTCCGCGCGGTCGAGGAGATCTTCCGCGCCCACGCCGGACGGCCGCACTGGGGGAAGATCCACTACCGGGAGGCGGCCGACTTCGCCTCGCTGTATCCCCGGTTCGGCGAGTTCGTCGCGGCCCGGGAAAAGCTCGACCCCGACCGGGTGTTCGCCAACGCGTATCTCTCCCGCGTCCTCGGCCCCTGACTCGCCCGCCGCTGTGGGCGCCCTCGCTCCCCGCGGTGCAGCCGAGGGCGCTGGATCAGGGATCTCGGTCGAATCATGGGCCATGATTCGACCCGGATCCCTGATCCAGCGCCTAAACGGTCAGGCGGACGGACGATGGGAAGCCGCGTGCCGGGCGACCTTGGCCCGGTTGCCACACACCGCCATGACGCACCACCGCCGCCGACCACGCGGGTCGCGGAACAGCCAGCCGCAGCCGGCTCCGGCGCAGGCGCGTACTTCGGTGCTTCCCGGCGACGCGAGCAGTCCGGCGGCCTGATGGACGATCGCCCGCAACGGGCGTTCCGCGTCGTCGCCGTAATCCCACTCGGCGGTGGTCTCGCCGGTGGGTCGCAGGCCGGGGGCGTACTCGCGGGCGTATCGCGACAGGAGTGACCAGTCCGGGTCGCCGCCGGTCAGCGCGAGGTAGTACGCCCGGCGGAACTCCAGGACGCGGCGCAGCACGCGCTCGCCTTCCGCCGCTCCGGCGCGGGCCAGGTCGGGCAGGAGCCCGGCATGGCGCGCCCACACCGCGACATGCTCGTAGCTGTGCAGGTATTCGTGGGACTCCACGCCGGTCACGCCGTAGTCGGCCCAGGCCGCGCGGGTGTTGCAGATTTCGAGCGCCACGTCTCCGGCGACGATGGCGGGCATCCGCAGACCGTCGACCATGACAGGCATTGCTCTACCCCTTAGTCAACCACTAACCTCTGAACCGTACTCTACCGGTTAGCTCTCCAGCAGGAGAAGGCCGGCGGCTCCCCTTGAGGAGAAGGTGTGCGGGCGATCCTCTCACTGGCCCTGGCCCGGCTCTACCGGGGGCCGACCCGGTGGCTGCTCATCGTGGCCGGCGTGGCCGTGGCGACGCTGCTGCCGATGTCCGCCGCCGCCACCGCCGCCTCGACCTCGACGAAGGCGCTGGCACACGGGCTGGCCGCACTGCCACCCGGTGAGCAGAGCCTGATCGTGTCCTACCCGAACCTCGCGATGGAGCCGGACCGGCTGACCGGCATGGACACCCAGGTACGCACCCAGCTGGCCAAGCTGACCCGGCATCCGGCCCGGGCGCAGATGCTGTTCCGGGAGATGGGCGACACCGCCGGGGGCTCGTTCTTCCTGGGCGCCGCCGACGATCTCGCCTCCGGTGTCGAGGTGACCAGTGGTCGCCTGCCCGCCGAGTGCACGCCGCAGCACTGCGAGGTCATCCTCATCGGACAGACGCCGCCGAAGATGCCGGACGGGCTCGGCGTCGAGATCGTCGGGACTGGCGTACGCACCGATCCGCTGCTGCTGACCGGCACGTTCGAGCCGAAGCGCGACATTCCGCTGCTGCTCGCCGACGGGGTGGCGAAGGCGAGCGCGATCGGCGCGCTGACCGCCTTCCAACGGCAGTACGGGTGGGTCGCCCCCCTCGACGTCGAGCGCGCCTCGGCCGACGTGCCGGCATACCTCGACGCCAGCCGCCAGGCCGGGGACGATCTGTCCCGGTACAGCGTCGGCCTGCACCTGACCGCCCCCGACGAGGTGCTGAGCGGCGAGCACGACCGCGCCCAGCGCAGCACCCGCCGATTCGACCTGCTCAGTGGGGCCGCGACCGCCTTGCTGGTCGGCTTCGCCGTCATCGGCGCGATCGGCGCGCGCCGGGATCATCGGGCGGTCGTCGCCCTCGTACGCCGCCGCGGCGCACCGGCCCGCCGCCTGTTCACGTTGACGGCGGTCACCGCGGTCATCCCCGTCCTCGTCGGGACCGTCCTCGGCGTCCTGCTGGGACTCGCCGTCTTCGGCACGACCGCATTGTCCGGCACCGCGGTGGCGCAGATCTCGGTCACGACGGTGCTGGCCGCGGTGCTGCTCGGAGCCGCGCTCAGCTGGGCGCCGGAGCATCCGTGGCGGGCGGTCGACGCCGTCGTGGTGGCCGGGATCGTGATCGCGGCGGTGGCCCTCGCCCGCGGTGCGGTCACCGTGCAGGCCATCGGCCAGCGCACCGATCCGTTGCTGGTCGCCTTGCCGATCATCGCCATCGTCTGCGGGGGCCTCCTGGCCGGGCGCCTGTTCCCACTGGTCGCGCCGTTGGGCGTACGCGTCGCCCGCCGGTTGCCGGGCGCGGCCGGGTTGCCGGTACGCCTGGGCCTGTCTGGTGCCGTACGCCGCCCGCTGCGCGCAGTGGCGACGGTGGCCTTCCTCGCCGCCGCGACGGGGATCGTCCTGTTCGCGGGCGGCTACCGGGCGACGCTGGAGCAGGGGGCGGTCGATCAGGCGACCTTCGCCGTGCCGCTCGACGTGAGCGTCCGGTCGGGGCAGAACCTGCGCCGTCCACTCGACGTGGCCGACGAGACCGACTACACCCAGCTGGCTCCGGGCGTGCTCACCGCCAGGGTGGTACGCGCAACCGCCGGCATCCGGGTCAACGCGGCCGAGACGAAGGCGGCCGAAGTCGTCGGCGTGACCCCCGACGCGCTCGCGCGCATCCCCGCCTGGGACCGGGTGACCGGGGGCGACGACGCCGCCCACTCCGCCCAGCTCCTCACGGCCGCTCCGCCGGTCCGGGGCTGGACGGTGCCGGCCGGGACCAAGAACCTGACCTTCGATACGCAGGGTCCGCTGGACAACCTGAAGATCACGGCCTGGCTCCGTGACGCCGGGGGCCGTGACTTCGCCGTCGAGCTGACCCGATCGGGGCGGCAGCTGTCCGGCGACCTCGCGAAGGCGACGACCACCGAGGCGAAGCTGTTCGCCCTGAACATCGCCGAGACCGCCGACTACGGCCAGCGGCGCCAGCACCACACCGGCGAGGGCGGCCTCGACGTCCCGGTCCTGTCCGGCCACTTGACCGTCCGCGGACTCGGCAACACCTTCGAGACCGATTACGAGCTGGCCACCGGCCGGATGGTCGCGCTGATCGGGGCGACGCCGGAGACCGAGCTGCCGGTGATCGTCGACCCCGTCACCGCCACCGCCGCGAGCGGCGGCAGGCTTCAGTTCAGCGTCCAGGGCTCGGCCCCGGTGACCGGGCGGATCGTCCAGGTGCTGCCGCGGTTCCCCGCCACCGGCGAACGGTTCGTCGTGGCCGACGTCCGGGCGCTTGCCGACGCGCTGGACGCCCGGGAGCCGGGCACCGGCTCGGTGAGCGAACTCTGGCTGTCCTCCTCGGACCCGAACGCGTTGCGCCAGAACCTCGCGAAGTCCCCCTACGACCAGCTCTTGGTGCGGTCCCGCGCGCAGGTCGAGGATCAGCTCGCCACCGATCCGCTCGCGGTCGGCGCGGCGAGTCTGCTGTGGACCGGAGCCCTCGTCGCGCTCGGCGTGGCCGCCGTCGCCCTGGTGCTGCTGGTGATCGCCGAACGCCGGGACGACGCGGCCGAGCTGTACGCCTGGGAAAGCGACGGCCTGACCCCGGGTGCGCTGCGCGGATTGTTGTTCGCCCGCGCCACCGCCGTCGTCGCGGTCGCCGTGCCCTGCGGCGTACTCCTGGGTCTGCTCCTGACCCGGCTGACCACCGCGCTGGTGCTCGTGACGGCGGTCGGCTCGGCGCCGCGCCCGCCGCTCGCCCTGGCGGCCTCGCCGCTGCAGCTCGCGGCGGTGCTCGGCGCGGGCGTCGGCCTCGGCCTGCTGTGCGCCGGGCTGGTGGCCTGGCGATCCTTCCGCACTCCCCTGCCCGTCCGCCCGGAGGCGCTGTGATGCCGCGGGTTCTCCGATCCCGCTGGATCAGGGATCTCGGCCGAATCTTCCGCCATGATTCGACCGAGATCCCTGATCCAGCGCGCACCACGGCCCACCAGTCGACCCGCCCGGAGGAATCGCCGTGAGCCCAGTCATTCGCGCCGACGATCTGTTCTGCCTGCACCGCGTGCCCGGCAACGGGTTCGTCGCAGCATTGCGCGGCCTCACCCTGGAGCTGGCCCCGGGCGAACGCCTGCTGGTGCACGGCCCGAACGGATCCGGTAAGACGACGCTGCTCCGGGTGCTCGCGGGGGAGATCGCCCCGAGCGCGGGCACGGTCACCGTGGGCGGTGTCGATCTGGTGGGCGCGCCGCAGGCGGAGACCGCTCGCCTGCGCTCACGCGTCCTCGGCCTGGTGGACCAGCAGAAGACCCTCATCCCCGAACTGTCCGTCGTGGACAACATCGCCTTGCAGAGCCGGGTGGGAACGCGCAAGGCCGACAAGCCCCGGGACACCGCCCTCAAGCTGCTGGCGACGCTCGGCCTCACCGACCTCGCGCACCGGTCCCCCGGCTCGCTGTCCGGCGGCGAGGCCCAGCGGGTCGCCGTCTGTGCCGCCGTGGCCCACTCCCCGAGCCTCGTGCTCGCCGACGAGCCGACCGGCGAGCTGGACCGGGCGTCGGCCGACTTGATCTACGACCTGCTCGTCGCGGCCACCGCCGCGGTCGGTGCGTCGCTGCTCGTGGTCAGCCACGACGTCCGCGCGGCGCGGATCGCCGACCGGGTGGTCCGGATCCGCGACGGGCGGCTGTCCGAGGAATGGCGTCCCGGCCAGCCGGAGGATCTGGTCGTCGACGACCGCGGCTGGGTGCGGCTCCCGCTCGCGCTTCATCGGGTACGCCCAGAGCAGCGGCCGGACGGCTTGCTACTTCGTCCCACCACCCTGGTCGAGGCGGAGCGACCGGCGCAGGCGGCGACCCCGCCGCACCCGCCGGGAGACGTCGTCGCGTCGCTGTCGGAGGTGACGCTGGCCCGGGACGGCCGGTCGATCCTCTCCGGGCTCTCGTTCGACGTCCGGGCGAGCGCTTGGACCATCCTCAAGGGACGGTCAGGCTCCGGGAAGACCACGCTGCTGCGGCTGCTGGCCGGGTTGGAACGGCCCGACTCCGGCCGGGTCGTCGTCCAGGGCACCGATCTGGCCGGCCTCGACCGGACTCAGCTGGCCCGGTTCCGGCGTACCTGGCTGGGCGTCGCCGGGCAACGGGCGGCCCTCGTGGAGACGCTGGACGCCGTGGCCAACCTCCACGTCGCGCGGGAGGCCCGGGGACTGCCGGAGCATCCGGAGCTGATCGGGCAGCTGATCGCCCGGCTCGGGCTGACCGGCGTACGCCACCGGCCGGTGGAGACGCTCTCGGGCGGAGAGCGCCAGCGGGTCGCCGTCGCCCGGGCGCTGGCCGCCGAGCCGTCGATCGCCGTCTTCGACGAGCCGACGTCACAGCAGGACGAGGCGCACGCCGAACTGGTCGCGTCGACCCTCCGGGCGGCGGCGCGGGCCGGGGCGGCGATCGTCGTCGCCACCCACGACCCGCTCCTCCTTCAGGCCGCCACTACTTCTTGACCTGGTACGCCCCCAGGATCGTCTGCTCGACGACCACTCCGGTCGCGTCGCCGCCCTGGGCACGCAGTGAGATCGTGCTGCCCGCCCGCTGCGGCACGAACGCGTACCAGGTGGGGCCGGCCGGGACCACGAGCACGGGCTTCCAGGTCTTGCCGCCGTCGGTGGAGTAGTCCACCTTCAGCTTGCGCAGCGGGGCCGCGCCGGAGTTCGGCTGACCCGCCACGGTGATCGGCACCATCGCGACCAGCGCGGGCGACGCCAGTCCGGTCGCGTCGACCTCTGGGCCGAAGCTCACCGAGGTGACCGGCACCGGCGCGAACCCGGCTTCGGGGTCGCCGTCGACATGCTTCGACCGGAAGGTCCAGCTCGCCGTCACCTTGGTGGAGAACCGCGCGTCCCGGGTCAGCTCGCTGACGACCCGGTAGGTCGCGGCCTCCGGCGGCACCTCGACGTCGAGGTAGGTGTCGTCCGCCTCGGCGATCTTCACCCCGTCGCGGTAGAGCGTCGTCCGCACCGAGGAGTACGCCGAGTAGCCCGGATGACCGGCCCCGTCGCCGAGCAGCGGCGGGCTCACGATCAGCTCGTCGCCGAGCCGGCCGATGCTCGGGAACCGGCCGTCGCCGCCGAAGGCCGGCCCGAAGACGGGAGCGTTCCACGACTCGGCGGTGGTGCGACCGGGCTTGAGGACGCGCCGTGCCCCGATGAGGGTGGCCCACTGCCCGCCGGTCTCGTCCGACCAGTCCTGTTCCTGGTACTCCTCCTGCCAGGCGGCGTCGCCACCGTAGTACTGCGTGCGCTGCAGCGGCGTCCGGAACGAGATCCCCATCGCCCAACTGCCCGCGAGTGGATCGTCCACGGGCGTCGGATGGCTGAAGGCGACCGATTCCAGGCCCGTCGTGTGCTGGTGGTAGGTGGTCTTGACGACGGCCAGGTCTCGCTTGGTCAGCTCCTTGTCGACGCCGGTCGGGAAGGTCTTCGGATAGAACCAGGCCAGGTTGTACATGCTCGGCGCGTTGAACAGGGTTCCGTCGGGTCCCGGCGGTGCCCAGGCCGAGACGACCGAACTGGACAGTCCCTGCACCGGCGACGATCCGATCAGGCCGCTGTAGATCTTGCCGAGGCCTTCGTCGCCGATCAGGCCGAAGCCGGCCGTGCTCCCGTTCGGGAAGAGGTACTCGGCGTCGAGGATGGTGCCGACGTTGATCGCCGCCGGATCGGGCACCTTGGTCCGCACCGGCCGAGCCGTACGCGTGTCGAGGACGACCTTGCCGGGCGCGTCCACGACCAGCTCGGGCCGGATCAGCATGGTGGTCGACGGCTCGTCGAGGTCGTCCAGCCAGCTGTTCACGAAGTACCGGCCCTTGGGCAGGCGCAGCGTCTCCGAGCCGCCGCCGAACAGCACGTACTGGCCCATGCCGCCGTCGGACAGGATCGTGAGGTGGGTGTCGTTCGGCGTGCCGTCGCGGGAGACGTGTTCGAAGGTGACGTCGTAGCTTTCGATCTCCTTCTCCACGCCGTAGGGCACGCTCACGCTCACCCCGGACGCGGTACCGACGAGCTGGCCGGAGTAGAAGCCGTCCGGCACGTCGGCACGGGTGTCGGCGGTCAGCGTGACCGACGCCGATCCGGCAGCGGGCACCGTCACCGTCGGCGCGCTCAGCGAGAACAACGAACCCGCCTCACCCGGCCCGGTCGTGTGCAACGCGAGGCTCAAGGTCACCTCGGACGCGCCACTGTTGTGGAATGTGACCGTCTTGGCCACCGGACTGTCGTCGCCGTGCGGCCACGACGCCAACCCGAAACTGACACTCGGCGCGTCAGCGGTGATCGTCTGCCCGATCGCCCGGGCCACGTCCACCCGGCCCGCACCCTGCCCGAACGCGGCGACGCCGTCCAGCGGCTTGGCCGACGCCATCAACGTCGCCTTCAGCTGTGCGGGTGTCCACTGCGGATGCTGCTGCACCAGCAGCGCCGCCGAACCCACGGTGTGCGGTGTGGCCATCGAGGTGCCCGACAACGTCGCGTACGGCTCTCCCGGTGTGCAGAGGAAGCCGATCGAGCTGCACGCGGCGACGATGTCGACGCCGGGTGCGGAGATCTCCGGCTTGACCGCCGCGTCGCCGACCCGTGGTCCCCGGCTGGAGAAGCTCGCCAGTTCGTCGGTCTTCGAGGTGGCCGCCACCGCCAACGCGGCGTCCGCGCTGGCCGGTGAGCCGACCGTCCGATCGCCGAACTCTCCGTCGTTGCCCGCGGCGATGACGAACAGTACGCCGTACTGGGCGGTCAGGTCGTCGACCGCCTGCTCCAGCGGATCGACGTCGGGGGTGTCCGGGCCGCCCAGGCTCAGGTTCACCACGTCGGCGCCCTGCTCGGCCGCCCACTGCATCCCGGCGAGGATCCAGGACTCGGCGCAGCCTCCTTCGACGCACACCTTGCCGTTGAGCAGCTTCGCATCGGGGGCCACACCCCTGTACCGGCCGCCCGAGGCCGCGCCGCTGCCGGCGATCGTCGACGCGACGTGGGTGCCGTGGCCGACGTGATCGCGGTCGTCCTCATCCGGATAGTCGGCGGCGGCGAAGTTCTGCCGGGCGATCACCTTCCCGGCCAGATCCGGGTGGGTGTCGTCGACGCCGGTGTCCAGGACGGCCACCTTCACGCCCGCCCCGGTGTAACCCGCCTGCCAGACGGTGGGCGCGCCGATCAGCGGAACGCTGACGTCCAGGGTCGGCTTGCGTACGCCGTCCAGCCACACCTTCGCCGTGGCTAGTGGCTGGGCAGCGAGCCGGCGGTCGACCCCGGTCAGCCCCTTCCACAGCTTGCCGAGGCTGCGCTTGTCGGCCTTCCCGGCCGACCCGTGGACCGCGGTGAGCGTACGGGTCAGCTTCAGACCGGTGTCGGCCGGCGGGGCCGACTTCGCGGCCACAATCACCGGCAGATCGCCCCGGCGCTCGTCGTAACCGAACTGGATGAGCGCGGTGACGTCGAACAGCCGCGAGTCCAGCCGGCCCGCGGCCAGCATCGGCCGGGCATCGGACGGAATGACGTGCAGATGTCCTTTCGATCGGTAGCTGGCGAACGTGATGTGATCGCGGCCGGCTCCTCGCAGAATGCTGATCCGACCCGAATCGGCGACTCGCAGGACGTCGCCGGTGATCAGCGTGACGGTGTGAGCCCGGCCGTCAGGAGTGGCACGGATGCCCCCGTCGGTCGTGGCGGTCGGGTTTGCACTGACCGGTCCGGACGGCACGGCCGCGGCGGGTACGCCGCCGACCAGCACCGCCAGCGCGAAGGCGGCCGCCAGAACGCGGCCCCCTTCTCGTCGGTTTCGAAGCATGACCTCCCCTATCCGTGAAATGGCATCCATGAGTTCATGGATGCCTCAATCCGGAAGACGCCACTCCCCGAGCTTGCGTTGCACGCGGAACGGGCCAATTTCGGCTGCGTCCTAGTCGACCCGCGTTACGGCCAAGTGCCTGAAATATTCAAATGTGGTTGCGGGTCTTCCACTGGCCGAGTCATCCGAGATACAGTCCTTCGCAATAGCGTGGGAACGCTCCCACGGTCGGCGGCAAAGACTGGATCGCAGCGCAATGCGGCGGCCCGGTCGCAGATAAGGCGACGCCCGGCCGAACGTGGGAGCGTTCCCACATACACTACGTCCAAGGTCCATAACTGAAGGAGTCGACCATGCCGGTGCTCACCCGCCGGAGGCTGCTGGAAGGGGCCGCGGCGTCGGCCTACAGCGCGGCGGTCACCACGGCCCGCACGACCGGCGCGGCGGCAGCCGCAGCGGCCGTAGGCACAACCGTGGCCGCCTGCGACGACAGCCCCGGGCAGCCCATCCCCGAACCCACCCTCGGGCTGAGCTTCCCCACCGGATTCGTGTGGGGCGCCGCGACGTCGGCGTACCAGATCGAGGGAGCCGCCGCCGAGGACGGCCGCACCCCGTCGGTCTGGGACACGTTCAGCCACACGCCCGGCAAGGTACGCAACGGAGACACCGGTGACGTGGCCGCCGACCATTACCACCGGTTCGCCGCCGACCTCGACCTGATGAAGTCCATCGGACTGTCCTCCTACCGCTTCTCCATCGCGTGGCCGCGGGTGATCCGGGACGGGAAGGGCCCGATCAATCAGCAAGGCCTGGACTTCTACAAGCGCCTCGTCGACGGGCTCCACGAACGCGGCATCACGCCGATGGCGACCCTCTACCACTGGGACACCCCGCAGGCGCTGCAGGACGCGGGCGGCTGGGAGAACCGGGACACCGCCTACCGCTTCGCGGAGTACGCCGCCGCCGTTACCGAGGCGCTCGGCGAGGCCGTGCCGACCTGGCTGACGCTCAACGAGCCGAAGACGGTCGTGCAGAACGGCTACCTCAACGGCGGGCACGCGCCCGGCTTCCGCGACCCGGCGAAGGCGTACGTGGTGGCGCACCACCTGATGCTGGCGCACGGCCTGGCGGTGGAAGCCGCGCGCCCGCACATCGGCGGTGGCCGGATCGGCCCGGCGCTGAACCTGCACCCGTGCTACCCCGCCGACGACAGCCCCGAGGCGGCCGAGCAGACGCACCTCATGGACGGCTACGAGAACCGGCTCTACCTCGATCCGGTCTTCCGCGGCGAGTACCCCCGCGACACGCTCGAGTCCATCGCCGAGTTCAGCCCGATGGCGCAGTACATCAAGGACGGTGACCTGAAGATCATCTCGGCGCCGGTCGACGTGCTGGCGGTGCAGTACTACACGCCGATCTACGTCACCTCGTCCGGCGGCACCATCCAGAAGCACCCGCTGACCGAGGCGTTCTGGCAGCAGATCTACCCCCGCGGGCTGACCGACATCCTCGTCCGGGTCAAGAAGGACTACGGCGACGTGCCGCTGACCATCACCGAGAACGGCCTGCCCACCCCGGACCAGGTCGGCGAGGACGGCAAGGTGGACGACGCCGGCCGGATCGCGTTCCTGCGCGACCACTTCGCCGCCGCGCACGCCGCCATCGCCCAGGGCGTCCGCCTGGAGAGCTACCACGTGTGGTCCTTCATGGACAACTTCGAGTGGCAGGAGGGCTACGAGCAGCGCTGGGGCCTGGTCTACGTGGACTACCCGACGCAGCGCCGGATCCCCAAGCGCAGCGCCCTGTGGTACTCCGACATCATCCACGCCAACAAGGTCTGACCGCCACGCCGTTCGGGACAGGAGCCTCGGTCACTTGGTGGCCGAGGCTCCGCCCGTTCGCAGGATGTATTCCAGCAGCGTGATCAGCACTTCCTTGACCGACTCGCGTTCCCGGGCGTCGCAGAGCACCACCGGGACGTGCTGCTCGAGGTCCAACGCCGTCCGCACCTGCGTCGAGGTGTGCGTACGCACGCCGTCGAAGCAGTTGACCGCGACCATGAACGGCGTGCCCCGGCGCTCGAAGTAGTCGATGACGTTGAAGCTGTCGGCCAGCCGCCGGGTGTCGGCCATCACGACCGCGCCGAGGCTGCCCGAGGCCAGTTCGTCCCACAGGAACATGAAGCGGTCCTGACCAGGCGTGCCGAACAGGTACAGCACCAGGTGCGGGGCGATCGTGATGCGGCCGAAGTCCATCGCGACCGTCGTGGTCCGCTTGGCCTCGACGCCGTTGATGTCGTCGGTGGCCTCGCCGGCGCTCGTGAGCACCTCTTCGGTACGCAGCGGGCTGATCTCGCTGACCGAGGACACCAGCGTCGTCTTGCCGACCCCGAAACCGCCCGCGATGAGGATCTTCAGTGCCTGCGGCACCGCCCGCTCAGATCGCCCGGAGGCCATGGATCACCGCCTGGAGCAGTTGCTCGGTCGGACCGTCGGGAGTGGACGGCGGGTCGTAGCGCTCGATCAGGCCCTCCGCGTGCAGATCGGCCAGCAGCACCCGGACCACCCCGAGTGGCAGGTCGACCACCGCCGCCACCTCGACCACCGCGCACGGCCGAGCGGCGGCGGCCAGGATGGCCCGCTGCTCGGGTGTCTGCCCGCCGGCCGGGTCGTCGACGGTCGCCACGACGTGCGCGATGAGATCGAACCCGGCCGGGTCCACTCGCCCACCGGTGATCGCGTAGGGACGGACGACCGGACCGGCCTCTTCGTCGAGCCAGTCGGACTCCCAGTCCTCCGCCTTCACCGCGCTCCAGTCGCCAGGTGCTCGCCCACCCGGGTGACCATCAGTTCGGCCTCGTACGCCAGCAGCCCGAGATCGGTGTCCGCCCCGGTCAGCACGGCCAGACACGTCCGGTTGCCGGCGTCGGCGATGAGCAGGTACGCCGTGTCGAATTCGACCACAGTGGACCGGACCGCACCGCCTTCGAACCGGCGCCCGGCGCCGCGGGCCAGGCTGGCCAGTCCGGCGGAGGCCGCGGCCAGGTGATCCGCCTCGTCGGCGGTGAACTTCGCGTCGCGGCCGAGCACGAGACCGTCGACCGACAGCAGGACCGCGTGCCGGGCGGCGGGCACCTTGCCGACGAGGTCGTCGAGCAGCCACCCGAGTCCGCTCGGCGCGGCGGTGTCGCTGGTGGACGTCATGGCTGGGCCTTCCCCTCGTCGCGCACGGGCTGATCGCCCTCGACCGAATCGGTTTCCGGCGGCGTGGCCGCCGGGCTCGACGGACCATTATCACCCGCCGGGACAGACCCGGAACTGTCGGTTTCTCCACCGTCCGAAAGCGACTCCGGTTGGGTCGCCTGATCGGCCGGCGCGTCCAGCGAGGCCCGGCCGGACGCGGTGCCTCGCTGGAATGCCGCCAGGTTGGCCCGCACCCGCTGGGGCGTACGCTCGCTGACCGGGCTCGCCGCCTCCGGCGCCGGCGACGCCGGCGGTTCGGCCGGCACCTGGCGCGACCGGCGGGGCAGACCGCCCACGTCGACCGACCCGGCCGTCTGCGTGACCGGCTCCGGCCGGGCGGAGACCTCGGCCTGGACCGGGATCTTGGCCCCCGAAGGGCGCTTCGGCAGATCCGTCACCGGGGTGGGCTTGGCGGCCGGCTTCGGCACCGTCGCGATGAGCGAATTCGGGATCAGCGCCTCGGCGCAGACGCCGCCGTGGCTCGACCGGGTCAGCGCGACGGTGATCCCGTGCCGGGCCGCCAGCCGGGCCACCACCATCAAGCCCAGCCGGGCGCTGTTGGCCGGATCGAAGTCCGGCGGGACGGCCAGACGGGCGTTCGCCTCGGCCAGCGCCTCCTCGGTCATGCCCAGGCCCCGGTCGGCGACGCGGACGAGCAGACCGTCCGGCCCCTTCTCGGCACTGACGTGGACGCGGGTCTGCGGCGGGGAGAACGAGGTCCCGTTCTCCACCAGCTCGGCCAGCAGGTGGATGATGTCGCCGACGGCCCGCCCGGCGATCGCCACGTCGGGGATCTTCTCGACGACCACCCGGACGTACTCCTCGATCTCGCTGACCGAGCCGCGGATGACGTCGACCGCCGCCACCGGATGCCGCCAGCCCCGGCCCGGGGCGCCCCCGGCGAGGATCACGAGGTCCTCGGCGTGCCGCCGCATCCGGGTCGACAGATGATCGAGCCGGAACAGGTCCTCCAGCTCCTGCGGGTCGCGGGCGCGCCGCTCCATCCGGTCCAGCAGGCTCAGCTGCCGGTGCAACAGGGTCTGACTGCGGCGGGCGACGTTGAGGAAGACCTCGTTCAGCCCGTGCCGCAGGACCGCCTCGTCGACCGCCGACCGCACCGCCGTGCGGCGTACCTCGGCGAAGGCTCGGCCGACCTCGCCGATCTCGTCGTGCCCGAAGCTCAGCTCGGCCTCGGCCACCTCGACCCGCTCGCCCTTGCGCAGGCGGGCGACGACCGCGGGCAGCTCGACCTCGGCCAGGTCCGTGGCGGTGTCGCGGAGGCGCAGCAGCCGCCCGGCGACCGAGCGCGAGACCCGCAGGCCCACCCACAGCGCCAGGGCGACCGAGATCAACCCGGCCAGCCCGGTCGCGACGATCCGGGTGTACGCGGTCGACACGGCCGCCTCCGACCGCTCCGCGGGCGCGGCCGCCGCCTGCTCCTCGAACGAGCGCAGCGCCTTGAGCACCGCATTCGTCGCCGTACGCCAGTTGGCGGCGTTGATCGGCAGCGGATTGTTCGGCTGGCCCCGGCTGAGGAAGGCCTCCTCCATGACGGCGAGCTGCACGAACGCGTCCCCGCGGACCATCTCCTGATAGCGGGCGCGGTCGGCGTCGGGCAGCTCCCCCACGGCGTCGGCGAACAGCTGGCGCTGGGCGCCGATGGCCCCGGCGATCTGGGTGACGTCGTTCATCGCCGGCTTGCCCACCGCGAAGACCGCGCTGACCAGCGCGTCTTCCTGGGCCACGAGTTCCCGGGCCCGGCTGAGCCCGATGAGCGTCCGGGACAGCTGGGACAGCTGGGGGTCCTGCACCTCCGCCAGCGGCACGAACAGCCGATACGCCGCGTCGATGATCTTCGTGTACGCCGTCATCGCGGCGGCGCGCAGATCCGCGCTGCGGCCCGCGCCGCCCGCGTCGGCCGCGCTGCGGGCGGACTGGAGCTGATCCAGCTCGCCGGTGAACTCGGTCAGCCGCCGTTTGATCAGGTCGTCGGCGCGGTCGGAGACGTCCTCGCTCGCCGACTGCTGCCGGAACTCCCGGACCGCCGTGTCGGTGGCGTCCCGTTGGGCCGTGATCTCGGTGGAGGTGCCGGGCTGGGCGAGCCAGACCACGGTCAGCCGGCGCTCGGTCTGCAGCTCGGCGACGACCTGGGCGGCCGGCCCGCCGACGTGGCGGGCGAAGAGGCCGGCGTCGGCCAGATTGCGGGCCGGTCCGACGGTCAGCGCCGTGGCCAGCAGCCACAACCCGAGCAGCGCCACCAGGGGGATGATGACCAGGGCCGCCATCTTCGCCCGGATCGACCGTCTCTTCAACACCTCAAGCCTCCGGCGGAGCAAATCAGCACGCCGGACATGGCATCACAGGTGGGGCCGCTTGTCCACTACGTCCGTCTCTTGTAGACAATCAAGCCCGGCCGGGCGGAGGATGCCGCGAGGTCGGCCGGCCCGGCAGACTGCCGCCGTGGACAACCTGATCGGCATCCTCTCGGCCGTCGTCTCCGTCGTCGGCGCGATCGTCGCCGGCGTCATGACCAGCTGGTCCAGCCGCAAGGCGACCGCCTTCGAGGCGAAGCTGGAGCGGGAGCGGCACGAGGAGACCAAGGCCGAGCAGGCCGCGAAGGTGCTCGGCCGGTACCGGGAGCCGCTGCTGCTGGCGGCCAACAGCCTCCAGTCGCGCCTGTTCAACGCGGTGCGTGACGAGTACCTGCCCGTCTACCTGCACTGCGGCGACCCGGAGCAGGAGGACTACGCCCGGCAGTTCACGGTCTACACCCTGGCGGAGTACCTCTGCTGGGTGGAGATCATCCGGCGCGAGCTGCGCTTCCTCGACCTGGGCGGCGAAGAGCAGAACCGGGAGTTCACGAAGCGGCTGCTCGACGTGACGAACACGCTGTCGAGCCAGAAGTACGAGCGGGCCCATTACCGCCTGTTCCGCGGCCAGCAGCGGGCGATCGGCGAGTTGATGATGCAGCCGGGCGCCGAGGGGCACCACGACTGCATCACCTACCCGGAATTCACCCGCCGGCTGGACGAGGACCCCCGATTCCGCTACTGGTTCGAGCGGCTGCTCCGCGAGGTCGACGACATCGCCGACCAGAGCGAGGCCGGCAACGCCCGCGTGATCGACACGCAGCGGGCGCTGATCGACCTCATCGATTTCCTGGACCCCGACAAGACCCGTCTCGGAGCCGACCACCGGGCGAAATACGTGGAGGCGACACCTTCCCCTGCGCCGCCTCCCACGTCACCCACCGGCTCGTCACCCTCCGTGACGACGGTCAGCGCCCGGCCAGCAGCCGGTTGACCGCCGCGTCGACGTCCAGGTGCTCGGTCTCCCGACCCCTCGGCACGACGACATAGGTACGCCGGAGGAAGCGTACGAGGACGCTCCGCGGCACTTCGAACAGGGCGTTCCCGTCGGGTGACGAGAGCGCGAGCGCGACGAAGTCGCCGCGCGGCGTGGCCCATGGCCAGACGCGTACGTCGCCGATCCCGGCCGGCTCGTCGAGACCGGTCACCAGAAGTTCGCGAGCGAACGACCAGCTGACCGCCTCCCCTCCGGCGGACTCGGCGTGGAAGATCACTTGGACCGCGTACGGGTCAGCCGGGTCATAGCGCAGGCTGGCGCGTACTGGTAACGCCGTCGCGTCCGGCGCGACGAGCCGCAGCGACGTCTCGACCTCGACGGTCGTTGGTCGGATGGCACTCATGTCGTACTCCCCCCGGCACCGCTGCGAGGCTGGTCTCGCCCCGCCTTCCCATACTCAGGCGCACTCCGGCAATTACGCTCCGTCATACGATGATCTCACCCAGTAGTGGGAAGACAGGCAGAAACCCGGCCCATGGGGGGCCGGATTTCGTTAGAATCCGCAGCTCGCTGCGGGGTGCCTGTCGGCGCCGGGTGCATTCAACGTCGACTCACCTCCGTAACGTGCGCACCACTTGTAAGGTGACGGGCGAGGAACACCGCCCTGCCCGACGAGTCACCCGGAAAGACCGCCACACGCGATATGAGTACGCTCCAGGACCCCGCGGGAGGGTCGAAACCGGACAGTCCCCGTGGGATTAAGCGGAAGATTGCGGCAATCCGGGCACATCCCACGGGCAGTGTCGCCTTTCGGACCGCGATCGCCATTCTCGGCGGGCTCATCGTCGTCTTGGGACTGGCGCTGGTTCCGTTGCCCGGCCCCGGCTGGCTCATCGTCTTCTTCGGCGTGAGCATCTGGGCCATCGAGTTCGTCTGGGCCCGCCACCTTCTCCAGTACGGCCGGCGCAAGCTCGGCGCGTGGACCGCCTGGGTCAGCCTCCAGCCGTGGCCGGTCAAGGCGCTCATCGGCGCGGCCGGACTGGTCTTCGTGTCCTTCGTGGTCTGGCTGACGCTCAAACTCAGCTTCGGCGTGGACCTGTTGAGCTACCTGTAGTTCCCGGGCCGGTCGCCCGGCGTGAGCCGATGGTCCAGCGCGGTCCAGCGGCGGCCCGCGCCCAGGGTGCGTACGGCGACGCCGAGCGCCTTGAACGAGCCGACCAGCACCACGAGCTTCTTCGCCCGGGTGACGGCGGTGTAGAGCAGGTTGCGCTGCAGCATCATCCACGCACCGGTGGTCAGCGGCACCACCACCGCCGGATACTCACTGCCTTGCGAGCGGTGGATCGTCACCGCGTACGCGTGCGCCAGCTCGTCCAGTTCGTCGAAGGCGTACTCGATCTCCTCGTCCTCGTCGGTGCGCACGGTCAGCTTGTGGTCCTCGGCCGACAGTCCGGTCACGACACCCAGCGTCCCGTTGAAGACCCCGGCGACGCCTTTGTCGTAGTTGTTGCGGATCTGCGTGACCTTGTCGCCGATGCGGAACACGCGCCCGCCGAACCGCTTCTCCGGCACGTTCTCCCGCCCCGGCGTGAGCGCCTCCTGCAGCAGGGCGTTGAGGTTCCCCGCCCCGGCCGCGCCCCGATGCATCGGCGCGAGCACCTGGACGTCCCGCCTCGGGTCGAGGCCGAACTTCCGCGGGATGCGCTTGCTCACCAGGTCGACGACGAGCTGCGCGGTCGCCTCCGCGGTCTGCGCGGGCTCCTCGTCCTCCCGCTGGTCGCGGGCGAAGAAGAAGAAATCGCCGAAGCCCCGCAGCTGCGGCGGCTCGCCGTTGTTGATGCGGTGGGCGTTCACCACGACGCCGGACTCCTGGGCCTGCCGGAAGATCCGCGTCAGGCGTACGCGGGGGACGGTATCGGCGTTGAGCAGATCACGCAGGACCTCCCCGGCGCCCACCGAGGGCAACTGGTCGACGTCGCCGACGAACAACAGGTGCGCGCCCGGCGCGACCGCCTTCACGAGCTTGTTGGCGAGGAGCAGGTCCAGCATGGAGGCCTCGTCGACGACGACCAGATCGGCGTCGAGCGGGTTCTCGCGGTCGTAGGTCGCGTCGCCGCCCGGCTTCAGCTGAAGCAGCCGGTGGACCGTCGTCGCCTCGTGGCCCGTCAGTTCGGCGAGCCGTTTCGCGGCCCGCCCGGTCGGCGCCGCCAGCACGATCTTCGCGCGCTTGGCGCGGGCGAGTTCCACGACCGAGCGTACGGTGAAGCTCTTGCCGCAGCCGGGGCCGCCGGTAAGGACCGCGACCTTCTCGGTCAGCGCGAGGCGGACCGCCTGCTCCTGCTCCGCGGCCAGCTCGTGCCCCGTGACCGTACGCAGCCAGGCCAGCGCCTTCACCCAGTCGACCGTGCCTCGGTGAGCCGGCTCTCCGTCCTCACTCCCGGCTCGAGCGTTCGAGCCGGCGTCGGCGAACGCGGACAGCCGGTCGCGGCTCGTGTTCAGCAGCCCGAGCAGGGTGTTGGCCAGCGAGGTCTCCGCCCGATGGAACGGCACGAGGTAGACGGCGGGAATCGTGGCCGGGCCGTCGGCCGACACCGGACCGGGAACCGGCTCCCGGACCACGCCCTCGGTCGCGACCAGATCTTCGAGGCACTCGGTGACCAGCGCCGACGGCACCTCCAGAATCTTCACCGCGTCGCCGACGAGGTTGGGCTGCGGCAGGAAGCAGTGCCCGGCGTCGGCCGCCTCGTTCAGGGTGTACTGCAGGCCGGCCTTCACCCGTTCGGGGCTGTCCCGGGGTATGCCGACCGCCTGGGCGATGGTGTCGGCCGTCTTGAACCCGATCCCCCACACGTCCGCGGCCAGCCGGTACGGCTCGTTCTTCACCACCGAGATGGCCGAGTCGGTGTACTGCTTGTAGATACGTACGGCCAGCGAGGTGGACACGCCGACGCCTTGGAGGAAGAGCATGACCTCCTTGATGGCCTTCTGCTCGTCCCAGGCGGCCGCGATCATCTTCGTCCGCTTCGGGCCGAGCTTGGGCACCTCGACCAGCCGCGCCGGCTCCTCCTCGATGACGCGCAGGGTGTCCGCCCCGAAGTGGCCGACGATCTTCTCCGCCAGCCTCGGGCCGATGCCCTTGATGAGCCCTGAGCCCAAGTAGCGCTCGATGCCCTTGATGGTCGCCGGGAGGACCGTCTTGTAGGACCAGACCTCGAACTGCTTGCCGTATTTGGGGTGTGACGTCCAGCGGCCGGTCAGCCGCAGGCTCTCCCCCGGCTGCGCGCCCAGCAGCGGTCCGACGACCGTCAGCAGATCGGTGGCGCTCCGATCGGTGGCCACGCGCGCGATCGTGTAGCCGGTCTCCTCGTTGGCATAGGTGATCCGTTCGAGGACGGCCTCCAGCACCGCGCCCTTCGGGGGAGACTCCTGCAGCACGGATGCAACCTAACAGGTAGGTCTCACAGGTCAGAGCCGCCGCAGCTCCGGCCACGACTCCGCCCACGTGCGCCGCGGTCCCCGGCAGATCCAGACGTCCACACCCTGCTCCTCGTTGTCGAGGTCCACACCGTTGTCGTAGGTCGCCGCATGGGTCACCTGCGCGCACTGGGTCTGCAGTTCCGCCTCCTCGAAGTGGCCGACGACCAAGACCGGGCCCGGGCCCTCGGGCGGCGGACCCCAGCGCCAGTACGCCAGGTGCCCGGAGTAGACCTGAGGCAGCCCGAGCGACGGTCCATAGTGGTCGAGCGCACCGGCCTCACCGTAGTTCCCGGCCACCAGCACCGCCGTCTTCCGTTCCGCCTCCGGCAGCCCCTGGTAGACCGCGGCGACCTGGGCGGCGAAGTCCGGCCAGCCGACCGTCTCCCCCGCGTCGTAGTTGACCGCGGGCTGCAACGTCGAGTGCAGCATCGAGACCGGGTACACCGGCAGGCCCAACGAGAGCGTGCTGAGCGCGAAGATCCCGGCGACCCAGCCGACGGTCCGACGCCGGGCCGTGCTGTCGCCGACCCACCGGTCGAGCAGGATCGCGCCCGAGGCCAGCAGCGCCGGGTACGCCCCGGCCGGGTAGTACTCCCGTCCCCCGGTCGCCAGCACGAGCAGCAAGACGACCACGTACGCCCACCCGAGCGCCCGGAACCGGACCGCCGACGGGTCCCGCAGCAGCCGCCACAGCCCGGTCGCCCAGACGACGGCCGCCGGTATGCCGAGCAGCAGCAGCTGGAACGGGATGAGCCCGGCCCGGCCGCCCCAGTCGGCGTCCTCCCGGATGACCGCCGTCATCTGCAGCTGGGGCCAGCCGTGGGTGGCCTGCCACCACAGGTTCGGCGCCCAGATCAGCAGCGCGATCAGCCCGCCCGCCCACAACTGCCAGCGCCGGAACACCTCCCGTGGCCCGGCGATGAGCAGTCCGGCGACCAGCCCGGCGGCGTAGATCAGGGGCAGGTTCTTCATCTGGAGGCCGACCCCGGCGACGACCCCGAGCAGGAGCAGGAGCCGGTCGTCCCGCGTACGCAGCCAGCGGGCGAGCAGCCAGGCCAGGACGCTCCAGACGAGGATGTCGAAGATCGTGGTGGACAGCAGGTGACCGGAGATGACGACGGCGGGTGCGATCGCGATGGCGAGCCCGGCCAGCGCCTGCGCCCGGCGGCCACCCCCGAACTCAGCGGCGATGCGGCCGGTGATCAGCACGATTCCGCCGAGCGCGAGCACGGACGGCAGCCGGAGCAGCATCAGCTGCAGCCAGTCGGGCCAGCCGTCGGCGACGAGGCCGGTGAAGCCCGCCCACAGCGGCGCCAGCGGCGGCTGGTCGTCATAGCCGAACGCCGGATGCCGGCCCGCCGCCAGGTAGTACAGCTCGTCGCGGTGGAAGCCGTACCGGCCGCTGAACGCGAACTCCACCAGCGCGGCGACGACGGCGATCACCAGCAGCGGACGGTTGCCTCGCGCGCTCGGGTCAGGCTGGCCAGTCTGGACAGTGTGGACGGTCACGCGCCCCAGTCTGCGTGATCCGGGCTTGTTCGCGCAGCCCCTATCTCCTCAGCTCGGTGAGGGCGATCTTGTGCCCGTCCGGGTCTTCGAGGAATGCCATCCACAGGTCACCGGAGTCGTCCCGGTGCACCACGTGCGGCTCGTCGAGGAACTCGACGCCCAGGTCGCGGAGGCGCGCGTACTCGGCGTCGACGTCGGTTACGGAATAGTAGTGCACCGTCCGGGTCCGGAACTCCGGGTTCTCCGGTACGCCGAGGTAGAGCCGGACGTCCCCGCTGGCGAAGAACGCCATCGGCTGGCCGGGCACCACGAACTGGAGCGACATGCCGAGGACGTCGCGGTAGAACGCCACCGAGCGATCGAGGTCGGTGACCGAGATGTGGATCTGAGCGATCGGACCGAGCGCCATGGGCCCAGCGTAGGACGCCCCGGGCTCAGCTGCGCGACACACGCGTCCGCGGCGGCGAGACGCGCCGGGCGAGCCACTCCGACTCGAGGATGGCGTAGACGACCTCGTCGGTCCACTCGCCCTTGACGTATTCGTTCTCGACGAAGTGCGCCTCGCGCCGCAGGCCCAGCCGCTCGAGCACCTTCGCCGAGGCGGTGTTGCGCGCGTCGAGCCGCCCGATCACCCGGTGCAGGCCCAGGCCGCCGTCCACCGGCAGGGTGAAGGCGAGCCGGAGCACGGCCGAGGTCGCCTCAGTCGCCAGGCCATGCCCGCCGAACTCCGGATTGAAGACGTAGCCGATCTCGCCGCCGCCGTCCTCCCGGCTCAGCCAGGTCAGCGTCACCCCGCCGACGACCCGCTCGACCTCCCGCCAGACCACGGCCAGGAAGAGGCGGTCGCCGACCTCCCGAATCTCCGACGCGCCCATCTTGGCCTGGAGGTCCGCCCGGACCCCCGCCTCGTCCCGGGTCTCCCAGTAGAGATAGCGCGTGACCTCGGGATTCGACTGGATCGCGTAGAGGTCGTCGAAGTCGTCCAGCGTGTAGGGGCGCAGGGTCAGCCGGGCGGTGTAGATCGGGTAGGACGGCTTGAGCACCCGCCGATGGTAGGTCGGCCCGGCTGGCAGCGGCCACCTCATTCGGCCGTGGGTGAACTCCGGCTAACCGGGGCGTCTGTGAACACCCGGCAAAATCTTTCCGGCAAAGGGCCCGCCGCTGGGCGTACAACCGGGAAGATTCTCGTGATGGAGGAACACGCGAGCAGTGAGCGGCGACGCCTGGAAGCGGCCGATGCCGGCGCGGAGCCCTGGCGAGCGTGGGGACCCTACCTGTCCGAGCGGGCCTGGGGCACGGTGCGGGAGGACTACAGCGAGCACGGCACCGCGTGGGACTACTTCCCCCACGACCACGCGCGGTCGCGGACCTACCGGTGGAGCGAGGACGGCCTGGCCGGGTTCAGCGACGAGCACCAGATCTTCTGCTTCGCGCTGGCCCTGTGGAACGGCCGCGACCCGATCCTCAAGGAGCGGCTGTTCGGCCTCGCCGGCCCCGAGGGCAACCACGGCGAGGACGCCAAGGAGTACTGGTGGTACCTGGACTCCACGCCGACCCACTCCCTGATGCGCTGGCGCTATCACTACCCGCAGGCCGAGTTCCCCTATACGCGGCTCGCCGCGGTCAATCGCGAACGCGGCCGGGACGAGCCCGAGTTCGAGCTGGTCGACACCGGCGTGTTCGACGAGGACCGCTACTGGGCCGTCGAGGTCGTCTACGCCAAAGCCGACCCGCACGACGTCTGCGTCGAGATCACCGTGACCAACCAAGGTCCGGACCCGGCGACGCTGCACCTCCTGCCGACGCTGTGGTTCCGCAACACCTGGTCCTGGGGCCTGCCCAACCGGGACGTGAAGCCGGTGCTGCACGGCGATCCCGCCGGCGGCCGGCTCGTCGCCCGGCATCAGACCCTCGGGCAACTGGTGCTGGAGGCCGGCCCCGGCCCGGACGGCACCCGCCCGCCCGCGCTGGTCTGCGACAACGAGTCCAACGCCGAGCGGCTGTGGGGACTGCGGGGGCGGTCGGCGTACCCGAAGGACGGGATCAACGACCACCTGGTGCACGGCGCGGCGACGGTGAACCCCGACCTGGTCGGCACGAAAGGCTCGCTGCACTACACCCTGGAGGTGGCCGGGCGGGGGTCCGTGACCCTCCGGCTGCGGCTGGCGCAGACCGCGCCGCCGCCCGCCTTCGGCCCGCCGCCAGCGCTCGACCTCGCCTTCGACCAGATCGTCGAGCAGCGCCAGGCCGAGGCCGACGCGTACTTCGCGGCCTTGACTCCAGCCGGCGCGTCCGCCGACGAGGCCGCCGTCGTCCGCCAGGCAGTCGCCGGGCTGATGTGGGGCAAGCAGTTCTACCACTTCGACGTCCAGCAATGGCTCCGCGGCGATCCGGCCTCACCACCGCTGTGGCCGTCCCGCCGCAAGGGGCGCAACAGCGCCTGGTGGCACATGAACAGCTTCGACGTCATCTCCATGCCCGATCCCTGGGAATACCCCTGGTACGCCGCCTGGGACCTCGCCTTCCACTGCGTCGCCATCGCGCACGTCGATCCGGGGTTCGCCAAACAGCAGCTGCTCCTGCTCCTCCGCGAGTGGTACCAGCACCCCAACGGGCAGATCCCGGCGTACGAGTGGGCCTTCGGGGACGTGAACCCGCCCGTGCACGCCTGGGCGGCGCTACGCGTCTTCGAGATCGACGGCGGCACCGACTTCGGCTTCCTCAGCCGGATCACGCACAAGCTGCTGCTCAACTTCACCTGGTGGGTCAACCGCAAGGACACCGACGGCAACAACGTCTTCGAAGGCGGCTTCCTCGGCCTGGACAACGTCGGCCCGTTCGACCGCTCGGCCGCGCTGCCCATCGCCGACGGCCTGCTCGAACAGTCCGACGGCACCGGCTGGATGGCGATGTACGCCCTCAACATGCTGGAGATGTCGACCGTCCTGGCGCTGCACGACCGCACCTACGAAGACATTGCGACGAAGTTCTTCGAGCACTTCGCGTACATCGCGACGGCGGCCGCCAAGCTGTGGGACGACGCGGACGGCTTCTATTACGACTCGCTGCGCGTGCCCGGCCAAGGGCGTACGCCGATGCGCTACCGCTCGGTCGCCGGGCTGATCCCGCTGTGCGCCACGACGACGGTCGGCACGGTGACCCTCGTCCGCCTGCCTGAACTGGCCCAGCGCATCCGCTGGTTCCTCACCAACAAGCCCGAGTACGCCGAAGTGGTCGGCTCCCGCCGGATCTCCGACGGCGGCCAGCAACGCCGGCTCCTGGCGATGGTCGACCCGGAACGACTCCTCCGCGTCCTCCGCCGGATGCTGTCCGACGAGGAGTTCCTCTCGCCGTACGGCATCCGCAGCCTGTCGAAACGACACGAGGACAAGCCCTTCACCGTGACCCTGGCCGGGCAGGACTTCACCGTCGGCTACGAGCCCGCCGAATCGACCAGCGGCGTCTTCGGCGGCAACTCCAACTGGCGCGGCCCGGTCTGGATGCCGGTCAACTTCCTCCTCGTCGAAGCGCTCCGCGAGTACGCGCTGTTCTTCGGCGACGACCTCCGCGTCGAGTATCCGGTGCGCTCGGGGGTGCAACGTACGCTGACCGAAGTCGCCGACGACCTCGCCGACCGGCTGATCTCCCTCTTCCTCCGCGACGAGCACGGACGACGGCCGATCTACGGCGCGTGCGAGCTGTTCCAAACCCATCCCGACTGGAAGGATCGGCTCGCCTTCCCCGAGTACTTCCACGGAGACAACGGGGCGGCACTGGGCGCCTGGCACCAGACAGGCTGGACGGCCCTGGTCCTGAACCTCATCCTCCACCGCCGCTGACGGCAGCCGCCGTTCTCGGCGGTCCAGCAGAGCGAGTCTCCTGTGGAAAACCTTCTCGGCCCGGTCGGTGATCGTCGGCAGCCGACGATCAGGCCGGTCAGAGCCCCATTATCGGCGGCAGCCGACGATCATCGGGGCGCAAACTGCCAAGATTGGCGGCCGCCGACGATCAACACACGCCTGGGGTTGGAAGAGCAGCCGATAATCGGAGGTATGACGATCCGGTTCGGACCGCAGCTCTGCACCGACCTGTCCGAGGGCGCGCGACGCGAATGGCTGGTGACCGACGGCCTCGGCGGGTACGCCATGGGCACCGTCTCCGGCCTGCGTACGCGCCGCTATCACGGGCTGCTGGTGGTGGCCGATCCGGTGCACGGGCCGGCTCGGCGGCGGCTCGGGCTGGCGAGTCTGGACGCGACGGTCACCCTCGAATCGGGCCGCAGTGTGCGGTTGGGCGTACACGAGTGGGCCGACGGCACGCTCGATCCGCGCGGGCACGAGCTGCTGGCCACGTTCGACCTTGCGGACGGCATACCCCGGTGGCGATGGCAGATCGGCTCGGTGGTGATCGAGCGGGAGATCGCGATGCGGCACGGGGAACCGGCGGTCGCCGTGGTGCACCGGCTGGTCAGCGGCGGCCCGGTCGAGCTGACCCTCGCCGTGCTCGGCACCTGGCGGGACGTCCACGGTGAACGGACCGCGCAGGGTCCACCGCCCGAGAGCGTGACGACGGCCGACGGGGTGGTCGTCGAGAGGGCTTACCGCGTACAGGGGGACGCGGAGTGGCGGGCGAAGGGCGAGTGGTGGTTCGGCGTACGCCATCGCGAGGAAGCGGCGCGGGGCCTCACTCCGGTCGAGGACCTGTGGCACTTCGGGGAGTACGCCGGTCGCCTCGACCGACCCGGGCAGGCCATCGGGGTGACCGCGTCCGCTGAGGGCACCCGCGTCGAGCCCGCCGAGACGACCGTCGAGCTGGCCCGCGACCGGGGACGGCGGCTGGGCGACGACCGGGCCGCCGACCAGTTCGTCATCCGTACGCCGACCGGCCCGGACGTCGTCGCGGGCTATCCGTGGTTCGGGGCCTGGGGCCGGGACACGATGATCTCCTATGAGGGGCTCTTCCTGGCGACCGGACGCCTCGACGAGGGCCGTGAGTTGCTGCGGGACTACGCGGCCACGCTCAGCGAGGGCATGCTGGCGAACACCTGCGACACGGGGTCCCGGGAGTACAACACCGCCGACGCCACGCTGTGGTTCCTGCACGCGGTCGACCGTCATGCGCGGCTGGACCCGGATCTGGCCGAGGAGTTGCGGCCGCAGCTGCGGTCGGTCGTGGACCACCACACCTGGGGCACCCGGTACGCGATCAGGATGGACCCCGTCGACGGCCTGCTGAGCCAGGGGGCCGACGGCGAGGCGTTGACCTGGATGGACGCCCGAGTCGACGGGGTGCCGGTGACCCAGCGGGCGGGCAAGGCGGTGGACGTCAACGCGCTGTGGGTCAACGGGCTGGCCGGCTTGGCTGAGCGCTGGCCCGAGGACGGCTATCGGCGGTTGCACGACCGGGCCAGAGAGTCCTTCCAGGCGAGGTTCCCGCGCGAGGACGGCCTCCTCCACGACGTGCTCGACGAGCCCGACCAGCGAACTCGACCCGACCGGCGAACCCGACCCGACCAGCGAACCCGACCCGGCCAGCGAATCGGACGTGACCCGGGAGTCCGGCCGAACCAGCTCCTCGCCTGGTCGCTCCCCTATGCGCCGCTCACTCCGGAGCCCGAGCCGTTGCGCCGCCTGATGGACCACCTGCTCACGCCGATGGGCTTGCGCAGTCTGTCACCGGAGGCCGACGGCTACCGGGGACGTCATCGGGGTACGCCCGCCGAGCGCGACGGCGCATACCACCAGGGAACGGTGTGGCCGTGGCTGCTCGGCCCGCTGCACGACGCCGCCGCGAAAGTCGGCCTCGAGGTGGACGGCAGTGGGATCGAGGCCCACCGGACCGACTACGGCCTCGGCTCGGTGAGCGAGACCGCCGACGGCGACGCGCCCCACGGGGCGACCGGGTGTCCCTTCCAGGCCTGGTCCGTCGCGGAGACGACACGTGTCACCTAGCCGTCATACCGTCGGCCGCCCACCCTTTGCCGCTGGATCACGGTTCCCGGCCGAATCTTGGACCAAGATTCGACACAGATCCCTGATCCAGCGCCCAACGCAGCAGCGCGAGACGACACGCGTGACCGAGTGACACGCCGGACGAAACGCCCTAGCAAGGCGAACGTTACATTCCGGAAACCTGAACTTCTCCGCCGGTAACGCCTGATCAGCGAGGATAGAGGCACCCCGTCGAACCACCAGGCGCCTGGTCAGGTGCCTGGTGTCGTGTGCACGGGCGGGGCGCGTTCACCCTGGGGGCCGGTATGTCGCTTGTCATGGATCAACTCACCACTGGAGCCGTCGGCGAGGCGCGAGCCACCGGCACCGTCGGCACGGGAGCCGGCGGGGCCGGCCGGGCGAAGCCGCTTCGCGTCCTGATGCTCTCCTGGGAGTACCCGCCGCTGGTCGTCGGCGGCCTTGGCCGGCACGTCCACGCGCTGGCCACCTCCCTCGTCGCGGTCGGGCACGACGTCACCGTGGTGACCCGGCACGCGCCGGGCGCTCCGCTCGACGAGGTGGTCGAGGGCGTACGCGTCGTCCGCGCCCCGGAGGACCCGCCGCAGTTCCCGCTCGCGACGCCGTCGTTGCTGGCCTGGACGATGGCGTTCAACCACACGCTGACCCGGGCGGCGCTGCGCGCGACCGGCGGGGACTCGGCGTACGACGTGATCCACGCGCACGACTGGCTCGTCACGCACACCGCCGTGACGCTCAAGGAACATCTCGGCATCCCGCTGGTCGCGACGATCCACGCGACCGAGGCCGGCCGGCACCAGGGCTGGCTGCCGGAGGAGATGAACAAATGCATCCACTCCGTCGAGTGGTGGCTCACCCACGAGGCGAACCGGGTGCTCGTCTGCTCCGAGTACATGAAGTGGGAGGTCGGCAAGCTCTGGGAACCGTCGCTCGACCGGGTCGAGGTCATCCCGAACGGCGTCGACGACCGTGCCTGGACGGCCGCGCCGGAGGCGGTGGCCAAGGCCCGGGCCCGGCTCGGCGGGAAGGGTCCACTCGTCGGGTTCGCCGGGCGGCTCGTCTACGAGAAGGGCGTCCAGCACCTGGTCGGCGCCATCCCACAACTGCGCGCCGAGCACCCTGGGCTCCGCGTGGTCATCTCCGGCGACGGTCCCTTCCGCAGCGAACTGCAGGAGCAGGCCGCCAAGCTCCGGCTCGGCACGAGCGTCACGTTCACCGGCTTCCTGAACGCCGGTGAGCTGCCCGCCGTTCTCGGCGCCACCGACGCCACCGTCGTCCCGAGCCTCTACGAGCCGTTCGGCATGGTCGCGCTGGAGGCCGCCGCCGCGGGCGCGCCGCTCGCCGTGGCGGCCACCGGCGGACTGGCCGAGATCGTCGAGCCTGGGGTCAACGGGGTCACCTTCCCGCACAGCGATCCAGAAGCCCTGGCCACGGCGGTCGGCGGTCTGCTCGCGGATCGGTCCGGCGCGCGGCGCATGGTCGAACACGGGCGGCTCGTCCTCCGCGAACGCTACGCGTGGCACGGGATCGCCACGCGCACCGCGGCGGCGTACCGGCGGGCGGGCACCAGCAGCACCGTCGGGGTCCAGGTCGGGACCCTCCCCCAGCTCTCCGTCCCCGCCGGCGTGAATCTGTTGTACGCATGAAGCAGCCGACCGATCTCGATCTGTATCTGTTCGCCCAGGGCCGTCATGAGCAACTGTGGACCGTGCTGGGCGCACATGAGGCAGCCGACGGCGGCTGCCGGTTCGCCGTGTGGGCTCCGAACGCCCGTGAAGTCCGCGTCGTCGGCGACTTCACCGGCTGGGGCGCTGCTGACGGCGTATCCCTGGAGAAGCAGGGACCCAGCGGGGTCTGGAGCGGAACCGCGGACCAGGCCCGGCGCGGACAGCGATACAAGTACCGGATTCTCGGCGCGGACGGGGTGTGGCGCGACAAGGCCGACCCGATGGCGCGCCGCGCCCAGACGCCGCCGGACACCGCGTCGGAGATCTGGACCAGCGAGTATCAGTGGGGCGACGACGCCTGGATGAAGGATCGCCCGGGTGAGCACCACCGGCGGCCGATGAGCGTCTACGAGGTCCACCTGGGATCGTGGCGGCCCGGGCTGTCCTATCGCGAGCTGGCCACGCAGCTGACCGAGCACGTCGCCGACCTCGGTTTCACCCACGTCGAGTTCCTGCCCGTGATGGCCCATCCCTATGGCCCGAGCTGGGGTTATCAGGTGACCGGCTATTACGCGCCGGACGCGCGCCTCGGTACGCCCGACGACTTCCGCCAGCTGATCGACGCCCTGCACCAGGCGGGGATCGGCGTGTTGCTGGACTGGGTGCCCGCCCACTTCCCGAAGGACGACTGGGCGCTGGCCCGGTTCGACGGCACCCCGCTCTACGAGCATCCCGATCCGCGCCGGGGCGAGCATCCGGACTGGGGCAGCCTCGTGTTCGACTACGGACGACCCGAGGTACGCAACTTCCTCATCGCCAACGCCCGCTACTGGTGCGAGGAGTTCCACGTCGACGGCCTGCGGGTGGACGCCGTCGCCTCGCTGCTCTACCTGGACTACTCCCGGCAACCGGGCGAATGGACGCCGAACATCTACGGCGGCAACACTCATCTGGAGGCCGTCGACTTCCTCCGCGACCTCAACGCCGCCGTGTACGCCGACCACCCGGGCGTCGTGATGATCGCCGAGGAGTCGACCGCCTGGCCGTCGGTGTCCCGGCCGGTCGACTGGGGCGGGCTGGGCTTCGGTCTCAAATGGAACATGGGCTGGATGCACGACACGCTGTCCTACGCCGAGCAGGACCCGTTGTGGCGGCACGAACGCCACGACCAGCTGACCCTGCCCGGCCTGTACGCCTTCGACGAGCAGTTCCTGCTGCCGTTGAGCCACGACGAGGTGGTGCACGGCAAACGATCCCTGGCCGGCAAACTGCCCGGCGACCGGTGGCAACGCGTCGCCGGATTACGCGGGCTGCTGGCGTACATGTGGGCGTTCCCGGGCAAGAAGCTCGTCTTCATGGGCGCCGAGCTGGCCGTGGAACACGAGTGGAGCGAGGCCTGGGGGCTCGACTGGTCCGTCCGGGCCGATCCGCTGGTGGGCGGCGTCGAATCGCTGGTCCGTGACCTCAACTCGCTCTACCGGGCGCAGCCGGCGTTGTGGGAACTGGACACCTCGCCGGACGGCTGGCAGTGGCTGCACTCCGACCCAGCGTCCAATGTGGTCGCCTTCGCTCGCCGTTCACACGAAGGCGCGCCCGTCGTCTGCGTGGCCAACTTCGCCGGGGTGCCACACTCCGGATACCGGATTCGGCTGCCCGCCCCGGGCACGTGGCGCGAGATGCTCAACACCGACGCCACCTGCTACGGGGGTTCTGGGGCGGGCAACCTCGGCTCCGCCTTCGCCGACTCGGACGGGTGGGCCTCGCTCACGCTCGGCCCCCACGCCGTCCTCTACCTCACGACGGCGAGCGCCGCGCAGTCAGGAGTACCGATCATGAGTGACGAGTCCACCCCGGTGCCCGCCAAGGAGCCGGCCCGGGACTTCGCCGCACTGAACACCCCGCACCCACCCCGGCAGTGCCCGCATTCCGACACACGACCCGCATTCCCGCGCTGGATCAGGGTTCCCGGTCGAATCTTGGCTCAAGATTCGACCGGGAACCCTGATCCAGCGCTCACGGGAAGGCGAGAGGAGGGGGAACGGGGTGGGTCAGCGGGTGCCGCGAGGCAACGAGCGTGACCGCGCACCCCCGCGAGGAACAGCCCGAGCGGCCGCGGCGAGAACGGCGGCCAGCTCGGGAAACCCGTCGCGGACCAGTCCGACGGTCACGCGTACGTGGTCCTGGCCGAGCGGTGCGGCTTCGAAGGGGACGCCGGGTGCGACGGCGATCCCGTGGGCGGCCAGGGCGACGAGTGCGGCGCGTTCGTCGGCCACCTCCAGCCAGAGGTTGATCCCGTCGTCGGCGGTCGCGACCGCGCCTTCTTGGGCGAGTGCGGCGAGCAGGGCGAGCCGGCGGCGAGCGTACTCCGTCCGGGCGTTCTCCAGGAGCACCGCCGTCGACGGCGTGGTGAGCAGGTCTAGCAGGACGTGCTGAAGGAGACGGCTCGACCAGCCGGGACCGAGCATCCGCCGGTCCACCACGGGCGCGAGCGCTGAGGCCGGTCCGCCTATCGCGGCGAGCCGCAGATCCGGTCCGAGGCTTTTGGCGAAACTGCGGATGCGGACGGTACGCCCCGGCAGGAAGCGGCCCAGTGACACCGGTGGCGCACTGGTGATGTCGGCGGCGTGGTCGTCTTCGACGATGATCACCGCCGGGTGCTCCTCCAGCAGGCCGGCGAGTTCGGCGGCGCGCCGGCTGGTCATGGAGAGCCCGGTCGGGTTGTGGGCCCGGGGCTGGAGGATCAGCATCAGCGCCCCGGAGGTGAGCTCGGCCTTCAAGGAGGACGGCATGATGCCCTGGCGATCCAAGGTGAGCGGGACGGCGGTGGCCCCGGCCGAGTCGACGAGGTCGAGGATCGGCGGGAAGGTCGGGTTCTCCACCAGTACGCGGTCGCCGAACCGAAGATGGGCTCGCATGATCCGGTCGAGAGCGTCGAGTGCGCCGTCCACGACGGTGAGCTGCTGGGCGGCGTACGGCCAGTGGTCGAGCAGGTGCGCTTCCAGCGCGGGGAGCACGGGAGCGTCCAGGTAACTGCTCGTCAGCGGTTTCGCGCCGAGCCGGCGCAGCGACTCCGTGAGGTCGGGCAGCAACTCATGATCCGGTACGCCGGTCGACAGGTCGGTGGCGGCGGCGACCCCGGGCGCCAGCCGGGCGTACCGCATCCGGGACCGCAGTCCGTCGTCGCCGAGCACGACCGTCCCCGACCTGCCCCGGGTGGCGACCAGCCCGGCTCGGGTCAGCCAGCTCCACGCCTCGCTGACCGTCGTCGGGCTGACCCCGAGTTCCCGGGCGATCGCGCGTACGGTGGGCAGCCGGACGCCGGCGGGCAGCTCACCACTGTGCACGAGGCGGCTGACCGCGGCGGCGATGCCTTGCGCGCCGCGGTCGGTGACCGCTTTCGTGATGAGCTGCAGCACCGCCGGGCCCTAGACGGTCATCGTGCGCATCTGGCTGGTCGGCCGGTAGCCCAGGCTCGTGTAGAGGCGCAGCGCGACCTCGTTGTGCCCGAACACGTTCAGCCCCAGCACGTGACTGCCGGCGTCGAGCGCGGACTGTTCGGCGGCCAGCATCGCGGCCCGGCCGTAGCCCTTGCCGCGGTGGCCGTCCTCCACCACCACGTCGAAGACGAAGCTCGTGTCCGGCTCGACCTCGTGGCAGACCCAGATGGACGCCACCGGCTTGTCCTCGGCGACGATCGTGTAGATGTCATGCCCGGGAGTGTCCAATCCGGACGGCAGCAGTTCGCCCGACTGCCGCTCGGCCCGTTCCCGGGCCTGCTCCTCGGTCAGCAGTCCGTTGAGGACGAACGACTCGGCGTACCCGGCCAGCTGCTCGGTCCACCACGGACCGAACTCGTCCGCGGACATCCGGCGGACGGTCACCCCGGCCGGCAGCGACGGCCGGTCGCCGAGGTCCTTGTGCATGTTCTGGGAGCCGAGCGGGACGTCGCGGAACAGCGCCTGCTGCGCGGGGTCGGTCGGGTCGGCGCCGAGGCTGACCCGGGGCGATCGGCCGCGCGCCCACTCGCGCGCGATCCCGAGCGCGGCCCGGCCGTGACCTCGCCGCCGGTAGGGCTCCTCGATCTGGAGGTCCTCCAGGATCACCACCTGGCCACCGTCTTCGGTGAACCGGATCAGGCTCAGGTAGCCCACCGGCGTCTCGCCGTCGAGCAGACGCAGCAGCACGGCCTCGTCGGCCTTCTCCCGGCGCTTGGCCGCCTGCTCGGTCCGCACCGGCCGCCGGGTCCGTGCGGCGTATCCGGTCAGGCGGTCCATCCACAGCTCACGCCAGGTCTCGGTCTCTTGGGCGTCGGCCGGGCGCGTCGTCAACTCACTCATGCGACGAACCTACCGTTACGCTCATCATCATGTACGCCCAGCGCATCCGACCGCCTGCCGACCGGTCCGGCGCCCGGTGGCTGGAGCTGTCCCAGCCGGATGGGACGTATCCGGGCTGGGTGGTGCTCACCGGCCCGAACGGCGCGGGCAAATCAGCCCTGCTCACGAGGATGGCCGACGGCGATCCCGAGGTCGTCGAACCGGCCCCGCGCGTCCTGGCCTTCTACTCCGCCGACCGCGCCTTGCCGGCCGGCGACCGGGTCGCCGTGCTGCTCGACGACCTCGCCTCGCGGGCGGAGGCCGACGCCGAGGGGCTGGTGCTGATCGACGAGCCCGAGGCGCACCTCGACCTGGTCGCGCAGCGGGCGGTGGGGTTCCGCCTGAAGGAGGCGTTCCCGGGGGTGCAGTTCGTGGTGGCGACCCACAGCCCGTACGCCTGTCAGGCGGCCGACGTCGCGATCCGGCTCGACCCGGGGCGTACGCCGTTCCGAGCCGACGACAACCTGCTGCACCGGGTGATCTTCGGCAGCGGCGACGACGCCGCCCAGTCCGAGCTGTTCGGCGTGGTCTCGCCGTACTCCGACGGGGCCAGACGGCTGCGGGAGGAACTGGTCGCGCTGGAGATGGCGGTGCTCGACGGGACGGCCAGCGCGGCACAGGCCGAGCGCTTCACCGATCTACGAGCGCTGCTGACCAGCTCCCCCGAGGCGCGGAGCGAGGAAGTCCGGGCCCGGCTGCGGCGGCGGGCGGCGTACCTGCGGGAGCGGCGCGCGTGATTCCCCTGCGGCGCCCCGAACTCCCGACCGACGCCCTGGCCCGCATGATCGACCTGACCGAGAGGATCGCCGCCGTTCCCGGCCCGCGCCGGTCGGCCGAGGCCCGCCGCATCTGGTCCCGGGATCGCACGGTACGCCCGACGATCCGGCAGGCGCTGGGCGGGATGGCGCCGGGGCTGGAACGGTGCATGTACTGCGGCGACAACCAGGGTTCCGATGTGGACCACTTCGAGCCGCTGTCGCGTAACCCGTTGCGTACCTTCGACTGGCTCAACCACCTGCTGGCCTGCTCGATCTGCAACGGGCACTACAAACGCGACCGGTTCCCGCTGGACGCCGAGGGCAATCCGCTGCTCGTCGACCCGACCGTCGACGACCCGGCCGACCATCTGCGGCTGTCCCTGACGACCGGGTCCTACGTCGGGCTCACCGCCCGGGGCGAGGCGACCATCGAGGTCTGCGGGCTCAACCGGCCGATCCTGACCCGAGGCCGGCTCGCCGCGCGTACGACGATCGAACGCTGTCTTCGGATGTGGGACCGCGCCCGGCGACTAGGCGAACCCGAGCTGGCCGTGGAGCTGCTCGACACCGCCCGCGAGCAGCCGTTCACCGCGGTGGCGTACGCGATGGTGCGGACGGCCGAGTCACCGGCCGCCGCCGCCGTCCTCCCCGCGGAGATCGTCCGGCTGCTCCGCCTGACCCCGGTACGCCGAGCCCTCGGCGCCGGAAACGCCTGAGTCGCGAAACGCCGGAGCCGCGAAGCACCCGAGCCGCGAGCCGTTCAGCCGTGACCAGCCGGAAACGCCTGAGTCACCAGCGGAAGAGCGCGTTGCCCGGCGGTCCGTCGGTGTCGGTTCCGCTCGGCCCGCCGCCCGGGGTGGTGGGCCCCTCGCTGGGCCGCGGCGACGGCGAGATCATCGGCGGCGGAGGAGGCGGCCGGCGGTCCTTCTGCACGACGACGATCAGTCCGGCCAGGCAGCCGATCGCGGCCAGCATCGCCACCACCAGGGCGATGATCAGCAACGGCAACCGACCGGCCCGGCGGCGCTTACCCGGTTCGTCGGGAACCGGCGGCTGAGGCGGCGTGCCATTAGTCACGATCTGACGGTATCGCCCCGACCGCCCCGAGTCCGGCAGACCCACCGCGCGACCTGACGCGAGGGAGGTCGACTGACCACAGTGGATCGGTCCGCGTCATTTCCAGGTAGTTACCTACCTGTTGCCATGGGAGCGTTCCCATGCCATGATGACGGTCACTTCCTCCACGCCCAAGGAGTGTCCTGATGAGATCTGTCCCCCTCCACGGCAGGATCCGGCAGGCGTTGCGGTCGCCCGTACGCCGGGCGGTCGCCACGGCCGGAGTCGTCGCCCTGGCCTCGGCCGGCGTCGTCGCCATGGCGTCCTCCGCGAATGCGGCCGCCGGCTGCCGGGTCACCTACACGTCCAGCCAATGGCCGGGTGGGTTCACGGCGTACGCGACGATCACCAACCTCGGTGACGCGATCAGCAGCTGGAACCTCGGCTTCGACTTCCCGGCCGCCGGCCAGAGCGTCCAGCAGGGCTGGAGCGCCACCTGGACGCAGTCCGGCCAGCACGTCAACGCCGCCAGCCTCAGCTGGAACGGAGCCCTGGCGACCAACGCCTCGACGCAGATCGGGTTCAACGGCGCCTGGACCACCAGCAACCCGAACCCGACCGCGTTCACGCTGAACGGCGTGGCCTGCACCGGCGCCACCTCCTCGCCGTCGGCGAGCAGCAGCGCCAGCTCGTCCCCGTCGGCGAGCACCTCGCCCAGCTCGAGCACCTCGCCGTCGTCCAGCACGTCGCCGAGCTCGAGCACCACGTCGAGCCCGCCGCCGCCCGGAACCCACGTGGAAAACCCGTACGCGGGGGCGACCGGCTACGTCAACCCGGAGTGGAAGGCGAAGGCCAACGCCGAGCCCGGCGGCAGCCGCGTCTCGAACACGTCGACCGCGGTGTGGCTGGACCGGATCGCCGCGATCAACGGCGTGAACGGCGGCATGGGCCTGCGGGCACACCTGGACGCGGCGGTCGCCCAGGACGCGGCGAACGGCAGCGCGCCGGTGACCATCGAGTTCGTCATCTACGACCTGCCCAACCGCGACTGTTCGGCGTTGGCCTCCAACGGTGAGCTGCTGATCGCGAACAACGGGCTGGCCCGATACAAGACCGAGTACATCGACGTGATCGCGGGGATCATGGCCGACAGCAAGTACCGCGCCCTGCGGATCTCGACGGTCATCGAGCCGGACTCGCTGCCGAACCTCATCACCAACCTGAGCTTCGCCAAGTGTTCCGAGGCGCAGAGCACCGGCGCCTACGTGCAGGGCGTCCAGTACGCGCTCAACAAGCTGCACGCGCTGCCCAACGTGTACACGTACATCGACGCCGGGCACCACGCCTGGCTCGGTTGGGACAGCAACTTCGGGCCGGTCGTGAACCTGTTCTACTCGACCGCCGCCGGCACCACCGCCGGTGTCGCCAGTGTGGACGGCTTCATCACGAACACGGCGAACACCTCGGCGACGGTCGAGCCGAACTTCACCATCAGCACCACGGTGAACGGCACCTCGATCCGCCAGTCGAAGTGGGTCGACTGGAACCAGTACGTCGACGAGCAGTCGTACGCGATCGGCCTGCGCAACGCCCTCGTGGCGAAGGGCTTCCAGTCCGGTCTCGGCATGCTGATCGACACCTCCCGCAACGGCTGGGGCAACTGCGTCCAGACGCCGTGTGCCGCCGGTGGTCCGGCTCTCCGGCCGACCGCCCCGAGCACGTCGACCGACGTCAACACCTTCGTGAACAACTCGCGGATCGACCGCCGGATCCACGCCGGTAACTGGTGCAACCAGGCCGGCGCGGGCATGGGCGAGCGGCCGCGGGCCAACCCGGTCTCCGGCCTGGACGCGTACGTCTGGATCAAGCCGCCGGGCGAGTCGGACGGCTCGAGCACCGAGATCCCGAACGACGAGGGCAAGGGCTTCGACCGGATGTGCGATCCGACCTACACGGGTAACAGCCTCAACGGCAACAACCTGTCGGGCGCGCTGCCCGGAGCGCCGCTGTCGGGTCAATGGTTCTCGGCCCAGTTCCAGCAGCTGATGGCGAACGCCTACCCGCCCCTCAGCTGACCGAGTAACGCAGGACGACGAAGGCCCCGGGCTTGCCCGGGGCCTTCCCTCATGCTCCCAACGAGATGGTGCGACCGAATTCGACCGACTCCAGCGCAGCGAACAGAATGCGTACCACTTGAGCTGCGAAGACCACGTCGCACGGGTGACCGGCCCCCGGGGTCTGCGCCAGCACGAGCAGTTCGTCGACCGCGTTGCCGAACGCCTCGACGGCGCTGATGGACCCGCCGGGCACCTCCAGAATGCCGGACTCGCCGTAGAAGACGTTGCTGAAGTGACCGGCGGCCTGCGGCGCGTGGACCGTCAGGCTCATCTCGCTCACCGCGCCGGATTCGTGGCGTAGCAACACATGCCCGGTCAGCCGGGTCCCCGCGAGCGCCGTCACCTGACGCACCGGGCCCAGCACCGGCAGCAGCCGCGCGAGCGCGTGCGGACCGACGTCCCAGAGGCCGCCGTGCTCGTGCCGCCATTGCGACTGCGCGTAGGGCGAGCCCGGCGTGTCGATCGCGCCGAACAGCGAGACGCGGCCCGCGAACCAGCCGCCGGTCTTCTCGGCGTCGGCCAGCGCCGCGCTGACCACCGGGTCGAACCGGTTGGTGAAGAAGACGAGGTTGGCGACGCCCGTCTCGCGGGTCGCCGCCACGATGTCGTCGGCGTCCTCGACGTCCAGGGCCAGCGGCTTGTCGAGCAACAGGTGCTTGCCGGCCCGCGCAGCCCGCGCGGCCAGCGGCGCCTGCACGTGCGGCGGCAGCGCCACGGCCACCGCGTCCACGTGGGCCAACAGGTCGTCGACCTGCTCGTACGCCTGAAGCCCGAACCGCTCGGCGACCACACCCGTCTTGGCCGGATCGCGTCCCCACACGGCGACCAGCTCCGCCCGCGGATGCGCGGCCAGTGCGGTCGCCTGAGTCTCCGTGGCCCAATATCCGGTGCCGAGAAGTCCGAAGCGCATGCCGGAAACCGTACCGGATCTCCATTAGGGTGGAGCCCATGCGAGCCAAGGCGCAATTCCCCTATGACGCTCTTCCCGAGGTTCCGTCGTTCGAGCTGGTCAGCGACGATCTGGCCGAGGGCAAGACGGTGCCGCTCGACTTCGTCCACACGTACGCCGGCGGCGGGAACAACATCCCCCACCTGCGCTGGTCGGGGTTCCCGGCCGAGACGGCCGGCTTCGCCGTGACCTGCTTGGATCCGGACGCGCCGACCGGCAGCGGCTGGTGGCACTGGTCGGCCGTCGGCTTCCCGCCGGACGTCACCGAGATCGTGGACGGGCGGCTGCCCGACGGCGTCTTCGCCGTGCGCAACGACTTCGGCGACAAGGAATACGGCGGCCCGTGCCCGCCGCCCGGCGACGCCCCGCATCGCTACATCTTCGCGGTGCACGCCTTGGGTTCGCCGCTGACCGACCTCGACGACGACGCCAGCCCGGCGGCGGTCGGCTTCAACTTGACGTTCGCGACGATCGCCCGCGCGACCCTGACCGCCGTCTACTCCCGCTGACGGCTCCCCCGTTGGCGCGGTGGCCGGGTGGTGCACCCCCGTGGCGCGCCACCCGGCCAGGCTTTCCTCCCGCTCGCTCGTTGATCATGGAGTTAGTGTGTCGCGATCGGAAACTCCATGATCAACGAGTCCGGAGGGTCAGTACTGCCAGCCGACCGTGGTCGAGCCGGTGCCCGAACACGGGGCGGTGTAACTGTGGTTCGTCCCGTTCTCCCAGGTCACGGCGCCACCCGAGGTGATCTTCAGGAACTTGAACTGGATCGTCGTGCAAGCGGGCACGCTCGCCGTCACGTACCAGGTCGGATAGTTCGGCGCGAGCATCGGCCCGATGGCCACCGACTTGTTCGTCGACCAGTTCCCGAGTTCGGAGACGCTACCGCTCAGGTAGATGTTGTCCCCGACGCTGGTCGGTGAGGCGTTGGTGACCGTGAAGGTCACCGGGACTTGTGCCGCCGACTCGTTGATCACGTCGTAGCCGTTGCTCGTGCCGCCGCTCGTCGTGACGGTCACCGAGGCGGTCCCGGCCGCGACGCCGGCGGGGACGGTCGCCTTGATCCGGTTCGCGGTCCAGCTGGTCGTCGACGCGGTGACGCCGCCGACCTTGAGCGTGCCGCTCGCGCCGAAGCCGCGGCCCTCGACCGTGATGGTGTTCCCGGCCCGGGTCAGCGTCGGCCCGACGCTGCCGATCTGCGGCGTGCTCGGCTCACCCGGGTGATAGGACCACACGGCCACGTTCCCCGCGTTCAAGGTGAACGCGTTCGCCGGGTTGTTGCCGCCGGATCCGCTGGTGACGGTCAGCGAGCCGCCGCCGAGCGTACCGGTGAGCTGGTCGGAATAGGTCCCGGCGGGCAGCGCCGTGTTCAGGCCGGTGATGTTGGCCGCTGACGCACCCTTGTTGATCGCCACGAGGACGACGTCGTTGTTGAACTTGCGCTCGTAGATGTAGACGTCGTTGTTCATCCACCGCTGTTGGTGGGTGCCCCAGGCCAGCGCCGGGTTCGTCTGGCGCAGCGCCGACAACTTCTTGACCACCTGGTACGCCGTAGTCGTCTCGCTGAAGCCGGGCATCATCGGCCGGTTCCACGGATCGCCGCCGCCGCTGGTGTCGTTGTGCAGGTACTGCTCGGTCCCGTAGTAGAGGCACGGCGTACCCCGGACGGTCAGCATGAACGCCAGCGCCTGGTGCAGCAGCGACTGGTTGTTGTTCAGCGTCAGGAAGCGCGACATGTCGTGGTTGTCGATGAAGGTGATCAGGTTTTCCTTGTACTTGTAGTCCTGACCGGTCTTCGTGATCGCCGCGTCGAGCGCCGTCATCGAGCCGCCCGAGCCGAACGCGTTGCGCATCGCGATGTTCATGTAGAAGTCGAGCACCGAGATGCCGCTGGTGTTGGCGAACCGGACGTTGTCGGCGTAGAGCGGATCGGACTGACTGCCCAGGTACCACTCGCCGAACAGGGTCGTGTCCTTGTGGCTCAGCACCGTGTCGGCGAAGGACTTCTGCCAGCCCGCCGTCATGTGCTTGACCGCGTCCACGCGTACGCCGTCGACCCCGCGGTCCATCCAGTAGTTGGCGTCGGTCTTGAGCAGGTTGTTGACCGTGGCGTTCTGCTGCTCCAGGTCGGCCAGGTCGGCGAGGTTGAGGTACTGGGTCTGGTAGCGGTCGTCCCAGTTCGTGATGCCGCCGTTGTGGTGGAAGTAGCCGTTCGGGTCGGAGACGTAGTTGCCGAGGAAGGTGCCGTTGTCGTAGAGCGCGCCCGCCTCGGCGAACGTCGAGTCGGCGGGGTTGGCCGGGCTCGTGTGGTTCGGCGCCCAGTCCATGATCACCTTGATGCCGTTGCTGTGCGCGGCCGCGATGAGCGCGTCGAACTCGGCGAGCGTGCCGAAGTGCTCCTCGGTCTTCTTGAAGTCGCGCGCCCAGTAGCCGTGGTAGCCGGCGTTGGCGGTGCCGCCGTAGACCGCCGACTTGTCGATGTTGTCGACGTGCGGCGAGATCCAGATCGAGGTCACCCCCATGTTCTTCAGGTACGCCAGCTTCGCCTGGATGCCGGCGAAGTCGCCGCCCCAGTAGAGCTTCCAGTTGGCCTTGGTCGAGTCGTACAGCCCGGGGCTCTTCGTGGGGTTGTTGTTTCCGGTGTTCCCGTCGAAGAACCGGTCGGTGACGATCTGATAGCAGAGGTCTTGTTTGAGGCTCGCCCGGTTGCTCACCGGCGCGTCGGCCCGGACGGACGTGGCCGGTCCGAGCGCCGCCAGCAACACGCCGGCGCTGAGGACGGCGGTCAGGCGGGATCTCCGCTGCATTGCGGTCTCCTCTGTGGACGTGCCGCCGGTCCGGAACGGGCCGGCGGCAGACGAAGTCAGCGCGGGCGGGTGGAGTCGCTCTGTCCTTCGAGGTTCTTCGCCAGCTGATCGGCGAGTACGCCGGCCAGCTCCGTCAGCCGGCGCAGGTCTTCCTCCGGCAGCCCGGCGAACCGCAGCCGGTTGGCCGCCGCGTGGTAGACGGACGCGGCCGCGAGCCGGTCCGCACCCGCGGGCGTGAGGTAGACCTGCACCAGGCGTTGATCGTCGCGATCCGAACCGGTGACCACGAGCCCGGCCTCGGCCAGCCGCTGCACCAGTCTCGTCGCGTTGCCCCGGGTGCAGAGCATCAGCTCGGCCAGCCGGGTGATGGTGCGCCCCGTCTCGCGGGCGGGGTCGAGCAGCCGGAGCAGGGTGAGGTGCGTCGGCGTCAGCCCGATCGAGCGCAGCGCACGCCGGTCGCCGTCGTCGAGCAGGACGTAGATCTGCTGAAGACGGTCGTACAGCTCGCGATGCGGATCATCAGACAACGTCGTTCTCCGATGTGTTGACTAGTCACCAAACTCGTTGCGCCGAGGTTAAGCCGGTCTCCCGACCGTGTCAACGGCTCGGCGATGACTGCCGGACCCGCTACCGCTGGATCAGGGTTCTCGTGCGAATCTTCGGCCAAGATTCGACCTGGAACCCTGATCCAGCGGGGAGGACGGCACGGTCCAGCGGGAAGGACGGCGCGGGGGTGCGCTAGAGGGTGACGGAGACGGCGAGCGAGCCGTCGGCGGCATGCAGCGTCAGCGACCCGATCTGGCCGGCGGCCCGCAGGTCGTCCGCGACGAGCCCCAGCGCCTCAAGGGAGGCGGCCGGACCGGTGACGGCCACGGCCGACGCCGGAGCCCGCTGCGACAGCCGCGCCTCGGACTTCGCCCGCCGCACCGCCGCGATCACCTCCGACGCCGCCGTCAACGGGGCGTCCGAACCCCCGCCGGACAGCGTGGGCCAGGCGGCCCGATGGACGGACCCCGTACGCCACCAGGACCAGATCTCCTCGGTCACGAACGGCAGGACCGGCGCGAACAGCCGGAGCAGCACGTCGAGGGCGGTTCGCATCGCGACCACGGCCGACCCGCCGTCCGGCGAGTACGCCCGCGGCTTGGCCAGTTCGAGGTAGTCGTCGCAGAACTCCCAGAAGAAGTGCTCCACAATCGACAGCGCACCCGGGTAGTCGTACGCCTCGAACGCGGAGGTCGCCGCCGAGACGACGGTTTCCAGGCGCGCGAGCATGGCGAGGTCCAGTGGTGACGTCACCGGAGCGTCCGACGACGGGAAGGTGAGCACGAAGCGGGAGGCGTTGAGCAGCTTCACCGCGAGCCGCCGCCCGATGCGCATCTGGCCCGGCGACAGCGCGATGTCCACCCCGGGACGCCCCGACGCGGCCCAGTAGCGCACCGCGTCCGGCCCGTATTCGTCGATCGCCTCCATCGGGCGCGAGATGGGGCCGTTGCTCTTGGACATCTTGGACATGGTGTCGGTGAGCACCCAGCCGGAGATCACGGCGTTCTTCCAGGGCAGCCGGTCGCACTCCAGATGCGACCGCAGCACCGTGGCGAACAGCCAGGTCCGGATGATCTCGTGGGCCTGCGGGCGCAGGTCCATCGGGAACACCTGGTCCAGCAGGTCACCCGCGGCGATCACGGGCGACAGCGACGAAGTCGCCCAGGTGTCCATCACGTCCGGATCGGCGGTGAAACCACCCGGCCGGTCGCGCTGCTCCGGGGCGTACCCCTCGGGCGTCTCGGCGCGCGGGTCGACCGGCAGCCGGCCCTCCGCGGGCAGCAGGGGCTGGTCGTAGCGGGGTTCGCCGTGCTCGTCGAGGGGATACCAGACGGGGATCGGCACACCGAAGTACCGCTGGCGGCTGATGAGCCAGTCGCCGGTGAGCCCCCGCACCCACGACTCGTAGCGAGTGCGCATGTGCGGCGGGTACCAGTTCAGCTCCTCGCCCCGGCGCAGCATCTCCTCCCGCAGACGGTCGTCGCGGCCCCCGTTGGTGATGTACCACTGACGGCTCGTGACGATCTCCAGCGGCAGATCGCCCTTCTCGTAGTACTTCACGGCGTGCCGCAGCGGCCGCTCGCCGAGTAACAGGCCCGCCTCGCGCAACGTCCGCACGGTCTCGCGCCGCGCGGCCTTCACGGTGAGCCCCGACAGCGGCGCGTACCGCTCGGCGTCCACACCAGAGGGTGCGTCCGGCAGCAACCGGCCGTCGCGGCCCACGATCGCGCGGATGGGCAGGTCCAGGTCGCGCCACCAGGTCACGTCGGTCAGGTCACCGAACGTGCACACCATCACCAGGCCGGTGCCCACCGCCGGGTCCGCGTCCTTGTGCGGCAGCAGCGGCACTTCCGCTTCCCACCAAGGTGTACGCACAACGCCGCCGAACAGGTCCTGATAGCGCTCGTCGTCCGGGTGCGCCACCAGCGCCACGCAGGCGGGCAGGAGCTCGGGGCGCGTGGTGGCGATCGTCAGCGGCCCGGACGGTCCCTCGAAGCGCAGCTCGTAGAAGGTGCTGTCGCTCTCGCGGAACTCCACCTCCGCCTGGGCGACGGCGGTCTGGAAGGTCACGTCCCAGAGCGTCGGCGCCTCGGCGAGGTACGCCTCACCCCGGCGCACGTTACGCAGGAAGGCGCCCTGTGCGGTGGCCCGGGCGCGGTCGCCGATCGTCTGATACGTGAGCGACCAGTCGACGCTGAGCCCGGTGGCTCGCCACACCTCCTCGAAGTGCCGCTCGTCGTACGCCGTGAGTTCCTGGCACAGCTCGATGAAGCGCCGCCGGGAGACGGGCGTCTGCTCCTTGCCCTTGGCCGGGTGCTCCAGGGAACCCGGCGTCCGCTCATCGGGGGCGTACGCCAGGGTCGGGTCGCAGCGCACGCCGAAGACGTTCTGCGCGCGGCGTTCGGTCGGCAGGCCGTTGTCGTCCCAGCCCATCGGGTAGAACACGGCCTTGCCGGTCATGCGGTGGTATCGGGCGAGCACGTCGGTCTGCGTGAACGAGAAGACGTGCCCCAGATGCAGGGCTCCGCTCACGGTCGGAGGCGGGGTGTCGATGGAGTAGACCTGGTCGCGCGAGGCCGACCGGTCGAAGCGGTAGGTCTGGTCGGCCGCCCAGCGGGCCGACCACTTCTCCCCCAGTCCGTCCAGACTGGGCTTTTCCGGGATCGCCTGATGCATTCGTGTGCACCTTTCGAGACGCCACACCTGGTGAGGCGGGCTTGATGGAGGGTGAGGAACGAACGGGTCCGGCTGTCAGCCGGCGACCCGTACTCGACGTACGCGTACGCCGCATACCTCGACGACCGGCCGCGGCAGCGCCAGCGGGGCTCGGTTCATCGGGTTCGCGGTCGTCGCCACGTCGCCCTCCTGTCTGAAGGTGTCAGTGCGTTCTACGGTAGCAGTTCGCCACCGATTGATCTTGGCGAGAAATGGCGGACCCGGCGACCATTTCTCGCCAAGCTCACCGCCGGAGAGCCGTAGACTGGGTGATATGTCCGATACGACCCGAGCCAGCCTGCCGGAAGTCGCTCTCGGCAGCGCCGTGCTGGCTGCCGACACGGCTCGCGACCTCGTGAAGCGGGCGGCGTCCGCCGGCATCCGCTCGGTGACCGATACCCGGGACGCCGCCCTGGATCAGGTCCAGACGCGGGTGCGCATGGTGGCCCGCGCGGTCGCTCCCGGGGTCATCGACGAACTGATGCCCTACCTGACCAGTTCCGTGCTGCCCCGGTTCCTGGACGCGGCGCTGCCCCTCATCGAGGCCAAGCTGCTGCCACGACTGATGGAATCGGCGATGCCGCTCATCGAGGCGCGGATGATGCCTCGCCTGCTCGACGCCGCGATCCCGCTCCTGCGGGACAAGGTCGTCCCGATCATGATCAAGGACCTGACCGAGAGTGAAGAACTGCGGGAGCTGATCACTGAGCAGAGCCGGGACGTGGTCGCCGACGCGGCCGGGGATCTGCGCGACAGCACCGCCGCCGCCGACGACCGGGTGGAGATCGGGTTCCGGCGGTTGTTCCACCTCTCGAGCTCCGCCACGGCGAAGTAGCCGATGGAGCACCGGGCGTACGCGGGACTGGTGTCACGGCTGGCCGGCCTGGGCCTGGACGTGCTCATCGCCGCGATCACGGTCGTCGTCGTGGGCCGTGGACTGCCGGAGGTGTGGCGGCTGGTCGCGGGTACGCCGCCGCAGTGGATGCTCACCGGCTTCGACTGGGCCGCCAACATCACGCCCGCCGTGTACTTCGCCGGATGCTGGATCTTGACCGGGGAGACCATCGGCGGCAGCGTCTTCGGCACCGCGGTGCGCCTCGGCGACGGCCGCCGGATCGGCCCGATCCGGGCAGTGCTCCGGGCGGCGGTGGGCCTGCTGCTCGCCCCGATCTGGTTCGTCGGCCTGGCTACGGTGCTGTTCGACGAACGCCGCCGGTCTTTGCTCGACATGGTGTTCGGCACAGTCGTCCAGTACGCCGGCCGCCCCGGACGCTCGACCGCCTAAAGTGGCGCCGTGGCGAAACCTGAACTGGTCATCTTCGACTGCGACGGCGTACTGGTCGACAGCGAGCGGATCGCGATCCGGCTCAACATCGAGATGCTGGCCGAGTACGGCCACACCGCCACCGAGGCCGACATCGTCGATCACTTCGTCGGCAAGTCGCTGCCGACCATCCAGGAGAAGATCGCCGAATGGCTGGGCCGGCCGGTGCCCGAGTGGCCGGATCTCTGGATGACTCGGATGACCGCCGCTCACGACGCCGAGCTGACCGCGGTGGACGGCATCGCCGAGGCGCTGGACCGCATCGACCTGCCGGTCTGCGTGGCGTCCAGCGGCCGGCTGGAGAAGACGCGGCACAGCCTCAAGCTGACCGGGCTCAGCCACCACTTCGGGGATCGGCTGTTCAGCTCCACAATGGTCGAGCGGGGCAAACCCTTCCCCGATCTGTTCCTTCACGCGGCGCGTACGCTCGGCGCCGATCCCGCGAAGTGCGTGGTGGTCGAGGACAGCGAGCCCGGCGTTCACGCGGCCCGCTCAGCGGGCATGCGCTGCTTCGCGTACGCCGCCGGAGTCACCTCTGGCGAGAAGCTCACCGGAGACGGTACGGTCGTCTTCGATGACATGCGCCGGTTGCCGGAGCTGCTCGCCACGAGCTGACGGGAATCCCACACAGACTCGTGCAAGTCACTTGCACGCTGATGCACTACGCTTGCACTCATGACGCGCAGACTGGCTGAGGTAGCGAAGTACGTCGGAGTCAGCGAGGCCACGGTCTCCCGGGTGCTGAACGGCAAGCCCGGGATCTCCGACGCCACGCGCACCGCCGTGCTGACCGCGCTCGACGTGCTGGGATACGAGCGCCCGACCAAGCTGCGCGGCGAACGAGCCCGCCTGGTGGGACTGGTCCTGCCCGAGCTGGGCAACCCGATCTTCCCGGCGTTCGCCGAGGTGGTGGCGGACGCGTTGGCCCGACGCTCGTTCACCCCCGTCCTCTGCACCCGTACGCAGCACGGCGTCTCCGAGGGCGACTACGTCGACATGCTGCTCGACCAGCACGTCTCCGGAGTGATCTTCGCCGGCGGCAACTACGCCCAGGGCGCGGCCGACCATGAGCACTACCATCGCATCGCCGACCGGGGCCTGCCGGCCGTGCTGGTCAACGCAGCCATCGACGGGCTGAAGTTCCCCCGCGTGTCCACTGACGACTCGCACGCGGTGGAGCAGGCGTACCAGCATCTCGTGGCGCTCGGCCACGAGCGGATCGGCCTGATCATCGGGCCGGAGGACCACATGCCGTCGCTGCGCAAGCTCACGGCGTGGGGCGGCAAGGCGGCCGAGCCCGACCTCTACGAGCACACCATCTTCTCCCTGGAAGGCGGGCACGCCGCCGGGACGAGGCTCATGAACCGCGGTGCGACCGCCCTCATCTGCGCCTCCGACGTCCTGGCGCTCGGCGCCATCCGGGCCGTCCGGCGGCTGGGCCGCAGCGTGCCCAACGACGTCTCGGTGGTCGGCTACGACGACTCGTCCTTCATGACCTGCACCGAGCCGCCGCTGACCACGGTCCGGCAGCCGATCGAGGCGATGGGACAGGCGGTCGTCGCCCTGCTCATCAACGCGATCGCGGGTAACCCGATCCCGACCGACGAGCTGCTCTTCGAGCCCGAGTTGGTGGTCCGCGGCTCCACCGGTCCAGCACCCGCCGCCTAGCACTTTCTTGCACAGCCCCGTCCGGCGTACGCCCGGGCGGGGCTTCTTCGTGCCCGCAAAGCAGCAGGTCAGAGGACTTATGCAAGGACTCTTCGCGATCACCGTTGCAAAGTCGTAATTTTGCATTGTGTTGTCTGAGTATTGCCGCCAGGAGTCGCCATAGTTACAGTGAGCCCACTCAGCGACAACCCGTTCCCCGAAGGGATGGATAGATGTCCGTAACGCAGTACCGCAGGGTGGCAGCCCTCGCGGCCGTGGCCGGACTGGGGCTCGCCCTCGCGGCCTGTTCGACGAAGGGCGACGACTCGTCCAGCAGCGGTGACAAGGTCACCATCACCGTGGACTGCATGCCGGTGGGCTCGCAGAAGGAGCTGCTGAAAGACTGGAACGCCGACGTCGAGGCGTTCCAGAAGCTCAACCCGAACATCACGATCAAGAGCGTCTCGGTCGGCGCCCAGTGCAACAACCCGCCGGACTTCACCGCCCGGCTCGCCGGCGGCACCGTCACGGACGTCTTCTATGCGTACATGACGGATCTCCAGCAGGTGCTGGACTCCGGCCAGGCCATGGAGATCACCCAGTACGTGAACAAGGACGTGATCCCCACCTGGGACAGCATCTCCAAGGAGGCCAAGGCCGCCTTCAGCGAGGGCGACAAGCTCTACGGCATCCCGACCAAGAACTACTCGATGGGTCTGCTGTACAACAAGAACCTGTTCCAGCAGGCCGGTCTGGACGCGAAGAACCCGCCCAAGACGTGGGAAGAGGTCCGGGAGGCGGCCAAGAAGATCGCCGCCCTGGGCAACGGCATCGCCGGGTACTCCGACTACAGCGCGGGCAACACCGGCGGCTGGCACTTCACCGCCGAGCTGTTCTCGCAGGGCGGTCAGGTCGTGACGGCCGACGGCAAGAAGGCCGACTTCAACAACGACCTCGGCAAGAAGGTTCTCCAGAACCTCAAGGACATGCGGTACACCGACAAGAGCATGGGTGAGAAGCAGCTCCTGCAGTGGGCGGACCTCCTGACCAACGCCGGGGCCGGCAAGGTCGGCATGTTCGTCGGCGCGCCGGACGCCACCACCGCGATCGTCACCCAGTTCCAGGGCAAGTACCAGGACTGGGCGATGGCCCCGATGCCCGGCCAGGGCGGCCCGGCCAAGGGCACCCTTGGCGGCGGTGAAGGCTACTTCTTCAAGAAGGGCCTGTCGAAGGCGCAGGTCGAGGCGGGCCTGAAGTGGCTGGCCTACGAGAAGCTGACCGTCGGCAAGGGCCAGTTCGACTACGTCCGGGCCAAGCCGGAGAACAACCCGGTCGGCCTGCCGCAGCCGCAGCTGTTCATCCCGGGCAGCGACGCGTTCAAGGCGGACAACGACCTGAAGGTCGCCAACGCGAACGTGACCGTGGACGACTTCGCGCTCTTCGCGAACAACCCCGTCCCGATCAAGTTCGAGCCGGCCAACGCCCAGGCGATCTACGCCATCCTCGACTCCGCGATGTCGGCGATCCTGACCAACCCGAACGCGAGCGTCGACGACGAGCTGAAGAAGGCCGAGGACAAGGTCAACCAGGCCTTGGCCGCCGCCGCCAAGTAGCCGCCGCCCAGTAAGTGAGAAGGCGTGGGGGCCGGTCGGAGAGCGAGAGCCGGCCCCCACCTCACCTCAAGGAGCATTCCCATGCCTTCGGCGACCGTGGCGCCCAGCCCCGTCCACGCTTCACGACCTGCCGCGCCGGCCCGCCGCCCGCGCAAGCCCGGCGGTCAGAAGATCACCAACAACGTCACCGGGTACGCGTTCCTGATCGGCGCGATCATCTGCTTCGCGCTGTTCTCCTGGTATCCGATGGTCCGCGGCTTCATCATGAGCTTCCAGCGCACCCGCCGGGGTGTGACCACCTGGGTCGGCTGGGACAACTACGAGCGCATCCTCCAGGATCCGAGCTTCTGGACGGCCTGGAAGAACACGGCGTACTTCACGGTGCTGGCGCTGGTGCTCGGCTACGCCGTCCCGTTCGTCGTGGCCATCATCTTCAACGAGCTGCGGCACGCCCGCGGCTATCTGCGCGTACTGGTGTATCTGCCGGTCATGCTGCCGCCCGCGTCCGCGCTGTTCCTGTACAAGTACTACGCGTACGACCCGAGCGACGCCGGGCTGTTCAACGCCGTCCTCAAGTTCCTGCACCTGCCGACCTCCCAGTGGATGCAGTCCACCTCGATGGCGGTGCCCGCGATGGTGCTCGCGTCGACCTGGATGAACATGGGCGGCGCCGTGCTGATCTACCTGGCGGCGTTGCAGAACATCCCCGGCAGCCTCTACGAGGCGGCCGAACTGGACGGCGCCGGGCTGTTCAAACGCATCCGGCACGTCACCATCCCGCAGACCAAGCTGATCCTGTCGCTCATGGCGATGCTGCAGGTGGTGGCGACGATGCAGTTGTTCATCGAGCCCCTCATCCTGGCCAACGGCGCCGGTACGCAGGACTCGGCGACCTCGGTGGCGTACCTCATCTATCAGCACGGCTTCTTCCAGAACGATCTCAACGGCGCGGCCGCCCTCGGCGTGATCATGCTCGTGGTGCTGGGCGGCTTCTCCGCGGCTTACCTCCGGCTGAGCGCGAAGCAGGAATGACGATGACGACACGTGAACAAGGCCCGCGGACGCTGCTGTCGCACACGCAGCTCACCCGGGGCAAGGGACCGGCGGTCTACTGGACGCTGCTGATCGCCATCGTGGTGATCTTCACGCTGGCCTTCATCGGCCCGCTCTACTGGATGGTGACCAGCGCCCTGAAAACGGGTCAGGAGGTCGCGCAGACGCCGCCGACGCTGTTCCCGGCGAACCCGGACCCGCAGAATTACATCGACGCGTGGAACAACCTGACGCTCGGCAAGCTGCTGTTCAACACCATCTATTACGCGGGCGGGGCGCTGCTGTTCCAGCTCGTCCTGGACACGGCGGCGGCGTACGCCCTGTCGAAGCTGCGGCCGATCTTCGGCAACGTCGTGCTCGGCGCGATGCTGGCCACGCTGATGATCCCGGCGATGGTCCTCATCGTCCCGCAGTACCTGACCGCGATCGACCTGCCGATCCTGCACATCAGCCTGCTGGACTCGCCGTTCGCGATCTGGCTGCCCGCGGTGGCCAACGCCTTCAACATCTTCCTGTTGAAGCGGTTCTTCGACTCGGTGCCCCAGGATCTGATCTACGCTGGGATCGTCGACGGCGCCGGACCGCTGCGCATCCTCTGGTCGATCATCCTGCCGATCTCGCGGCCGATCCTCGGGGTCGTCTCGATCTTCGCGGTGACCGCCGTCTGGAAGGACTTCCTCTGGCCCAAGCTGGTGGAGCCCTCCCCGGAGACCAGGACGATCAGCGTCGGCATCTACGCCTTCGCCGGGGGCACCCCGCAGAACGTCGTGATCGCCGCGGCCGTCATCGCCGCGATCCCGACGGTGATCTTCTTCCTGATCTTCCAGCGCAGCATCATGGCCGGGCTCACCACGGGCGCCGTCAAGGAGTAGCAGCGCAGCGAGACCCCCTATTGAAGGCGATCCAACACAAGAAAGAGACTGCCTTGACGAACTCCGCCGCTTGGTGGCGCACCGCCGCGATCTACCAGGTCTACCCCCGCAGCTTCGCCGACGGCAACGGTGACGGCGTCGGCGACGTGGCCGGCATCCGTGCCCGCCTGGGCCACCTCAAGACCCTCGGTATCGATGCGATCTGGTTCAGCCCCTGGTACTCGTCGCCCATGGCGGACGCCGGCTACGACGTCGCCGACTACCGCGACATCGACCCGATCTTCGGCACGCTGGCGGAGGTGGAGGCGCTCATCGGCGAGGCCCACGACCTCGGGCTGCGGGTGATCGTCGACATCGTCCCCAACCACTGCTCGGACCAGCACGCCTGGTTCCGGGCCGCGGTCGCGGCCGGGCCGGGCTCGCGGGAGCGGGCCCGGTTCCACTTCCGGCCCGGCCGGGGCGCGAACGGCGACCTGCCGCCCAACGACTGGCAGTCGAACTTCGGCGGCTCGGGCTGGACCCGCGTGGCCGACGGCGAGTACTACTTCCACATGTTCGCCCCGGAGCAGCCCGACCTGAACTGGGCGAACCCGGCGGTGGTCGAGGAGTTCGACGACATCCTGCGGTTCTGGCTGGACCGCGGCGTCGACGGCTTCCGCATCGACGTGGCGCACGGCCTGGTCAAGGCGGACGGGCTGCCGGACATCGCGTCGCTGGAGCCCGGCGCGGGCAAGCCGTACGAGGACCAGCCCGGCGTGCACGCCATCTACCGGCGCTGGCGCGCCATCGCCGACGAGTACACGGCTGCCGACCCGAAGCGGGAACGGGTCTTCGTCGGTGAGATCGTGGGACCCGACCCCGAGGGGTTCGCCCGCTACCTGCGCTCCGACGAACTGCACTCGGCGTTCAACTTCGACTTCCTGTTCTGCCCCTGGGAGCCGGCGCGGCTGCGTACCGTCATCGACGAGACGAACGCCGCCCACGCGCTGGTCGGCGCGCCGCCGACCTGGGTGCTGGCCAATCACGACGTCACCCGGGTGGTCACCCGCTACGGGCGGCTGGACTACACCGGCTTCGGCTTCGACGACCGCCGGCACGGCGTACCGTCTGATCTGGAGCTGGGGACCCGGCGGGCGCGAGCCGCCGCGTTGCTGTCGATGGCGCTGCCCGGCGGGGTCTACGTCTATCAGGGCGATGAGCTGGGCCTGTGGGAGGTCGAGGACCTCGACGACGATCTGCGGCAGGACCCGATCTGGGAGCGGTCCGGGCACACCGAGCGGGGCCGCGACGGCTGCCGGGTGCCGCTGCCGTGGTCGGGCGATCAGCCGCCGTTCGGGTTCTCCGGCCAGGGCGACACCGAGGGGTGGCTGCCGCAGCCCACGGGCTGGAAGGACTACACCGCCGAGGCGCAGGACGGCGATCCCGCGTCGATGCTGTCGCTCTACCGCGCGGCCCTCGCCGTCCGGCCCGAGTTCGGCGACGCGCCCATGGCCTGGCTCGACTCGGCGCCCGAGGTGCTTGCCTTCCGGCGCGGCGACCTCATCAGCGTGTCCAACCTGGGCACCGAGCCGGCTGAGCTGCCCGCTGGAACGATCGTGCTGGCCAGCGGCCCGCTCGACGACGGCATGGTCCCGTCGGACACGACCGTCTGGTTGCGCGCGTAATCCTTCAGGGGACCAAGGCCGGTGGGGACGACCTACCGGCCTTATTTTGTTCACACCCCCGGAGTACGCTTCCCGGACGATCTTGGGAGGAACCATGGGTGACGATCTCCTCGCCGGCTGGCAGAGCTGGCGGGAACGGCGCGACCGGAGCCTGCGCAATCCGCACGGCTGGTTGAGCCTCACCGGACTGCATTGGCTGGGCACCGATCCGGCCACCTTCGACACCGTCCCCGGCCGGTGGCGGGTGCTGGACGACACCGTCTACGTCGCGGCCGACCGCGCGGACGGCCTCGTCCATCTCGGCACCCCGATCGACGGGGAGGTCGCCGTCTCGACGCCGGAGCGGGTGCACGCCGGGGAGGTCGAGGTGGAGGTCATCCAGCGCGGCGGCTGGTGGGCGCTGCGCGTACGCGATCCGCAGTCACCCACGCTGACCTCGTTCACCGGCGTTCCGGCGTACGCCTTCGACCCGGCCTGGGTCGTCGACGGCCACTTCGAGCGCTTCCCCGAGGCGCAGGAGATCAAGATCGGCTCGGTGATCGACGGGCTCACCCACGCCGAGTCGGCGATCGGCGTACTGCGGTTCTCCGTGGCCGGGCAGGAGCTGGCGCTCACCGCGTTCGACGGCGGCGACGGCTCGCTCGACCTGCTGTTCCGCGACGCGACCAGCGGAGTCACCACGTACGCCGCCTCCCGGTCGCTGTCGGTGCCGGCGCCCGACGCCGACGGGCGCGTACGCGTCGACTTCAACCGCGCCTACAACATGCCCTGCGCCTTCACCGAGTACGCCACCTGCCCGCTGCCGCCGCCGGAGAACACGTTGCCGATCGCGATCACGGCGGGCGAGCAGAAGTACCACTGACCGGCTCTCCTTCCGCGCTGGATCAGGGATCCCGGTCGAATCTTGGGCCATGATTCGACCGGGATCCCTGATCCAGCGCGGAGGTCAGGGTTCGCGGAGGTCAGGGTTCGCGGAAGTCAGGGTTCGAAGCGGCCGGCGAGCAGCTCCTGCAGCCAGATCTTGGCCCGGATGAGCGGCCGCCGGATCCGGCGTTCCCGCCACTGCGCCTTGGCCAGCTTCCCCCGGGCCCGGGGCGTGTCCTTCAAATACCGCCAGCGCGCCCAGGGCGAGCCCGGCCGGGCGAGCCGGATCGCTCCGACGTACAGCAGGATGGGGACGAACAACCCGACCAGTCCGGTCCAGATCTTCCCCTTGAGCAGGGTGATCGCGGCGAGGGCGAGGTTGAGGAGCGTACCGGCGAGGGCGATCGCCCAGTTGACCCAGCCGCCGCCCTCGGAGCCGGCGTTGAGGAACTCGTCGATCGCGATCGGCCGCAGCCCCAGCAGGAGCATCCCGGAGACCGCGACCGCGACGAAGACGGCGTCGACCGACGTGCGCCCCTGTTCGGACCAGTAGACGTCGTCGAGGTGCAGAATCAGCGCGAACTCGTCGAGCACGAGGGCCGCCCCGATGCCGAACAACCCCGCGACCACGGACAGGGCGGCGGTATGCCCACGCGGGATGGCCAGGGCGGCCACTCCGCCGACGAGCATGAAGATCACGCCGAAGACCACGTGGTGGATGTGCAGGCCGCCCGGGGTGACGTTGCCGGGCCACCAGCTGACCTGGGCGCGGATGAGGCGTACGGAGATCCGGATGAACGCGAAGCCGATCACTACGCCCGCGAAGAAGCAGAACAGCGGCAGCCGGCCGGTCTCGACGATCTCGTGGTCGAACCAATGCCCCATGACTAGATCTGATCACGGTGGGGAACCTGGCTGACTGCAAACACCAGCACCACGCCGAGGCAACCACGGAGCGTGACACATAGATCGCTATGCGTATAAAATTGCCCGTCTGAGACCGATTTGTGACCCATCCCCTACGGGTTTACGCTTGGTATTCACGCCGTGACGGAGCACTGAGATCGGCGCCGAGGGATCCGCCCTCGACTCACGCGCTGAGCGCGAGAGTGGCGGAATGGGCGTTTTGCGTACTTTGTCAGGTCGGCGGCCTTCCCGGGCCCATCGCGCACAGTCTATCCCCCATATTGATGGCGTACATAGTGATCATTCGACGTATGTGCAGGTGGGCAGGGCTCTAGACGGTCGCTAAGGTCGACCAATGCGCCGAGACAACGACGTCAAGACCATGCTCACCAACAAGGTTTCGCAGGTCTTCACCCTCATCCGCGAACGCTTCACGACCAGCCCGCGCCGTGTCGCAGCGTTCGGCCTGGTGGCCGTCGCTGGGGCAAGCGCCCTGCTCCACACCTCCGCTGCCACGGCCGAGCCGAGCAGCTTGAACACCGCCAAGGCGGCCCAGGTGGTCACGGCCACCAAGGCCGCGACGTCCCCCGCCAAGTCCGCAGCCGCCAAGGCCACCCCGAAGTCGACGGCCACCAAGGCCGCGACGACCACGGCCAAGGTCAAGCCCACCGCGGGCTACAACCAGACGCAGATGGACAACGCCGCGATCATCGTCAAGGCCGGCAAGGAGCTCGGTATCTCCGAGCGCGGCCAGATCGTCGCCGTCGCCACGGCGATGCAGGAGAGCAACCTCTACAACCTGGCCAGCCACGTCGTGCCGGAGTCGCTCAAGTACGCCCACCAGGGCACCGGCGCCGACTACGACTCGGTCGGCCTGTTCCAGCAGCGGTACACCACCGGCTGGGGCACGGTCAAGGAGATCATGAACCCCTCCGAGTCGGCCAAGAAGTTCTACCGCGCGCTGCAGCGCGTGCCGGGATGGCAGAACATGCCCATCACCGTCGCCGCGCAGACCGTGCAGGGCTCCGCGTTCCCCGACGCGTACGCCAAGCACCAGGGCAACGCCACCGCGGTGGTCAAGGCGGTCAACGCCGTCAAGTGACATAGCAGCACCCCGAAGGGCGGGCCGTGACGATGACGTCACGGCCCGCCTTTTCCGTTGACGGGAACACCCCGAACCGTCGCTAGCGGGAGGGGACGATCCGGCGCAGCAGCTCGTCCCGGATCACCGGCCGGCTGCCGAACACCAGCAGGAACGCGGCCTCCCGGACCAGCCGCCCGGCCGCCGAGTCCAGCAGCACCGACCGGCTGCCGGTCTGCACCGCCAGCGCCGTGGCACATCGCATCGCCAGTTCCGACGCGGTCGCCCGGGCAGCCGGCGTCGTCCCGGCGTCCGCCGTGAGCAGCGCCGAACGGCAAGCGGCCAGGTCGGCCGTCAACTCCGGCACGACCGGAGAGTCGCCCAGCAGCCGGACGCAGCGCTCGGCGACGCCCAGCGCCAGGAATCCGTTGAGCGCCCAGCCCGGCGCCTCCCGCGCGGCCCAGTCGGCGTACGGCTCGGCGGCGACAAGGCGATCCGCCGAGACGACATGGCCGTCGAAGGACACCGTGGCCGTCCGGCCGGCGTTCGCCGCCGACAACGGAACGATCTGTGCTCGCAGGGTGCCCGACTCCACCGCGTCCACGAGGAAGAACCGGACCCAGCCATCGTCGCCGATCGCCGCGACGTGCAGGACGTCGATGAGATCCCAGCCGGTGACCCAGGCCGCCTGCCCGGTCAGCTGCCAACCTCCGGCCGACTCGGACGCCTTGAGCCCGCCGGCGCCCGGCCGGGCGCCGGAATGGGCGATCCCGCCCCGGACCTCGCCACGTGCCAACGACGCCTGCCACTTTTCGCGTACCCCTGGCTCTGGAGACGAGGCCGCGGCCCGCAGTGGCCCCCGATGCTGGAGCCAGACGAACGCCGTGGCCAGGCAGCCGCCCGCGAACGCCGCGACCAGCGGTCCCACCTGATCGACCGGGCCGCCGACCGCCTCGTAGAAGCCCTCGCGGGCCAGTATCTCCACATGCGACACCGGTACGCGGTCCGCGCGGTCGACCTCCGTGGCGGCCGGAAACAGCACCTCGTCGGCGATCCGCGCGGCGGTGTTCATCATTCGGCGAAGATACCGCAACACAATCTGGCCTTGGAGGATACTTCACATTTCCCATATGATTTACGGATATCTCTGTCTCCGTCGAGCCGGAGGGCGCCATGAACGCTCGCCCCTCGTCCGTCACCCCGGCCCTACCCGACACGCCACCGGAACCCGAACCCGCGCGCCCGATCGGCGAGCGCGAGGCCGAGGAGTTCGTCGCGGCGCGCACCGTCCATCCGGGGGCCGACCCGCAACTCGGGGTCGAGCTGGAATGGCTGCTCGTGGACAAGCGGCAGCCGCGTGAACGAGTACCATTCGACACCGCCCAGGCGGCCTTGACCGCGGCGTCCGCCCTGCCGCGCTGGGCCGCGCTGACCTGGGAACCGGGCGGCGCTCTCGAACTCAGCTCGCGTCCGGCGGGCACCGTCGCCGCCGCGCTGGCCGACATGACCACCGAGGTGGCGTCCGTCCGATCCGCACTGGCCGAGGCCGGAATCTCTCTGGTCGGCGCCGGGCTGGATCCCGTCCGGCCGCCCCACCGCCTGCTCGACGCGCCCCGATACGCGGCGATGGAGACCTACCTGGACCGCCGGGGCGACGCCGGGCGCTGGATGATGACCGGCACCGCCTCCGTGCAAGTCTGCGTCCACTCCGGACACGAGGCGCGCGGTCCGCTCGGCTTCCGCGAGCGCTGGCGGCTCGCCCACGACCTCGGCCCGGTACTCGTCGCGGCCTTCGCGAACTCACCGATCGCGCGCGGGCTCCCGACCGGCTGGCGATCCACGCGCCAGGCGGTCTGGGCCAGTCTCGACCCGGGGCGTACGCGCCCGCCGACCGGCGACGATCCCCGCGAAGCCTGGGCGCGGTACGCCCTGGACGCCGCCGTGCTCTGCGTACGCAAAGCTGAAGGGCCCTGGCTGGTGCCGGAGGGGCTCACCTTCCGCGACTGGATCCGCACCGGGCTACCTCGTCCACCGACCGCCGACGATCTGGCCTACCACCTGACCACCCTCTTCCCGCCGGTACGCCCCCGCGGCTACCTGGAACTGCGGATGATCGACGCCCAGCCCGGCGATCAGTGGACCGTGCCCTTCGCGGTCGCGACCGCGTTGCTCACCGACGCCCGCGCGGCGGATCGGGCCGCCGACGCCTGCGAACCGTTGCGCCACATACCGAGGGTGTGGCAGGAGGCGGCCCGGCACGGGCTGAGCCGCCCCGCCTTCGCGATCGCCGCGGCGACCTGCTTCGAGGCCGCGCTCGACGCCCTGCCCCGGCTCGGCGCCCCGCCACCGGTCAGCGCGCGCGTCGCCCAGTACGCCGACCGCTTCGTCACACGAGGCCGCACTCCAGCCGACGCCTTGCTGACCAGGCTGGAAGGCCGAACGGAGGATGATCATGCCACGCTGTGGACATCCACCGAGTCATAGGGGACAACCCTGATGGTTTCGCGTTGACCCCGTACGACACACTGTGCCGATGGGCAGTGAGATCACCAACGGTGAGATCGTCGTGTCCGGCCTGACCAAACACTACAAACAGGTCAAGGCCGTCGACGGGCTGTCGTTCACCGTGAAGCCGGGGCGTGTGACCGGTTTCCTCGGGCCGAACGGCGCGGGCAAGACCACCACTTTGCGAATGTTGCTGAACCTCGTCCGTCCCACCGCCGGGACGGCGACCATCGGCGGCAACCGATACGCAGACCTGACAGACCCGACCAAGAGCGTCGGGGCGGTGCTGGAGGCGTCCAGCGCGCACAAGGGCCGGACCGGCCGTAACCACCTCCGGGTCATCTGCGCGGCGGCGGGGCTGCCGGCGTCGCGGGCCGACGAAGTCCTCGCCATCGTCGGGCTGACTCCGGCGGCCAACCGGAAGTTCAAGGGATACTCGCTGGGCATGCGCCAGCGGCTCGGCATCGCGACGGCGATGCTCGGCGACCCGCAGGTGCTCATCCTCGACGAGCCGGCCAACGGCCTCGACCCCGAGGGCATCCGCTGGATGCGTGACTTCCTGCAGTCCCTGGCCGCCCAGGGTCGCACCATCCTCGTCTCCAGCCACCTGCTCTCCGAGATGGAACTGCTCGCCGACGACGTCGTCATCATCGCGGCCGGCAAGCTCGTCGCGCAGGGCGCCGTCAGCGACATCGTCGGCAACATGGGCGACGGCGGCCTGGTCCGGGTGCGTACGCCCAAGCCGGACGAGCTGATCGCGGCGCTGGACTCGGCGACCGTCGCCCGGCAGGACGACGGCGCGCTCGTCGTCACCGGCGCGACCGCGGCCTCCGTCGGCGAAGCCGCGCTGCGGGCCGGAGTCGCGCTGCACGAACTGGTCACCGAGCGGCCCGACCTCGAACGGGTCTTCCTCGAGCTGACCGCGGGCAAGGAGGCCATCCGATGAACCTGATCCGCAGCGAGTTCCTGAAGATCCGCACCACCAACGTGTGGTGGCTCTTCGCGCTCGGCACGGTCGTCCTCTGGGGACTCTCCTTCCTCGTCAACGCCGTCCAGTCGCACTACGTCCTCAACCCCGAGGGCGTACCGGACGATCAGGCCGCGACCTTCAGCGCGATGGCCAAACCGGCGGCGATGACCGCCTACCTCGCGACCACCGGGCAGTACTTCGGCCTGATGTTCGTGCTGCTGCTGGGCATCCTGACGGTGACGAACGAGTTCTACCACCAGACGGCCACGACGACCTTCCTGGCGACCCCGCACCGGACGGCCGTCATCGTCGCCAAGACCGTGGCGGCGGCCATCTTCGGCTTCCTGCTCTGGGCGGTGACGACCGTGCTCAGCGTCATCGGCACGGTCATCTTCCTCAACATCGAGAACGCCGAGGCGGCGTTCGGCGACTCGGCGGTCATCCGCTCGATCCTGCTGAACCTGCTCGCCTTCGCGTTGTGGGGGCTCATCGGCGTCGGCTTCGGCGTCCTGATCCGCAGCCAGATCGGGGCCACCGTCACGGCGCTGATCCTGTACCTCGTCGGCACCCTGGCGGTCTCGATCATCGTCCAGCTGCTGTCGCTGTGGCTCGACCAGGACTGGATCCAGCAGCTCGCCTGGGCCCTGCCGTCCAACGCGTCCAGCCTGCTCGTCAGCGGAGTCGACCTGCCGGAACAGCCGCACTACTGGGTCGGCGGGCTCGTCCTGCTCGCCTGGGCCGCGGTCACCGGCGTCATCGGCACCCTCATCACCCGGAACCGCGACATCTCCTGACGCAGGCGCTGCGCCTGGCGCTGCCGCTTCGGGCGCTGCCGCTTCCGGCGCTGCCGCTTCGGGCGCTGCCGCTTCCGGCGCTGGATCAGGGTTCCCGGTCGAATCTTGGGGCAAGATTCGACCGGGAACCGTGATCCGGCGGAGGATCCACCTGGCGGGCGACGGTCCGGCGTCAAGTCACCAGAGCGACGGCCGCGCCGGGTCGATCACGTGCAGCGGGACCTTCTCCCCGATGGCGTCGAGCACCACTCGCGCGTTCCCGTCCTGGGCGGCCGCGTACTCGGCGTCGGAGAGCGCCACGATCTGCAGGAACGCCAGCCCGCCGAACGGCGTGGGGATGGTGCCCAGTTCACTGTCCACAATGAAGCCCAGGGCGGTCAGCCGGGTGTCCAGGTCGCCCAGGGTCAACCGGCCCGGCCGCAACGTCTGGCCCGGCGTGAACCACTCCCCCGTCGCCAGCACGTAAGCCGACAGCTGCTGGATCAGCAGCACCGCCCAGGCCGGCGGCGCATCCCCGGCCGGACGGCGTGCGGCCCGGAGGGTGAACTCGAAGCCGAATCCGGAGTCGACCGGATTCTCGCTGCGCTTCTCGTACAGCTCCGACATCCCGTAGCTGATCAGGTGCCAGTGCGGCACCGGATCCTCCCGCGCGTAGATGCTGATCCCGTCGAGCGCCTCGACTCCGCCGAGGTAGGACGGCAGCTCCGGGGCGACGTGCAGCGGGACGGCATCGCCGTAGAGCCGCTCCAACGCGGCGTCGATCGCGCTCCAGCCGGGCGCCGAGTCTTCGCCCACCATGCACGCACGGTACCCCGGATCACCTACTTCTTCTTGCCGAAGATCGACCGGATCGCGAACCAGAGGATGCCCACGCCGATCAGGATGCCGACGAGCCGTAGGTAGCCCTGTTCACTCCAGCCCTGGCCAGGAGTCGGCCCGTCGGCCCACGCCGGCCCGTCCGGCCATGTCGGCACGATGTCGGCGAGGAGGGTGAAACGACGCATCGGCACTCCGGCGGGGTTTCGGAAACCGGCCGGACGGGCAATCACCTCGCCGACCGAAGGAGGAGCCTTGACTGTAACGGATCCGGAGAGCTGGGAGTCCGAGGAATGGGGCGGACGCGGCATCGCACGCGTTCTCGCCGACGAGCACACCCGGCTGCAGACCCTCCTCGAAGATGCCCTGACCGCGACCGGCGCCGTCACGACCGGGACGACCGAGACCCGGCAGATCGCCGACGCCTTCATCGCCGCGATGAGCCGTCACCTGTCCGCCGAGGAGCAGGAGCTCTACCCGGCCGCCCGCACCGCCCTCGACAACGGCGACCGGATCGTCGACGACGAGATCGAAGCCGATCGCGAGATCCTGCGCGTCCTGGCCGACCTGCACAAGGCGGACCCCGACGGTGCGGAGTTCGCCGCCCTGCTCGCGCGAGCCGACCTGCACCTGCGCCGGCACGTACGCACGGCCGACGAGGACATCTACCCCGAGCTGCGCCGCCGGCTCGACCGCGAAGAGCAAGTGAAGCTGGGCAACCGGATCGACATCTTCGAGGAGGCGGCGCCGACCCGGCCGCACCCGAACACGCCGTCCACCCCGCCACTCAACAAGGTGGTGGACCCAGCGCTCGGCACGATCGACAAGATGCGGGACGTGTTGTCCGGCCGAAAGACGCGTCCGCAGGACCTGTAGCTCCAGGCGCAGCCGTGCCCGCCCTCCTGATTCGGAGGGCGGGCACCCGTGTTTGTGCGGCGACGAAAACGATCCAGGCGAGAAATGGTCGTTGGGGCAGCCATTTCTCGCCTAGATCATTTAAGGGGCCCGCGGGGACGGCTCGCAAGCCCTCGCGGGCCGAGGTGGGTCAGCGGCGGCGACCCCGCCAGTACGCCCGAGGCGCCCATCCCGCGAGCGAGAGGGCCACGAAGAGCAGACCCGCGGTGTTGAGCGTCGACGCGTTGATGATGTCGTTGGTCTCCACGTCCAGCCACTGCACGAGCAGCGAGATCGCGAAGAGGGCGACTCCGATCCAGGCGAACATCTTTGACCCCTTCACATTGAGGGCGCTAAACGTTACTGTCCGGTAAACGCGACAACCTTTCGCATTACCCGAGAGTTCCGTCGTGAAAGGACACTGCCCATGTCCGTCAAATTCCAAACCAGGGCCACCCTCGTCCTGGTCCTCACCGCCGCGATGGTCGCCGTCGCCCCAGCCGCCCCCGCGGCCGCCGCGAGCGCGTACCTCAAGACGAACGACTACTGCCTCGACCAGTGCAACGACATCCTGCCGCCGGGCGAGAACGGCAACGCCACGCTGGCCGGAATCCTGCTGCACCAAAGCATCGGCACCCGCCCGGCCCACTCCGCCGACCAGCTCGCCGCGTACGCGAACCTGCTCAGCGCGTACACCGGGTTGACGGACGAGCAGATCGGCCAGTTCTACAACGACGGCGCCTTCGGGGTGCCGGCCGGGCAGGTGGAGAGCACGATCAGCCCCCGGTCCGACGTCACCATCGTGCGCGACAAGGCGACCGGCGTACCGCACGTCACGGGAACCACCCGTGAGGGCACCATGTTCGGCGCCGGGTACGCCGGTGCGCAGGACCGGTTGTTCCTCATGGATCTGCTGCGGCATGTCGGCCGGGGCACCCTGACGACCTTCGCCGGCGGCTCACCCGGCAATCAGGAGCTGGAGCAGAGCGTCTGGCGCAATTCGCCGTACACCGAAGCGGATCTGCAGGCGCAGGTGACCGCCCTGCAGAGCCGCGGCGCCCGTGGAGCGCAGCTCTACACCGACATCACGCAGTACATCGCGGGCGTCAACGCGTACATCAACCACTGCATGAGTCAGTCGCCGGTGGACTGCCCCGGCGAGTACGTGCTCACCGGTCACCTCGACGCGGTCACCAACGAGGGCGGCCCGGAACCCTTCAAGGTCACCGACATCGTGGCCATCTCCGGCGTCGTCGGCGGCCTGTTCGGCGGTGGTGGCGGCGGCGAGATGGCCTCGGCGCTCGTCCGGGTGGAAGCCCAGGCGAAGTACGGCGCGACCGTCGGCGACCAGGTCTGGCGCGCCTTCCGGGAGCAGAACGACCCGGAGACGCTGCTCACACTCCACAATGGGCAGAGCTTCCCCTACGGGCAGTCACCAGCGAACGCCACGGGTGTGGTGCTGCCCGACCGAGGCACGACGTCCGGGGTACCGGTCGTCTACAACCGAACGGGAAGTGCCGGGGTGTCCGCCGAGGCCGTCGAGCCCGCCACCGAGCGCAAAGGCATGTCGAACGCGATCGTCGTCTCCGGCTCCATGACCGCGACCGGCAACCCCATCGCCGTGTTCGGTCCGCAGACCGGCTACTTCTCGCCGCAGCTGCTCATGCTGGAGGAGCTGCAGGGACCCGGGATCAGCGCCCGGGGCGCGTCGTTCGCCGGGGTCAACCTCTACGTGCAGCTCGGCCGGGGCCAGGACTACGCCTGGAGTGCCACCTCCGCCGGGCAGGACATCACCGACACGTACGCCGTCCAGCTCTGCGAGACCAACGGGTCCACCCCGACGGTGAACTCGATGGCGTACCTGTTCCGGGGGGTGTGCACGCCGATGGAGACGCTGCGGCAGGACAACGCGTGGCAGCCCACGACGGCGGACTCGACGCCGGCCGGGTCCTACTCCCTGATCACCTACCGCACCAAGTACGGCCTGGTCACGCATCGCGGGCTGGCCGGGGGCGTGCCGACGGCGTACACGTCGCTGCGCTCGACCTATCGCCACGAGGCCGACTCGGCGATCGGCTTCCAGATGTTCAACGACCCGTCGCAGATGGGCGACGCCGCCGCGTTCACGACCTCGGCGTCCAACGTCGGATACGCCTTCAACTGGTTCTACCTCAACAACACCCAGGCGGCCTACTTCAACTCGGGATCGAACCCGCAGCGCCAGTCGACGGCGGATCCGAACCTGCCGCAGAAGGCCGACGCCGCGCACGAGTGGGTCAGCTGGAACCCCGACACCAACACGGCCGCATACACGCCCGCGAGCGCGCATCCGCAGGCGGTGAACCAGGACTTCTTCGTCAGCTGGAACAACAAGCAGGCCGGTGACTACAGCGCCGCCGACGGCAACTTCAGCTTCGGCCCCGTGCACCGGGCGCAGTTGCTGGACAAGGGCGTCCGCGCGGCGACGGCGGGCGGGCGGAAACTCACCCGCGCCGACGTCGTACGCGTCATGGCCGACGCCGCAGTCTCCGATCTAAGGGCGACCGAGACCCTGGATCTGGCGCTGGACGTCATCGAGAGCCAGACCGTCACCGACGCCAATCAGGCCGCGCTCGTGAGCAGTCTGCGTACCTGGCTGAACGCGGGTGGACGGCGGCTGGAGACGTCGGCCGGATCGCACGCCTACCAGTACGCCGACGCGATCCGGGTCTTCGACGCCTGGTGGCCGTTGCTGGTCTCCGGCGAGTTCAAACCGACGCTGGGCGACAGCCTGTACGCCTCCCTGGTCGGCGCGATGCAGATCAACGAGTCGCCGTCGGGCGGGCAGCAGGATCCGGCCGGCAGCGGCGGATCGCTGAACGACACCCAGGGCCACAAGGGCTCGTCGTTCCAGCACGGCTGGTGGGGCTACGTGAGCAAGGATCTGCGCGCGGTCCTCGGCCGGCCGGTCAGCGGCCCGCTCGCGGCGACCTACTGCGGCGGCGGCAGCCTGACCGCCTGCCGATCGATGCTGCTCAGCACGTTGAGCAGCGCGGCGGCGACGCCGGCGGCCACGGTGTACCCGGCGGACAAGTACTGCTCGGCGGGCGACCAGTGGTGTGCGGACAGCGTCGTGCAGTCCCCGCTCGGCGGGATCACCGACGACAAGATCAGCTGGCAGAACCGCCCGACCTACCAGCAGGTCGTCTCGTTCCCCGCGCACCGCGGCGACACCATCGCGAACCTGGCCAACGGCAAGACCGCGACGGCGTCCAGCACGCAGTTCCTGACCAGCTACACGCCGGGCAAGGCGGTCGACGCCAACGACGGTTCGCGCTGGTCCAGCTCCTACAACGACAGCAACTGGATCAAGGTCGACCTCGGCTCGGCCCAGACCGTCGGCCGGGTCCTGCTGCATTGGGAATCGGCCTACGGGCGCGCGTACCGGATCGAGGTCTCGACCGACAACAGCGCCTGGACCACGGTCTGGTCGACCACCACCGGCAACGGCGGCCTCGACATCGACGCCTTCACGCCGGTCAGCGCGAGGTACGTGCGTATGACGGGCGTCACGCGCGCCACGTCCTACGGCTACTCGCTCTGGGAATTCGAGGTGTACGCGAAATAGCAGCGACACGACAGGGGCGGACTCCCTCCTGGGAGCCCGCCCCTGTTCCGTGCCGTGAACCTATCCGATGTGGACGGCGCCGCCCGGGACGGCCGAGTTGGTCCGGTCCCGCCGGATCATCACGAAGGTGATGACCGCGGAGACTGCCAGCAGGACCGCGCTGACCGTGAACGCCACGTTGTAGCCGTGGATCGCGCCCAGCGCCTGGTTCTGCGGGGTCGGTCCGCCGTTGTCGACGATGTAGTTCGCGACGGCCGTGGTGAACACCGTGTTGAGCACGGCCACGCCGAGCGACCCGCCGACCTGCTGCGAGGTGTTGATCATCGCGCTGGCCACGCCGGCGTCGTGCTCGGACACGCCCGACAGCGCGGTGTTGCCCAGCGGCACGAAGCAGCAGGCCATGCCGACCGCCATGATGACCAGGGCGGGCATGATCAGCTTCGGGTAGGACGAGTCCGCCTTCAGCTGGGTCAGCCACAGCATGCCGCCGGTCGCGAGCAGCGCGCCGACCGTCATCATCACCCGCGGTCCGACCTTCGGCAGGATCGCGCTGCCCAGACCGGCCGTGAGGATGATGCCGGCCGAGAACGGCAGGTACGCGACACCGCTCTTGAGCGGCGAGTACTGCAGCGTCCCCTGGAAGTAGTAGGTCATGAACAGGAACATGCCCATCATGCCCGCGCCCAGGGTGACCGAGGTCAGGTAGGAGCCGCCCCGGTTGCGCTGCAGCACCACGCGCATCGGCAGCAGCGGGTGCTCGCTCCGCACCTCGACGACCACGAACGCGACGAGCAGCACCGCCGAGATCGCGAACAGGGTCAGCGTGACGCCCGACGTCCAGCCGTCCTCGGCGGCCTTGGTGAAGCCGTAGACGAGGGTGACCAGACCGGCAGTGGACAGCACCGCGCCGGGGATGTCGTACTTGGTGTTGCCGTGCGCCTTGCTCTCCCGGACGATCGGGATCGCCAGCAGGATCGCGATCGCCGCGACCGGGATGTTCACCAGCAGGCACCAGCGCCAGTCGAGGTACTGGGTGAGCAGACCGCCCAGGATCAGGCCGACGGCCGCGCCGCCGCCGGAGATGGCGCCGAACACGCCGAACGCCTTCGCCCGCTCCTTGACCTCGGTGAACGTCACCGTGATCAGGGACAACGCCGCCGGGGCGAGCAGTGCGCCGAAGACACCCTGAAGCGCTCGGGCGGCGAAGAGCATGGCGCCGTTCTGAGCCACACCACCCAGCGCGGAAGCGAGGGCGAAGCCGGCGAGGCCGATGAGCAGCACACGCTTGCGCCCGGCGAAGTCGGCGATGCGGCCGCCGAGCAGCAGCAGGCCGCCGAAGGCCAGCGTGTACGCCGTGACGATCCACTGCCGGTCGGCCTGGGAGATGTTCAGCGCCTCCTGCGCCGACGGCATCGCGATGTTCACGATGGTCGCGTCGAGGACCACCATGAGCTGCGCGATGGCGATGACGACCAGGGCCAGCCAGCGCCGTCGGTCCGGCGGGTGCGACGCCGCTTGACCGGCGTCGACCCGGGACGAGGTGCCGACGGAGGTGGGCGCCGTCGTGGTGTCGTTGGACATGAATGTCCCTTCCCGTTGAGGTGTGAGATGGCGGCCGAAGAGCGCACGCGTCCGCCGCCGGACCCGGTCAGGCTAGAAGCCGTGTCCGACAATTGGATTTCGCTGGATTGAAGGCGATATTTCAGCCGGCGGACCGTCGCAGCACGGGCAGCAGCACGTCATCGACGACGTGCACCGCGTACGCCTCGGCCATCGGGCCGCACTGCCAGGTCTTGTGACTCACGATCATGGCGTGCATCACTTCTTGCAGAGTCTGGGCGTCGGTGCCCTGCGGAACCTCGCCCCGGGCGATCGCCCGCTCCACGATGGTGGTGAACAGGAACGCCTTGGACTCCAAGATGGTGCGTTGCAGCGCCTTCGCCAGGGCGGGCGTGTGACCCGCCGCGGTGATGAGGCCGGTGATGACGTCGCCGTCGGCACGGTTCGCGGCCGTGCACGCCCGGTCCATGAGGTCGAGCAGGTCGCCGCGCAGCGACCCGGTGTCGACCGGGGGTGGCTCCTCGCCGAAGTGCTGGACGATCGCGTCGACGACCATCTCCGGCTTGTCGGCCCAGGTCCGGTAGATGGTGGCCTTGCTGGCGTGCGCGCGCTCCGCCACGTGGTCCATCGTCATCCGGTCGTAGCCGACCTCGGCGAGCAACTCGAAGACCGCCTCGCAGATCGCCTCGCGGCGACCAGCCCCCCGGCGCGAGACGGGTCGGCGCACGTCGACGTCCGGCTGCGACATGGTGTCGGTCATGGCTTCCCCTCCCCCTTCGAGTCACGGTGTACGAAACCGTTCCGTACACCGGACTCTAAACCCAAGATCGGCGATCACCCAACGCTCGACCGAGTGACGATCACCACGGACGCGCCGAGCTGGGATTCCATCGGCGCTTCGGGCTCGACTAGCATCACTGGCTCACCCCCCAGGAGCTGCGATGACGGATCAGACACCCCGGCTTGAGGCGTACCAGTCGAAGCGAAGCAGGACCGCCGTGTGGCTGGCGCTCGGCGTGGCCGTGATCACTGCGGGCCTCGTCGGAGGTCTTCTGTTGATCCCCCGCGCGGACCGCGCCGAACCGATCGCCGTGCCCACCGCCTTCGCCAGCCCCAGCGCGGCCGAGTCGCCGGCGGCGCGAGCGACCGAGGCGGCGACACGGAAGGTGACCCTGCCCGCGAAGCTGCTGAGCCAGCCGCGCTTGACCGACGCCACCCTCCAGAAGCTGGCCGACGGCATGACGCTGCAGTTCAAGGACACCGCGCCGGAGACCGAGGACGCCGTTTCGGGGTTCTACGGCAACCTCGCCAAGCAGAAGCTCACCATGGTGATCGCGGTCGACGCGCCCGTCGGCGACCCCGCGTCCTGGGCCGGCGGCATGACCCACGGCCTCAAGACCAGCCTCAACGCCGGTCCGTTCCACGACGTCAACCCCGGCCCGCTCGGCGGCAGCGCCAAATGCGCCGACGCCAAAGCCAGCGGGATCACGATCGCCGTCTGTCTCTGGGCCGACCAGGAGACCTACGGCGTGCTCGGGTTCTACTACCGCACCTCGGCGAGCGTGACGAGCGACTTCGTCAAGGCCCGGGCGGCCGTCGAACTCCCCACCCCCTGACCCGCTCGCGCTCCTTAGCTCTGCCGCTTTTTGGCGCTGGATCAGGGTTCTCGGTCGAATCTTGGAGCGTGATTCGACCGAGAACCCTGATCCAGCGGGCGGGTCAACGGGCGGGTCAACGGGGTGGTCAGCGGCGGGGCGGGAGCGGGACCCGCGTGAGGTCCTCCGCGACGACGATCTCGCCCGCGTACGCCTGAGCCGCCTCCTCCGCGAACGCGTGCGGTTCGGTGTAGCGCTGCGAAAAGTGCGTGAGGACGAGTCTGCGTACGCCCGCCTCGGCCGCGATCAAGCCGGCCTGAGCCGCCGTGAGGTGCCCGGAGATGGCCGCCAGCTCGGTCTCGCTGCTGAGGAAGGTCGCCTCGATGACGAGCAGGTCTGCCCCGGCGGCCAGCTCGACCGCGGCCGGGCACAGCCCGGTGTCCATGACGAACGCGACCACCTGGCCGGGGCGTACCTCGCTGACCTGTTCCAGCAGCGGGCCGCCCTCGCGCTGCACACGGCCGATCTCCGCACCGTAGATGCCCGCCGCGGCCAGCCGATCCGGCAGCATCCGCCGGCCGTCCGGCTCGACGAGCCGGTAGCCGTAGGACTCGACGGAATGGCGCAGACGTTGGGCGTACAGGGAACCGAAAGGGCCGGTGCCGATGAGCCCGTCGGCCTCGATCGGAGCCGCCTCGACCGGCGAACGGTCGAGGAAGAAGCTCGCATGCCGCAGCCGTTCGAAGAAGGTCGCCCCGCTCGCCGGAAAATGCACGGGCACCGGATGGTCTACGCCGTCGAGCGACAGCCGCTGGATGATCCCGGGCAGCCCGAGGCAGTGATCGCCGTGGAAGTGGGTCACGCAGATCCGGTCGACGGCCGAGGCAGGCAGCCCGGCCAGCAGCATCTGCCGTTGCGCGCCCTCACCCGGATCGAACAGCACGCCGTACTCGTCGAAGCGCAGCAGGTACGCGTTGTGGCTGCGCTGGCGGGTCGGCACCTGGCTGGCGGTGCCGAGGACGATCAGCTCACGGGTCACCTGAGCAGATTACGGAGCCTTCCGCAGCGGCACGACGAGATAGCGCAGCTCGGTGCCGTCGGTGTCGTCGGCCGCGGCGCTGACGCTCGTCGGCTGGATACCGGTCTGGAGGCGGAGCACCACCCGCTCGTCGCCGAACGGGCGCAGCGCGTCGAGCAGGTAACGGCCCTGGTAGAACGCGGTCGCGGAGCCAGCCGTCTGCGCCTTGACCTCCTCCCGGGAGTCGCCCGCGCCGTCGTCGGACCCGCGGACCACCACGACGCCGTCGGCCGCCTCCAGCGTCACCGTCCCGATCGGACCGGCGAACGGCATCGCCCGCTCGACCGCCGCCCGAAGCCGGCCCGCTTCCACGTCGACGGTGCACTCCGGGCGTACGCCGAGCAGCCGGTCGAGCTGCGCGTCCGGGAACGGCAACGCGAGGGAGGACACCGCGACGCCACCCTCGGCCCAGGACAGCCCGAGCCGATCAGCATCGGCGAGCAGCGTCACCTCCGCTCCCGACACCACCCGGGCCGCCTCGGCGAGGATGCCGGCCGGGATCAGGACGTCGACCGCTCCCTCGCCGGTCCAGCGCACCGCCGCGACGGCCAGCCGGAACCGGTCGGTGGCGGCAAGCCGGAGCCGATCGCCGTCCGACCGGACGCGTACGCCGCTGAACAGCGGCAATCCGTCACGGGACGCCGCTCCGGCGACCGCCGCGACGGCCGCCTTGACCGCCTCGGCCGGCGCCCGCCCGGCGACCGGCGGCGGCTCCGGAACGGAACCGAGCGCGGCCGGATCGAGCAGCGGCAACGCGAAGCGGGCAGTGCCGGTGCGGATCGCCAGGCGCGACCCCTCCACGCGTACGCGGACCTCCGGAGCGTCGAGCGAGGCCAGCACCGAGGCCAGCGCCCGGCGACCTACCGCCACGACCCCGTCGGTGTTCGCGACGGCGGCGACGTCACCCCAGACCGCCGCCTCCTCGCCGGACGCGCTCAGCCGCACCTGCTGCCCGGTGACGTCCAGCCGTACGCCGCCCGCGCGGGCCGCCCGGGGCGGCAGCAGCCGGTCGGCGCGCGCGGCGGCCCGAGCGAACGGCGCGGTCGCCACGGTGAACTCCACAGTCGACTCCATGCTCACGGGCGCAGCCTACGAAGGGGGTCAGACATATCCGAGTTGATCAGTCCGTCGCGGAGTTGATCAGGATGTTGATCACGACCGTTAGTTCATGATCGCGCGGACAGCCAGCGGGCGGACAGCCAGCGGGGCAGGGCGGACAGCCAGCGGGGCAGGGCGGACAGCCAGCGCGCCGGGCGTACAGCCAGCGGCGCGGGCGTACAGCCAGCGGCGCGGGCGTACAGCCAGCGGGGCGGGCGGGCGAAGGCCCGCCGGGGCCGCCGAGCGGGGGGCCTCAGCGGGGCAGGGTCAGCTCGATCGGGGCTTCCTGCAACGGGCGCACCGGCGTGATCGTGGCGTACCCCTGGGCGAGCAGGTCCAGGTCCGTCCCGGGTTTGGGCTGTTCGGAGGTCTCCTCCAGGGTTGTGCGTACTGCCCCTGCGGTGATCTCCGCCAGTCCGATCTGCACCTGTCCGAAGCCGCCGAACGGGGCCTGCCGAAGTCCGGCGACTTCCGGGACGTCGGGGACGTTGAGGTTCAGCACCACCGACGTGGGCACCTGGTCGAGCAGCGGAAGCAGCTCCACCGCGAGCCGTCCGGCCGTCGCCCAATGGAGGTCCCCGTCGACCTTGCCGTGCGGGACGTCGAGCGAGACCGCCATCGCGCGTACGCCTCCGATCGCGGCGGTGAACGCGGCCCCGACCGTGCCCGAGTGCAGGACGGCGTTGCCGCAGTTGGCCCCGCGGTTGATCCCGGAGAGCAGCAGATCGGGCGGATCGCCGAACGCGCCCCGGGCGGCGATCATCGCGATGAAGCCCGGCGTCGCGGCGACCGCGTACGCGCACAGGTTCGGCAGCCCGGGCAGTTCGCGTTCCTCCGCGACGATGCGGCCGCCCTCTTCGGTCGCCGTGATCCCGGCGCTGCTACCGCTGCGCTCCCGGCTCGGTGCGGCGACGACCACGTCGAGTCCCGCCTCGTGGAGGCTGGCGGCGAGCTGATGCAGGCCCGGCGCGTCGATGCCGTCGTCGTTGGTCACCACCACCCTGGTCATGCTGGGCCTCCCGGCTGGGTCCGATGCGCGAGTTCGTCGGGCGTGGCGTGACCGTCCATGGGCGGCATCGGCTCGCCCTCGTACGCCCGCAGCGACACCCGCTCGACCAGGCGCGCGATGGCGTCGGCCCGGCCGGTGCCGAGTCCGTGGCGGGTCACGTTGAGCGCTCCGGCGGCCGCGCCGAGGCGTACGGCGGCGGGCAGGTCACCGCCCTGGGCCAGCACCGTGGCGATCCCGGCCGTCATCGAGTCACCGGCGCCGTGATGGTCGGCCGGTTCCAGCTCGGGCATGCGTACCTCGACGATGGTGTCCTCGGGGTCGGGCAGCAACGCGAGCGCCGGCTTCTCGGCCCGGGTGGCGACGACCGCCCGCGCTCCCCCGTCGCGCAGCCGTCGCATGGCCGAGATGAGGTCGGCGGTCCGCTCGGTCGGGGCCCGGCCGTCCCGGACGAGTTCCTCATGCGACACCTTGGCGAGGGCCAGCCCGCCTTCCAGCACCGCGTCCAGGTACGCCCCGGACAAGTCGGCCACCACGGTTCCGCCGTTGCGACGCAGGTCGCCGGCCAGCCGCCGGTAGATGTCGGGCGGCAGCACCTGCGTCTCCGCCATGCCGCTCAGCACGCTGACCTGAGACCGCAGACCTTCGCTGAGGGCGAGCCCGTACAACTCGTCCTGCTCGTGCCGGCCGAGCGCCTCGCCGGGCATGACCGCGACCTCACGGCGTTCGCCGCCCCGCCGGTCGTGGACGTACGCCCCGGTCGCCGAGTTCGTCTCGACGACCCTGGACTCGATGCCCTCGGACTCGATGAGGGTGGACAGCACCTGCCCGGCCTCGCCGCCGAGCGCGGTGCAGAACACCACCTGCGCGCCCAGTGAGGCGATCATCCGGGCCTGCCAGACACCCTGACCGCCGGCGTGGAGGTGGATCTCGTCGGTGCCGCCCCGCGAGGGACGTTCGACGGTCACCGTCAACTGCGGCGCCGGGGCGAAGACCATGACACGCACGGCGGTCTTCTACCCCACTCGAGCGCCCCTCAAGCATGATCGTCGCGTCAGCCATGCGGTTTCGGCGGACATTTCGCCGCCTGAAGCAGCATGGCTGACGCGATGATCACGTCAGCCGACGACGGCCAGTTCGCGCGTGGTGAGGTTGAACCGCTCGCCACCGGTCTCGGTGACGGTGACGATGTCCTCGATGCGCACCCCGAACCGCCCCTTGAGGTAGATACCGGGCTCGATGGAGAAGCACATCCCGGGCACGAGCTGCCGTCCTTCGCCTTCGACGAGGTAGGGCGGCTCGTGGCCGCTCATGCCGATGCCGTGGCCGGTCCGGTGGACGAACTGCTCGCCGTACCCGGCCTCGGTGATGATCCGGCGGGCGACCCGGTCGATCTCCTCGCACGGCACGCCGGGGGCGACGGCGTCGAAGGCGGCCTGCTGCGCTCGCCGTACGACGTCGTGCACGGTCAGCTCCTCCTCGGTCGGCTCGCCGACGTGCACGGTCCGGCTGATGTCGGAGCCGTAGCCGTCGCGCAGCCCGCCGAAGTCGAGCACGACCATGTCGCCGTCCTCGATCACCCGCTCGCCCGCGTGGTGGTGCGGGTTCGCGCCGTTCGGTCCGGAACAGACCAGGGCGAAGTCCACACGCTCGTGCCCGAAGTCGTGCAACAGCCGCGTCAGGTCCGCGGCCACGTCCAGCTCACGACGCCCGGCGAAGGCCATCGTCAGGATCGCCTCGAACGCGCGGTCCGCGGCCTCACCTGCACCGCGCAACCGCGCCAGCTCCGCGTCGTCCTTCACGGCCCGGAGCATGGGCAGGACTTCGGTCATCGACTTGTACGCGATGTGCGGGGCCGTCCGCTGCAGTCCCAGGACGTGCATGGCCCAGGCGGAGTCCGAGATCGCGTACGCCGCAGCGCCTAAGTGTTCGGCGGCGACGGCGTAGGGATCGGTGCCGTCCGGCCAGTCCACGAGCCGGAGGTGACTCGCGCCCGGACACTTCTCGGCGTCACCGCGTTCGAGCCGGGGCACCACGAGGACGGGGTCCCGGTCGGCCGCGATCGCCAGCAGCGTCAACCTTTCCGTGACGGGCGGCGTATACCCGCACAGGTACGCCAGATCCGGGCCGGGCGTGATCAGCAGCCCGTCCAGGCCCGCACCGGCCGCCGCGCGGGCGACCCGGGCCACTCGGTCGGCGTACTCGTCACTGGTGAACGGCGTGACCATGGCGTTCTCCCGGCTGCGTCGGCGGACGCCAGCGGGCTCAGCAGGCGCCGAAGCCGTCCGTGTAGAGCCGCTGGACGTAGTCAGCGTAGCCCGCGACCTCCTTCCGCACCGTCGTCCCGTCATGGAGGAACAGGTACGCCGCGTCGCCCTGCCGCACCATGATCCCCGGGTACGCGTGACTGCCCGCCGGCGGCGTCAGCTCGACCTCATCCGAGTACGCCTGCCGCACAGCCTCGACGCTGCTGCCTTCGGAGATTCCCTCGGGCGTACGCACCGGGGCGTGCGCCCACAGCAACACCAGCCGGTCCTGCGCGAACACCGGGTCGACGCCGGTCAGGTCGCCGAACTGCATCACGCAGGCGCCCTGATGCTTGGTGAGTCCGTGCTCCGCGGTCACCTCGGCCACCGTGTCGCCGAACTTGATGTCAGCGATCCCGGCGAAGGTCACGATGTCGTCCGAGCCGGACGTCCTTGGCGCGTTGTTCGCGACCTGTTCGACGGCCCTGGCGTCCGGGGTGGCGCTGTCCGCAGGCCGGTCATCACGAAGCAGCCGGACTCCGGCGAACACCGTGGCCGCCGCCAGGCAGCCGACGACGATCGTGGCGGCGATGGCGGTTGCGCGGTGCGTCACCCGCATAGTGCACCCCCTGTGCTCAATCGGTGACCCAAGGTAACAGTGTTGCCGGCCTCTGCCGGGAGGTCTTCGCCCTGCTGCGACGAAGACACCGGGGAATCCGATTCGAGCCGCTCAACCGACCGGGGCGCCTGACCCCGTCGGAAAGACCGGGAGCCGCTGGCCGGCCCCGGGCGGGGGCGGCCGGAAGCTTGCGCGCACCACGTCGTACAAAGCCCGGTTCGGCGGGAAGTCGGCGTCGTCGGTGGCCCAGTAGACGATCAGGTCGGCCGCCGGATGACTGATCACCAGTGCGGCCGCGTGGCGCCGGACGCTGCCGGAGTCGAAGGTGAACTCCCACTCGGCGGCCGGGACCGCCATCGACAGCGGCTTGAGATGCACCAGCGCGTAGCCGGGAAGAACACCGGCGTCGATCAACCGGCGCTCCTCGGCGCGGCCGCCCTGGACGGGATCCTCCGTCGCCGGCCGGATCGGGTCGACGGCCAGCACCCGCCCGCCCCGAGGGTCGGCGAAGCAGGCGGTCGACCCCACCGACCAGGTACGCCACCCGACCGGCACGCCCACCCCGAAGCTGCCGGGCCGGAAGTACCAGGTGAAGCCGTTCACTAGTTTGGGCGTACCGGGGGGACCGGGCCGGTCGGTGGGCACGGGATGCGCGTCGGGGGGAGGCGGCTGCTCACAGGCGACCACGCCCGCCTGAACGGCGGTGGACAGTTGCGACGCTTGGTCCAGGTCGCCGCCGGCGCCGCCGGTCCGGGCGGCCGCGACGGCGGCTCCGCTCCCGGCCGCGATCGCCGTGACGAGGACGGCGGCCAGGATCAGGCGCATCCGGCGTCGGCGGCGCGCCTCGAGATCGGTGGACTGCCCGTTCGCCGCCCGCAGCAGCAGCCGCTCGACCTCGGCCGACGTCATCCGCGTACGCGGGTCTCGCCGCAGCAGCCCGTCGATCACCGGCTTCAGCGACCCCGCCTGCAGCAACGGGTCCGGCTCCTGGGTGGCCAGCGCGGTGAGCGTCTCCACCACGCTCGGCCGGGCATAGGGCGTACGCCCTTCGACCGAGGCGTACAACGTCGCGCCCAGGGACCAGAGGTCGGATTCCACGCTGGACAAGCCGAGCCGGGCGCGCTCGGGCGCCAGATACTGCGGGGTCGCGATCAGGCCGGGCCGGGTGATCGCCCCGTCGGTGTCCAGCGTGGCCAGGCCGAAGTCGGTCAGCACGACCCGGCCGTCGGCGCCGATGAGCACGTTGTGCGGCTTGACGTCCCGATGCAGGACGCCCGCCCCGTGCGCCGCCTGCAACGCGGCGAGCACCGCCAGGCCGACCTCCGCGGCAACCCGCGGCGGCAGCGGCCCGTCCTCCTCCAGCACCTTCTGCAGCGATCGGGACGGCACGTACTCCATCACGATCCACGGCCACTTCTCGGAGTGGAGCACGTCGTAGATCTTGACCACGTTCGGGTGGTTCAGCCGGGCCGCCGCACGCGCCTCCCGGAGGGTCAGCTCCCGCAGCTGATCGCGCTCGGACTTCGTGAGCCACGCCGGCGGGACCACTTCTTTGATCGCCACCTGGCGGTGCAACACCTCGTCGTGAGCCAGCCAGACTCGGCCCATGCCACCCTTGCCGACCGGTTCGAGCAGCCGGTACCGGCCCGCGATCAGCGCCGTCGTCTCCGTCATGCGATCACGTCCGCACCGCCGAGACGACGATGTTGTCCTCATAGGACCGGGCGTCCCGGTCGAAGTCGCCGCCACAGGTGATCAGGCGCAACTGCGCGTCCGGGGTGGGGCCGTAGACCTCCGCCGCCGGGAAGGCGCTCTTGGCGTACTCGTGGACGGCGGTCACCGCGAAATTCACCCAGGCTCCCCCACGTTGCACCTCGACACGGTCGCCCGGCCGGAGCTGGCGCAGCCGATAGAAGACAGCCTTGCCGTGGATCGAATCCACATGCCCGGCGATCACCGCCGGACCCTTCTCACCTGGGACGGTGCCTTCGGCGTACCAGCCGGCTTGGTCGAAGGAACTCGGCGCGATCAGCCGCCCGCGGACGTCGAGGTGCAGGGCGGCGAGCGCGCTGTCGACGCCGATGGCGGCGATCCGCAGGCGAGTCGGCGGCGGCACCGTGCTGGTCGAAGGCGCCGGGACGATCACCCCGGCCACCCACGCGGCCGTCGGCCCGGGACGGGCCGCCACCCGGAGCAGACTCGCCGCCCCGGCCAAGGCGCCCACGGCGACCACCGCGAGCAGCACCGCACCGACCGGCCCCGGCGCCCGATGGCGCCGGATCGCGGTCCCCGGCGCGCTCACCACACCCGGGCCGCCCGCCGGTGAGCTCGAGCGACCAGGAGGGCCGTCAGCCCGCCGAGCGCGCCCACCGCGACCAGCACCAACGCGCCGGCTCCGACCATCGGCCAGATCGGCGCGGGCGCGGTGCCACCACCACCGGTCTCGACGCCGCCGGTCGGTACGCCGCCCTCGCGCGTCGCGTCGGTACGCAGCTCGGCGCGCAGGCCCTGCGGCCCGTCCAGGATGAGCATCGAGTAAACGGCGCCGGGCTTGAGGACGCAGGCCAGCCCGGTGGGCGCGCGGCCGTCGGCCGGGCTGATCACCAGCCGCCAATCACCCGGTTTGACCTGCTGGTACGCCGTGGCCGTGGCGAACGCGACGTTCTCCGCGATCGGCGTCCCGTCCGGCAGCGCCACCCCGAGGACGGGCACGGCGACCGAGGCCTGGACGACGCGGACCTTGGCCTGCCCGTCGGCCGGCAGGCTCAAGTCGTCGACGATGACGCGCAGCCCCAGGTCGGCGTAGCGGCCGACCCCGGCGACCGTGTACGCCTGCCCGGCGGCGACGCTGACCTGCGTCGTCAGTACCGGCGGCTGTGACTTCGGCGCGCCCGAGGGTCGCATCGCGACGGTGTAGCCACCGGCCGGCAGCGCCAGATAGTCGGACATCACGCCGTACCCGACGCCGGGAAAGACCTGTTCGGCGAGGGCGCCGGTCTGGGAGGAGAGGTACACGTCGACGGCGGGAGTGTCCGGTGACAGATGCGCCAGGCGGACGTAACCGTGACCGGCGGCGTACGCCGGAGCGGCGGGCGCCGTCCCGGCGAAGAGCAGCGCGACCACGGCCAATCGCGCAGCGCGTGATAGCACGATGCCTCCCCTCGACACGCTGAAGAGTGCCCCCTGACGGTGATCCTCACCATTGCCCGTTTGGCCGAGCTGTGCCGCCTTTCTCCCCGGCGGGTGTCGCTCCCACGCTGGCCGGAACACGCGACCGGCCGCGGTCCCAGGCGGGACCGCGGCCGGTCGGGTAGGCGACAGAATCAGTCCACTTCGGCCAGCGCCTGGGCGAACTGCGCCTGGTAGAGGCGGGCGTACGCGCCGTCCCTGGCGATGAGCTCCGCATGGGCGCCCTGCTCGACGATCCGGCCGTTCTCCATCACGAGGATGGTGTCGGCGTCGCGGATCGTGGACAGCCGGTGGGCGATGACGAAGCTCGTCCGGCCCGCCCGCAGACTGCTCATCGCCCGCTGGATCAACACCTCGGTACGCGTGTCGACCGAGCTGGTCGCCTCGTCCAGGATGAGGATCGTCGGCTCGGCGAGGAAGGCCCGGGCGATCGTGATCAGCTGCTTCTCGCCCATGCTGATGTTGCCGCCCTCCTCGTCGATGACGGTGTCGTAGCCGTCGGGGAGCGTACGGATGAAGCGGTCGGCGTGCGCGATCTCGGCCGCCGCGACGATCTGCTCCCGCGTCGGGTTGTCCGCCCCGTACGCGATGTTCTCGGCGATCGTGCCGCCGAACAGCCAGGTGTCCTGCAGCACCATGCCGGTCTGCTCGCGCAGCTCCTCCCGGGACATCTCGGCGATGTCGACGCCGTCCAGCGTGATCCGGCCCTTCGACACGTCGTAGAACCGCATGAGCAGGTTGACGAGCGTCGTCTTGCCGGCTCCGGTCGGACCGACGATCGCGACGGTGTGCCCCGGCTCGACCGCCAGCGACAGGCCCTCGATCAGCGGCCGGTCCGGCTTGTAGCTGAACGAGACGTCCTCGAAGGCCACCCGGCCCCGGACCTCGGCCGGGCGTGCCGGGTGCTGCGGCTCGGGCGACTGCTCGTCCGCGTCGAGCAGCTGGAACACCCGCTCGGCCGAGGCGACGCCGGACTGCAGCAGGTTGGCCATGCTGGCGACCTGCGTCAACGGCTGGCTGAACTGCCGGGAGTACTGGATGAACGCCTGGACGTCACCCAGCGACATCGCACCCGAGGCGACTCGCAGCCCGCCGACGACCGCGACGAGCACGTAGTTCACATTGCCGAGGAAGAACAGCGCCGGCTGGATCATCCCGGAGATGAACTGCGCTTTGAAGCTGGACGCGTACAGGGCGTCGTTGTGCTCGGCGAAGGTCTGCGACGCCTCCTTCTGCCGCCCGAAGACCTTCACCAGCGAGTGCCCGGTGAACATCTCCTCAATGTGCCCGTTGAGCTTGCCGGTCGTGGCCCACTGCCGGATGAACTGCGGCTGGGACCGCTTGCCGATCCGGGCCGTCACGATGATCGACAGCGGCACGGTGATCAGCGCGATCACCGCGAGCAGCGGCGAGATCCAGAACATCATCCCCAGTACGCCGACGATCGTCAGCAGCGACGTGACCAGGATGCTCAGCGTCTGCTGCAGGGTCTGGGCGATGTTGTCGGTGTCGTTGGTCGCCCGGCTGAGCACCTCGCCCCGGGGCTGGTTGTCGAAGTAGCTGAGCGGCAGCCGCGACAGCTTCAGCTCGACCTGCTCCCGCAGCCGGTAGATGGTCCGCTGGACCACGACGGTGGTCAGCCGGCCCTGGATCACGCCGAACAGCCACGCCACGACGTAGATGCCGAGGACCCACAGCAGGATCGTGCGGAGCTGGTCGAAGTCGATGCTCTGACCGGGCGTGAAGTCCATCGAGGACAGCATGTCGGCCAGCCGATTCTGGCCGGTCGCCTGGACCCCGGCCACGACCTGCTCCTTGGTCATGCCCGGCTGGTCGAACTGCTGGCCCATGACGCCGGCGAAGATGACGTCGGTCGCCTTGCCCAGGATCTTCGGCCCGAGCACCGACAGGAACACGCTCGCGATGCCGAAGAGCATCAGCGCGCCCACCACGAACCGCTCCGGCCGCAGCATCTTCACCAGCCGCTTCAGCGAGCCCTTGAAGTCCAGCGGCTTCTCCGCCGGTGCGCCCATCATCCGGCCCGGCCCGAAGCCGGGGCCGCCACCCTGCGGCCGGCGTACCGGGGCGGCCGGTTGCGCGGGCGCCTCTCCGGCCGGTGCGGCGGCCTTGCCGTTCGGGGATTCACTGGTCACGCGACGGCCTCCTGCTCGGTGAGCTGCGACAGCACGATCTCCCGGTACGTCGGGTTGCCGTCCATGAGTTCGGTATGGGTGCCCTCGCCGACGACCTGGCCCTCGTCCAGGACGAGGATCCGGTCGGCGTCGCGGATCGTGCTGACCCGCTGGGCGACGATGACGACCGTCGCGTCGGCGACCTCCGACCGCAGCGCCGACCGCAGCCGGGCGTCGGTCGCGTAGTCCAGCGCGGAGAACGAGTCGTCGAAGAGGTAGATCTCCGGCCGCAGCACCAGGGTGCGGGCGATGGCCAGGCGCTGCCGCTGACCGCCGGAGACGTTCGAGCCGCCCTGGGCGATCGGCGACGCCAATCCGTCGGGCAGCTCCGAGACGAAGTCCTTGGCCTGGGCCACCTCCAGCGCCCGCCACAGTTGCTCGTCGGTGGCGTCCGGGTTGCCGTAGCGCAGGTTCGACGCGATCGTCCCGGAGAACAGGTACGGCTTCTGCGGCACGTACCCGACGAGCGTCGCGAGCAGCGCGGGGTCGAGTTCGCGGACGTCGACGCCGTCGACGAGGACCTCGCCGCCGGTCACGTCGAACAGGCGGGGCACGAGATTCAGCAACGTGGACTTGCCCGACCCGGTGGATCCGATGACCGCGGTCGTCTGCCCGCGTTGCGCGGTGAGATCGATCCCCCGCAGCACCGGCTCCTCGGCGCCCGGGTAGCGGAACTCCACCTGCCGCAAGTCGAGACGGCCGTCCCGGTTGACCTCCGTGACCGGCGCGGTCGGCGGCACGACGCTGGACTCGGTGTCCAGCACGTCCTCGATGCGCTCGGCGCAGACCTCCGCTCGCGGGATCATCATGAACATGAAGGTGGCCATCATGACCGACATCAGGATCTGCATGAGATAGCTCAGGAACGCCGTCAGCGCGCCGATCTCCATGTCGCCGCCGGCGATCCGGTGCCCGCCGAACCACAGCACCGCGACGCTGGAGACGTTCACGACCAGCATGACGGTCGGGAACGCGGTCGCCATCAGCTTGCCGACCGCCAGCGACACGTCCGTGAGCTGCTGGTTGGCGTCGGCGAACCGGGTGTGCTCCCGCTCGTCGCGGACGAACGCGCGGATGACCCGGATGCCGGTGATCTGCTCGCGGACGACCCGGTTCACCTTGTCGATCCGCTCCTGGACCAGCCGGAACAGCGGACGCATGCGGACGACGAGGAACGCCACGATGGCGAACAGGATCGGCACGATGACCAGCAGCAACGCCGACAGCGGAACGTCCTGGCGCAGGGCGAGGATCACGCCGCCGACCATCATGATCGGCGCCGCCACCATCAGCGTGAAGGTCAGCAGGACCAGCATCTGCACCTGCTGGACGTCGTTGGTGGTCCGGGTGATCAGCGACGGCGCCCCGAACTTCCCGACCTCTCGCAGGGAGAAGGACTCGACGCGGTCGAAGAGCGCCCCGCGGATGTCCCGGCCGACCGCCATCGCGGTCCGGGCGCCGAAGTAGACGGCCCCGATCGAGCAGGCGATCTGGATCAGGGTGACGCCCAGCATCACCCCGCCGATCTTGAGGATGTTCCCGGTGTCGCCGGTGACCACGCCGTCGTCGATGATGTCGGCGTTGAGGGTGGGCAGGTAGAGCGTCGCCAGGGTCGAGATGAACTGCAGCAGCACGACCAGGGTTATGTCCCCCCGGTAGGGCCGCAGGTGCTTGCGCAACAGGCGGATGAGCATCATTCTCCCGATCGGTTCGCGGTGTCGTTCGCGGTGTTGTGCAGATCGATGTCCCGGATCTCGTCTTCCCAGCCGTCGAGCAGCATCGCGGCGATGTCCGGGGTCTCCGGCGACTCGTTCTCCCGGACGAGGAGGCCGTCCAGGAGCAGGCTGACGATCTGCTCGGCGTCGAGCGGCTGGAAGTCCTGGGGGGTCGCCTGGCCCAGCAGTCCCTGCTGCCCCATCGCGAAGACCAGGCTCACGAGCATGTGCGCCGCGGTCTCCGTGGGAACCCGCAACCGCTGCCGGTCGGGCTCGATCACGCCGGCCACGGCCCCGAAGGTGCGCTCGCGCATCTCCTTCATCTTGCCGACCATCTCGCCCGCGTCGTCCTCGCCCTTGGCGGCGGTGCGGATGAGCCCGATGAGCTTGCCGCTCTCCTTCAGGCCTCGGACCAGGATGTGCGCGGTGTCCACCAGCCGGCCCCGGAGATCCTGCTCGGGGTCGATGGCCGACAACGCCCGCTCCAGCGGCGCCGGATCGAAGACACTCATGATCGCCGCCCGGACGAGCGACGGCTTGTCGGGAAACACCCCGAAAATGGTGCCTTCGGCGACTCCCGCCGCCTCGGCGATCTGCTTCGTGGTGACCAGGACGCCGTGCTCCTTGAGCAGCGGAATCGTCGCGGCGATGATCGCGGCCCGGCGATCGTCCGGGGCCATCGCGGGCACCCGGCGACGTCGGTTCGGCTCGGTCTTCACGCCGCGAGCTTACTGAGTGAGTGCTCGCTCATTCAAGTCGTGATCACGACGTTTCGCCCACAGCTGATCTCCCTCCTCTCGCTTGGCGCCTCACTCGGCGCCCCGCTAGGCGCCCCGCTGGGCGCCCCGCTAGGCGCTGGATCAGGGATCTCGGTCGAATCTTGGGCCAAGATTCGACCCGGATCCCTGATCCGGCGCTGACGGAGGCGGTCACAGCCGGGCCAGGATCGACTCGATGAACGGCGCTTTGCCCGCCCGGTACGCCGGCCGGTCGTGCCGGTCCGCCGCGGCCAGCTCGGTCTTGATCCGGGCGTACTCGGCGGCGTCGTCCGGATGCGTGCGGAGGTGATCCCGGAACGCCAGCAGCGGTCGCCAGTCCCAGTCCTCCCCCACCACGTGCAGGTGATGCGTACGCCAGACGGCGTCGGGAAAGCAGAACGACCATTTCCGCTGGGCGTCGTCGGCGGGCTCCGGGGCGTGCACCCAGCCGACGCCGGCCAGCGCCTCAGCGAGGGGCCAGGTCAGCGCGGGATCCCACTTCGGCACCCGGGCCAGCATGTCGATGATCGGCTTGGCGGGCAGGCCGGGCACCGAGGTGCTGCCGATGTGCTCGACCGGACCGGTCAGCCAGTCGCCGAGCGCCGTCGTCACCCGGTCACGCTGGTGGGCGTACGCCGTCGGCCACTCCGGGTCGTAGGGGACGATGTCGATCGGGTCCAGGCGCACCCGGATGAGGAAACTCCGGTCGCCGCCGCCGGGCAAGCCGTTTTCCGTATCGTCCGGCGCGGCACGCACCAGGCGCTCACCAGGTGATGCGTACCTCGTCCGGCCGGCGTTCGGGCCGCAGCCCCCGCCAGGACGGATGCCGTAGCCGCCCGTCCGGGGTCACGTTGCGATACACGATCTCCCCGACGAGACTCGGCTCGGCCCAGCGCGCCTTCTTCGCGTACATGCGGGGAACCTCCTCGTCGTAGGGCGACTTCTCGCGGACCAGCGGTTTGAGCAGGGCCATGAGCTGGTCGAGGACCTTGTCGCTGAAGCCGGTGCCGACGTGGCCGATGAACCGCAGGCGGCCCTCCCCGTCGTACGCGCCGAGCAGCAACGCGCCGAGGGTACCCGCCCGGCGCCCCTCTCCCGCGGTGTAGCCGCAGACGACGGCCTCCGCGGTGTCGAACAACGGCGTCTTGATCCAGCCCCGCGAACGGCGGCCGGGTTCGTAGAGCCCGTCGATCCGCTTGGCGACCACGCCTTCCAGCCGTTGCTGTTTCGCCGCCGCCTGCACGTCCTCGCCGTCGCCGGTGAAGTACGGCGGGACCGCCAGGGCATTACCCGTCAGGCCGAGCCCGTCGAGAGCCTCACGCCGCTGCGTCCACGGCTTCGAGATCAGCGCCGTACGCCGATAGAGCAGATCGAACGCGAAGTAGCGCACCGGAACCGCCGCGACGAGGGCCGCCGACGGGCGACCGACGTGCATCCGCCGTTGCAGCAAGGCGAACGACGGCGCACCGGTCGCCGGGTCGAGCGCGACGATCTCCCCGTCGAGCGTGATCGACCGGTACGCCCCCAGCTCGGCCAGCTCCGGATAGCTGCTCGTCAGATCCAGATTGTTGCGGCTGATCAGGCGGAGTTCGCCCGCCGAGCTGGTGGAGGCGACCGCCCGGATGCCGTCCCATTTGAACTCGAAGGCCCAGCCGGATCCCTGCGGAATGGGCCCGGCGGTGGCCAGCATCGGCTCCACCGTCGGCGGCCAGCTGGGGCGGGAAGTGCTCACGCTTCGATCATCTCCGTTCCCGCGCGCGTTGGTGCCATCATCGACTGATGCGCATACTCCTGATCGGGGGCTCGGGCTACGTCGGCGCGCTCCTGCTGCCGTTTCTGGCCCGCCACCACGAGGTCGTCGTCTTCGACCGTAAGCCGCCTCGGGCGCACCCCGAGCACATCGTCGGCGACGCGACCGATCTGACCGCCTTACGGAGCGCGCTGAAGGGAGTCGACGTCCTGATCCACTGTGCCATGGGCGCCGACGATCTCGATCCGGCCGTCGGCTCGGGCGCGGCGTACGACGTGAACGTGAAGTCGGTCCACCTCGCGTTGCTGGCGGCCCACGAGAACGGGGTGCCGCACGCCGTCCACATCAGCAGCCTGTCCGTATATCGCGACCTGCTCGACCGGACGCTGACCGGCGAGGAGCCGCCGGACGCGACCGACCTCTACGGGCTGACCAAGCACCTCGGCGAACAGGTATGCCACGCCGCCGTCCGCGAGTGGGGCATGACGGTCACCATCCTCCGGCTCACCTGGCCCACCGCCGACACCGACTGGCCGGCCTGGACCCGGTTCGGCGAGCCCATCGTGCACCACACCGGCGACGGGGTCCTCGTCGAGCCCACCGCCGCCAGCGACCTCGCGACCGCCGTTCTGTCCGCAATGGACTATCGCGTCGGCTGCGAGACCTTCCTCATCTCGGGCGACACCTCCGCCCGACGCTGGAGCATCGACAAGACGCGGCGGCTGCTCGGCTGGGAGCCGAAGTTCCAGCCGCCGGCCTGAGCTCACCCGCGGCCTTGGCTCGCGCGCGTTTTCCGGGATAACGCGCGCGTTGGCTCGCGCGCGTTTTCCGGGATAACGCGGCCTTCCCGGACCAAGAAAGGGACGTTATCCCGGAAAACGCGAACAGCACGCCCCGCGCGCGTACGACGAGTCCGCAGCGGAACACCTGCAGGGGTCAGCGGGGGCGTACGCCGGCCGCCCGGTAGCCCTCGAAGAGGGGCCCGCCCGCCGTGTCCAGGACCTCCCGCGCGAACTTCGCGGTCGCGACCGGGTCGCCCGCCGCCGCCAGCCACCGCTCGGCCAGGTCGGCGTCCAGGTCGCGCAGTTCCCGCAGCAGCCACTTGCTCGTCCCGGTCCAGTGCCCGGCCAGTGCCAGCGCCTGCTGGGCCGACGCCGTCCACAACGCGGTCGCGATCACCGTGCGCTCGCCCGCGTCGACGGCGTGGGCGAGATCGTCCAGCAGATCGGTCAGGCCGTAGCGGACGTATTCGCGGTCGGCGTCGCTGAGCCCGCGCGGCCCGGCGGCCAGCACCCGGGCGCAACGCGCGGGGCGGTCGCCGGGATCGCCCAGGATCGGCAGTCCCGTCGCGATCATCCGATGCAGGACTGGACGCCGCTCGGCGACGTCCCTGTCCAGGTAGTACGTCATGGACTGCTCGTCGTGCACGAACAGCTCGACCGGCCAGCCGCGGTAATAGCGCGAATCGCGGTGCGGCGCCTGCGAATCTCCGTCCGGCAACACCACGACGATGTCCAGGTCGGAACCGGGCGTACGGTGCGCGGTCAGGACACTGCCCGCCAGCACCGCCCATCGGGCCAGCGGGAACAGTTCCAGGACCAGATCTCGCGCCACCGCGACCGGTTCGTCGTGCATCTGGTCAGCATTCCCCGCGTACGCCGAAAGTGCCAACCAGATCGTGGTGACCGGCCCTGGCGGCTCAGTCGTTGAGCACCTGCACCAGATCGTCGCGGAAGGACTGCTCGGCCGCGCTGACCTCGGTGCCCCCGATGCCGAGCAGGCCGCCGCTGGACGCCGCGGTGACGACCTCCTCGGCGATGGTGACCAGCCAGTGCTTGTACGCCGCCGCGTCGGCCTCGTGGCCGCGCTCGTCGAGCAGCTGGGCCGCCGCCTTGGCCCGGTCGAGCGCGTCGGCCGCCACCGCCACCGGGTCGCCGGGTGCGAAGACCGGCAGGCTCGCCTCCTCTTCACCGTCGGGGTCACCCAGCCGGGCGACGATCTCGGCGGCGACCGTCCGCACCAGTTCGCTGGCCGAGTCCCGGCCGTCGGAGATCGCCGCCATCCCGGCCGCGTTCTCGGCGGCCGTCCGGCGGGCGCCGTCCTCCTCGGCCGCGCTGGCGGCGATCAGGACGGCCTGCGGCAGGCCGACCAGCAGTCCCCATTCGGCGTCGGTGAAGCCGTTCACGTTTACCCCCTCGAGTCGGTGAAGCCTGTCGTAATTTAGTCGACCACGAGCAGCTGCTGCGCTCGCACCACGGGCACGGACAGCGTCTTGTAGCCGACCTCGTCGAACAGCACCGTCATCTTGTCGCCGTCGTAGCCGAGCACGAGACCGGAACCCCACTCCGCGTGGCGTACGCCGGTGTGCACGGTGAACGGGCGGTCGTCGGAGACGCCCTCACCCGGTCGCACGTGGCAGTTGTCACAGTGCCCGCACTGCTTGGCCACGTGCTCGCCGAAATACGCCAGCAGCACCTGGGCGCGGCAGGACCGGCTCTGCGCGTAGGCCCGCATCATGTCGCCGCGGGTCTGCCCGACCGCCTGCCGCCGCTCGAACTGGGCCAGGGCCGCCTTCGCCGCCGCGACCGGCTCCGGCGCGTATCGCGGGCTCACGACCTTGTTGGTGGCGAGCGTGTCGGCCGCGCCGACCTCCTCGAGCAGGCTGAGGAGCTGGGCGAGTTTGCGGGCGCTCAGTCCGCTGCGCTCCTTCAGCTGCGTCTTGGTCGCCGGTCCCCCGGTACGCAGCAGCGCCGCCAGGTCACGCAGCTCGGCGTGGTCCGGCGAGCCGCCGTTGAAGAACCGTTGCAGCGCCTCGTCTTCCATCCGCCACAACAACAGGGTGCGGGCCGGCTGACCGTCGCGACCGGCCCGGCCGATCTCCTGGAGATAGCTGTCGGGGGAATCGGGCAACGCCACGTGCGCGATCCATCGGATGTCGGGCTTGTCGATGCCCATCCCGAAGGCCGAGGTCGCCACCATGACGGGGATCTCGCCGTCGCTGAACTCCAGATGCCGCTTCTCGCGGACGCCCCCGGCCATGCCGCCGTGGTAGAACGCCGCCTTGAACCCCGCCGAGACCAGCCGGTCGGCCAGTTCCTCGGCGGCGCGCCGGGTCGGCACGTAGATGATGCCGGAGCGGCCGTCCTCCTCCTTCAGGAAGGCCTGCAGCCGTCGCCACCGATACTGCTCGTCGGAGCAGTACGCCACCTCCAGGTGCAGGTTCGGACGGTCCAAACCGGACACGATGGTGCGGTGCCGGCGCAGATCCAGCCGGGCGGCGATGTCCTCGCGGACGGGCGGGGAGGCGGTCGCGGTCAACGCGACGACGGGTGGCCGCCCCAGGTCGCTGATGAACCGGCCGAGCCCGAGGTAGTCCGGCCGGAAGTCGTAGCCCCACGCGGAGATGCAGTGCGCCTCGTCGACGGCGACGAGCGAGGGCCGCAGCTCGCGGACCTGTCGTGCCCGCTCGGGATCGGCGAGCTGCTCGGGCGTGGTGAACAGGAACCGCGCCCGGCCCTCACGCACCTCGGCCAGGGCGGCCGCCTGCTGGGCCGGCGTCTCGGCCGAGCTGATCCGCACGGCGCGCAGTTGCGGAGTACCGCGATCGTTCAACGACGCCAGCTGGTCCTGCTGCAACGCGAGCAGGGGCGAGATGACGATCGTCGGACCGGGCAGGAGGGTCGCCGGAATCTGGTAGACGGCGGACTTCCCGGCCCCGGTGGGCAGCACCACGAGGGTGTCCTGACCCGACATGATGGACCGCATCGCGGCCAGCTGCCCGTCGCGCAGGCGACGCCAGCCGAACACCTGCCGCGCCGCGCGGCGCAACCGCAGAGTGTGCAGCAGGTGGAACGGGGGGAACGACAGAAGTGATCTCATCGGGGCTGACGCTACCCGGTGGGTCTGACGAGCAAACCCGGACGCGGCGCGACACCGCCTAGGGTGACGGCATGACGACACCCTCCCCCGACCGGCCGGACGCGCCGGTCGCCGCGATAACCGGTGCGGCCCAAGGCATCGGCGCCCGGATCGCCGAAGTGCTCGCGGCGGCCGGCTTCCGGCTCGCCCTCCTCGACCGGCAGGAGATCACGGATTTCCCGGACGCGCTGACCGTCGTCGGCGACGTCACGAGCCAGGCCGACGTGACCGCGTACGCCGGGGCGGTCAACGAGCGCTACGGCCGGATCGACGTCCTGGTCAACAACGCCGGCGTCGCCTGCATCAGCCCGGCCGACGAGACTCCGGCGGCGCTGTGGCGCCAGGTCGTCGACGTGAACCTCACCGGCCCGTTCCTGCTCTGCCAGGCGTTCGGGCGGCAGATGCTGGCGGCCGGCGCGGGATCCATAGTGAACATCGCGTCGGTGGCCGGGTTGTTCGGCATCGCCGACCGGGCGGCGTACAACGCGAGCAAGCACGGGTTGATCGGGCTCACCCGGACGCTGGCCGTGGAGTGGGGCGGCCGCGGCGTACGCGTGAACGCGGTGTGCCCGGGCTGGGTGAAGACTCCGATGGACGACGCGTCGCAGGGCGAGGGCGCGTACGGCGACGACGACATCGTCGACCATGTGCCGCTGGGCCGGTTCGCCACGCCGGACGACGTCGCGCAGGCGGTCGCGTTCCTCGCCGATCCCCAGCGCAGCGCGTTCGTCAACGGCGTGACCCTGTCGGTGGACGGCGGCTGGGCGGCCGACGGCTCCTGGCAGTCGCTACGACTGGACGCCCGCTCCCGATAAGCCAGACCGACCGGAACCGATAGACAACCGGCGGCGAGGGCGGCGCGCCGAGCGTACCGCCCTCGCCGGAACGAGATCGCCTACTTGTCGATGATGTCCTTGGCGGCGTCCGACGCCTTGTCGATGCCGCCGGTGAGCTTGCCGCCGGTCACGTCGTCGGCCTTGCCGGCCGCGGTGTCGACGTGTTCCTTCAGCTTGTCGTCGCCTCCGAGCTTGTCGGAGACCTTGTCGACGGCGTCCGCGATCTTGTCCGAGATGCCCATGTCAACCCCCGTACGCCCAGGTCCCCCGCGGACTCCGGGCGCTTCCGATGCTAGGGCCGCTTCCGCGGCATCGGGGGCGATTCGGGAGAATCTTGCGCACGGCTGCATACCTCTGCCCCGGCCGGGTAGTTGCCCGGTATGGCAGAGACAACCGGTCAAGCGTCACGCTCGGCGGACATCAGCCGGATCGACTCGGCCACCTCGTCGCGCTCGTATTCGCCTTCGGGCAGCGCGTCGAGCCGGCTGAGCGTCTCGGCGGGCAGATCCGCCGCGGTGGCCCGGCGGACTATCTCCTCCCGGGTCACGCGCTCGTCGGCGACGTAGACGTCGTCGAGCAGTTCTTCGAGCCCCGGCAGCGGAACTCCGCTCATCGCACACCTCCGGTCTCCAGGGAGCGAGCGCTGCGATACCCGGGCTCGACGAGGTCAAACGCGCCTTCGCCGAATGTGATTGGACCGGTCGGACGACGAAAGGAGCTGGCATGTCCAGCCAGACCGAGACCGTTGAGGTCGCGGTGCCGATCCACACCGCGTACAACCAGTGGACCCAGTTCGAGCAGTTCCCGAAGTTCATGAAGCGGGTCAAGGAGGTCCGGCAGATCAACGACACCCTGACCCACTGGACGGTCGAGATCAACGGCGTACGCCGTGAGTTCGACGCGCAGATCACCGAGCAGCAGCCGGACAGCCGGGTGGCGTGGATGTCGACGAGCGGCACCCGCCAGGGCGGCACGGTGACCTTCCAGCCCATCGACTCGGACCACACCCGGGTCACCGCGCAGCTGGACCTGGAGCCCGAGGGCTTCGCCGAGAACGTGGCGGACAAGACCGGCATGGTCGGCCACCACGTCAAGGAGGACCTCGAGAACTTCAAGGAGTTCATCGAGCAGCGCGGCAGTGAGACCGGCGCCTGGCGCGGCAGCGTCGAGGGCGGTCGCGTCGAGAGCGGCCGCTCCGGACTCGCCGAGGACCCGGGCACCACGTACGAGTCGCAGTCCGCGTACGAGACGGGCGCGCCGCGGCAGCCGGGGATGCCGGACGCCGGGATGCCTGATCCCGGCATGCGGGGGCAGCGTCCGACGGGTGAGCCGGGCATGTGGAGCCGCCCGGACGACGACCTCGATCGCCCACTGTAGCTAGACAGCGGCAAGCCCCTCGGGTGTCCACCGGTCGGTGGACACCCGAGTTACGTCTGCCGGCCGTCCCGCCGCACCCCGTCCGGCGGCGACGCTGAGACCATGACGAAAACCATCACGGTTCGGGGCTTGCGCAAGGCGTACGCCGGCCGGCCGGCGGTCGACGGACTCGACCTGGCCATCGACTCGGGCGAGGTATTCGCCCTGCTCGGCCCGAACGGGGCGGGCAAGACCACCACGGTGGAGATTCTGGAGGGCCATCGTCGCCGGTCGGGCGGCGAGGTCAGCGTGCTCGGCGAGGACCCGGGCACGGCCGGCCGGCGCTGGCGGGCGCGGATCGGCATCGTCGCGCAGTCCGCTCACGATCTGGCCGACCTGACCGTCGCCGAGGCGGTACGCCACTTCGCGGCCTGCTATCCGGTCTCCCGTCCAGTGGCGGAGGTCGTCGACCTCGTCGGCCTGACCGAGCAGACGAAGTCCCGCGTACGCACCCTGTCCGGCGGGCAACGCCGCCGCCTCGACGTCGCGGTCGGCATCATCGGACGCCCGGAGCTGCTGTTCCTCGACGAACCCACCACCGGCTTCGACCCCGAGGCCCGCCGTCAGTTCTGGAACCTCATCCGGCTGCTCAGCGGCGAGGGCACGACGATCCTGCTCACCACGCACTACCTCGAGGAGGCCGAGGTGCTGGCCGACCGGCTGGCGGTGATCGCCGCCGGGCGGATCGTGGCCGAGGGCACCCCCGGCTCGATCGGCGGCCGCGGGGCGCAGCTGGCCACGGTGACGTGGACCGACGGACGCGGCCGCCACACCGAACACACCGCCGACCCCGTCGCCTTCATCGCGCAGCGCTCCGCCGAGGGCGTTCTCGACGATGTCACCGTCTCCCGCCCCACCCTCGAAGACACCTACCTGAGCCTGATCGGAGAAGCCCGATGAGCACTGCCGCCCTGCCCTCCAGCGGCCGCCTGGGTCTGGCCCGGGGCGCGGTCGAACTGCGCCAGTTCCTGCGGAGTCGGGAGGCCGTCGGGTTCAGCCTGATCTTCCCGGCCTTGCTGCTCGTCCTGCTCGGATCGATCTTCAAGGACTCCTACGGCGATCATTCGGAGGCCTCGGCGGCGCAGGTCTTCTCGGCCAGCATGATCGCGTACGGGATCATCTCGACGGCGTTCATCACCATGGGCGTCGGAATCGCGGCCGACCGCGAGGACGGCACTCTCCGGCGGCTGCGCGGCACGCCGATGACCGTGCTGGCGTACTTCATCGGCAAGCTCACCGTCGTGGCCGTCGCAACGGTGGCCGAGGTCGCCCTGATGCTCGGCGTCGGGGTGGCCGTCTTCGACATGCCGCTGCCCGACGAACCCGGGCGCTGGCTGACCTTCGCCTGGGTGCTGGCCCTGTCCATCGTGGCCTGCACGGCGATGGGCGTCACCGCCAGTTCCCTCGTACGCTCGTCGCGCAGCGCGGGCGTGGTGCTGAACGTGCCGGTCGTCGCACTCCAGTTCCTTTCCGGGATCTTCGTGCACCCGATCACGATGCTTCCCCAGTGGATGGTGACGGTCGCGTCGTTCTTCCCGGTCAAGTGGATGGGTCAGGGATTCCGCTCGGTGTTCCTGCCGGATTCGATGGCCGCGCACGAGATGGCCGGTGGCTGGGAGCCGGGCCGGACCGCGCTCGTGCTCGGGGCATGGTGTGTGGTCGGATTGGCGGCGTGCCTGATGACCTTCCGGTGGACCGAGCAGCGATGAGCGGCTCCCAGTCCTGGTACGCGAGCCTGCGGATCTGGGACGTCTACTTCGCGATCGGATACACCGTCGTCCTGGTGCTCGTGGCCGTCGGCCACAGTCCCGGGGCGACGGCCCGCGCGGTGGTGGCGACCGTGGCCCTGACCGCGATGGCGGCCTGCTACACCTGGTGGGGACGGCCGCTCATCCTGGCCGACGCCGAGGGACGCCGCTTGTGGCCGTTCATCGGGGCGCAGCTCGGGCTGGCCGCCGTGGCGGTCACGGCGGTGCCGATCTCGGCGTACATCAACTTCGTGCTGTCTCCGCTGATGTTCATGAGCCTGCCGCTCGGTCAGGCGATCGCCGGCGCGATCGGGGCGAACGTACTTCCGGTCGTGGCGGCGCTGATCGGCCGGGCCGACCCCGGCGACACCCGGACTACGATGATCATGGCCTTCTTCGGCATGGCCTTGTCGGTGCTCATGGGCGTCTTCATCGTCCGGGTGATCAAGCAGAGCGAGGAGCGCCTGGCGTTGATCGGGGAGCTGGAGGCCAGCCGGGCCGAGGTGGCGCGGCTGTCCCACTTGGCCGGTGTGGCCGAGGAACGCTCACGGCTCGCGGGCGAGATCCACGACACTCTCGCCCAGGGCTTCACCAGCATCATCACGCTGCTTCAGGCGGCCGGGTCGGAACTGGACCGTGATCCGGCCCGCGCCCGAGGTCATGTCGACCTCGCAGTGCGTACCGCTCGGGAGAACCTGGCCGAGTCACGAGCGCTCATCGCCGCCCTGGCGCCGGCCGCGCTGGACTCGGCATCGCTGGACCAGGCGATCCGTCGCCAGGCCGACCGGCTCGCCGAGGAGACCGGTGTCACCGTCGCCTACGCCATGAGCGGCGACCCGGTTCCGCTGCCCACCGCCACCGAGGTAGTGCTGCTGCGGGCGACACAGGAGGCGCTCACCAACATTCGCCGCCACGCGGGCGCGACGGACGTGACGCTGAACCTGGTCTACGCCGCCGACCGCGTGCTCCTGACGGTGCGAGACGACGGCCGGGGTTTCGACCCCGTCACGACGCACGGCGGCTTCGGGCTCGACGGAATGCGCATGCGAGCCGCCCAGGTCGACGGACTGCTCACAGTGGACAGCGCGCCCGGTCTCGGCTGCACGATCACCCTGGAGGTGCGCGCATGATCACCGTGCTGCTCGTCGACGACCACCCCGTCGTGCGGGCGGGACTGCGCGGCATGCTGGAGGCCGAGCCCGATCTGCGGATCGTCGGCGAGGCGGCGTCCGGCCCTGAGGCGGTCACGGCTGCGGCAGCGCTCACCCCCGACGTGATCCTGATGGACCTGCGAATGCCGGGCGGCGACGGCGCCACCGCGACGGAGAAGATCCTGAGCAGGGCGTCGCGCAGCCGGATCGTGGTGCTCACCACCTACGAGACCGACGCCGACATCCTGCGCGCGGTCGAGGCGGGCGCGTCGGGCTACCTGCTCAAGGACGCCGCCCCGGCAGAACTGGCCAACGCCGTGCGTGCGGCCGCCCGGGGCGAGACAGTGCTGGCTCCGGCGGTCGCGGGGCGCCTGCTGCGCCAGGTGCGCCAGCCGGTTCAGCCGGGATTGTCCGCCCGCGAGGCGGAGGTGCTGCGGCTGGTGGCGCGCGGCCTGACCAACGGCGACATCGGCCGCGAGCTGCACATCTCGGAGGCGACGGTGAAGACCCACCTGCTGCGGGTGTTCAGCAAGCTCGACGTCGACGACCGCACCGCCGCCGTCACCACCGCCATGGCTCGGGGCCTGCTCTGACCGGCCGTCGCCGACGCTGCGCGAGCTGACGTATCTTCGGGCGCATGGTCCGCCTCCTCCAGTGGTTGCTCGCCGTGACCGCGCTCGCCACCGTGGTGGTCGAGGTGCTCATCTGGTGGTACGCCCAAGGCGGCGACTGGGGTCTGGCGGTGCGTACGGGGTGGGCGTTGCTGCGCTCGCTGGGCTTCCTGCTGCTGATCCGCCAGGTGCGGCTGGGCCGGGCGAGCGCTCGCCCGTTCGGGCTCATCCTCTGCGTGACGACGCTGTTCGCCGTCGCCCGCCTGGTGGTGCCGAAGCAGGGCCTTCCGGCTGCGCCGGGCGTACTCGGGTTCCTGGTGCTGGTGTTGCTGTGCACCGCCGTCCTCGTGCTGCTCTACCGGTCCGACGAGCTGGCCGCGCACTTGCAGCGGCCGCCTCGCCGCCTGGTGATGGACCGCAGCGGGCTCTCCCTGCAACACGTCGAGCCCAAACGGCCGCCGGTGTCGGGGTGGCTGCTGACCGCCCGGGTCGCCGGGTTGGCGTACGGGCCGCTGATGCTGGTCCCGGCGATCGTCGCGGTCGGGCTGGTCCTCGACGGGCGGGTCACCCTCGTGCCGGTGATCGCGATCTGGTTCATCGCCGCGCTGGGGATGAGCTACCTGATGGGGATCGTGACGTTCTTCCTGCTCCGGGGCAAGCGCTGGCCGCGCCCCGTGGTCATCCTGCTGACGCTGGTGGCGCTGGCCGTGCAGTTGCCGTTGTGCTGGCTGCTCCTGGACGGTGATGGGCTCGTCCGGGACGGCGCGCCGCTGGTCGTGACGGCCGGACTCGCCCTGTACGCGCTGTGGCGCGCCGATGTACCCACGAGTAACCTTCGAGTGTGAGCCACGCTTCGAGCCGCAACGTCTATGTCGTCGGCGTCGGGATGACGCCGTTCCGCAAGCCCGGCAGCGTCGACGCCGACGGGAACAGCGTCGACTATCCGCAGCTCGTGCGAGAGGCCGGTCAGGCGGCGCTGGCCGACGCCGGCGTCGAGTACGCCCAGGTCGAGCAGGCCATCGCGGGCTATGTCTACGGCGACTCCACCAGCGGTCAGCGGGGCCTCTACGAGCTCGGCCTGACCGGCATCCCGATCAGCAACGTCAACAACAACTGCTCGACCGGCTCGACCGCGTTGTTCCTCGGGCGGCAGCTGATCGCGGGCGGGCTCGCGGACTGCGTACTGGCGATCGGGTTCGAGAAGATGCAGAAGGGCTCGCTGACGATGGCCTTCGGCGATCGGGAGCCGCCGTTGGCCCGGCACCTCACAGCCCAGGCCGAGCTCTACGAGCCGACGACCGCGCCGTACGCCGCCCAGCTGTTCGGCAACGCCGGACGCGAGCACATGACGAAGTACGGCACCACGGCCGAGCAGTTCGCGCGGATCGCCGAGAAGAACCACCGCCACTCGGCGAACAATCCGTACGCCCAGTTCCAGGACGTCTACACGCTGGATCAGATCCTGCAGTCCAAGATGATCTCCGAGCCGCTGACGAAGCTCCAGTGCTCGCCGACCTCGGACGGTTCGGCGGCGGCCGTGCTGGCCAGTGAGCGGTTCGTCGAGGAGCACGGCCTCGGCGACCGGGCGATCAGGATCGCGGCCCAGCACATGGTGACCGACACTCCCGCCACCTTCGAAGATCGCAGCGCCATCAGCGTCGTCGGGGCGGACATGACGCGGCTGGCCGCGCGGAAGGCGTACGACACGGCCGGGCTCGGCCCGGACGACGTGCAGGTCATCGAGCTGCACGACTGCTTCTCGACGAACGAGCTGCTCACCTACGAGGCGCTCGGCCTGTGCGGGGAGGGCGAGGGCGGTGCGCTGATCGACTCGGGCGCCACGACATACGGCGGTCGCTGGGTGGTCAACCCGTCCGGCGGGCTCATCTCCAAGGGGCATCCGCTGGGCGCGACCGGGCTCGCCCAGTGCACCGAATTGACCTGGCAACTACGGGGCCAGGCCGGTCCCCGGCAGGTCGACGGCGTACGCGCCGCGTTGCAGCACAACATCGGGCTCGGCGGGGCCGCCGTCGTCACGCTCTACACAAAGGCCTGACGCGTGCCGGGGCCGCTGGCCGGCGTACGCGTGGTGGAGCTGGCCGGGCTCGGACCCGGGCCGTTCTGCGCGATGCTCCTGGCCGATCTGGGCGCCGACGTCGTCCGGATCGACCGGGGCACCCCGTCCTCTCCCGTCGATCCCGAGTACGACCTGCTCAACCGGGGCAAGCGGTCGATCGCGCTGGACCTCAAAGATCCGCGGGATCTCGACGTCGCGTTGCAGTTGATCGCCAAGGCCGACCTGCTCATCGAGGGCTACCGGCCCGGTGTCGCCGAACGGCTCGGCCTCGGTCCCGAGGTGTGCCTGGCCCGGCAGCCGAAACTGGTGTACGGGCGGATGACCGGCTGGGGTCAGGAGGGTCCGCGGGCGCAGACCGCTGGGCACGACGTCACCTATCTGGCGCTGGCCGGGGTGCTGCACGGCATCGGCCGCGCCGGCGGCCCGCCGCAGATCCCGCTGAACCTGCTGGGCGACTTCGGCGGCGGCGCGCTCTACCTCGCGACCGGGCTGCTCGCCGCGCTCTGGGAGGCCGGACGCAGCGGCCGGGGTCAGGTCGTCGACGCCGCCATCGTGGACGGCGCGGCCCACCTGAACACGCTCACCTGGGGTTTGCTGGCCGGCGGCGCGTGGCGGGACGAGCGCGGAGTCAACCTGCTCGACTCGGGCGCCCCGTTCTACGACGTCTACGAGACGGCCGACGGCGGGCACCTGGCGGTCGGCCCGTTGGAGCCGCGATTCTTCGCCGAGTTCGTCGCGCGCCTCGGGCAACCGGAGCTGACCGATCTGCAGTACGACGCAGCGCGCTGGCCCGACCTTCGGGAACGCCTCCGGACGGCCTTCGCTACGCGTACCAGAGCCGAATGGACCGAGATCTTCGCGGACGGCGACTCATGCGTGGCGCCGGTGCTGTCGATGCGCGAAGCCGCACAGGACGCGCACCTGGCGGCCCGGCGGACCTATGTGGACTTCGCTGGGACGACACAGCCCGCGCCCGCACCCCGGTTCTCGCGAACCCCGGCCGAGCTGACCCGGCCGCCCGCGAAGCCCGGCGAGCACACCGCGGAGGTGCTACGCGACTGGCTGGGCTGACCCCGCCGGACGGAGATCCAATATCGGACTTATGCTAGCTTTTCGTGCTCTTCGTCCGATTGCGAGTTGTTGTGCTCAAGCTGGCAGCCTGGTTCACGACGGTCGCGGCGCTGCTGCTGGCGACCGCCCCGGCGTCCGCCGCGCCCGGACAGGCCGACGCGTACGCCGTACCCGACCGGACCTATCACTACCTCCACGTCGGCGACGTCCTGACCGCACAGGTGACCGTCCGGAACCGTGGTCCGCACAGCGCGGAGATCGTGGTCAGGCGGCCCCGGGCCGCAGGCTTCGCGTTCCTGGGCTGGACCGGCTGCCCGCACGTCGTCGAAGGTACGTGCCACCGGTCGCTGGCGGTGGGCTCGGCGATCCGTGTCGGCGTACGCCTGCGCCTGCGCAGCGCGACACCGGCCTCCCCGCACCTCGGCTTCTCCGTCGAAGACGCGGCCGACCCGAACACCGGTGACGACGGGGTGACCCTGGCCGTCTGCGTCTACGAGTCGCACCACTGCAGCCGCACCTTCACCGGCGCGGAGCCCTTCTCCTCGACGCCCACCTCGTCCACGTCGTCGCCTGCCCCATCACGGCTCGTCGCAGCGGCCGCGGCGGCACCCTCGCCAGTAGCTCCCCGGCTCGCCGAGACCTCCTCGCCGTTCCGGGGCGCGTGGCTCGCCACGCTCGCCCCCGCGCTCATCCTGCTGACCGCCGCCTTCGTCTCGACCCGATTCCGCCGCTCCCGCTGACCCCTTCCCGCCGCTCCCTTTCCCGCCGATCATGAACTAACGGCCATGATCGACCGGCGTGTCGCCTCCGCAGCTCCCTGATCGTTCCCCCGGCGGCCTGATCGACTCCGCTACCCGAGCCGCGCGCCGGGACCCGCCACCCGAGCCGCACAGCGGGACCCGCCACCCGAGCCGCACGCCGCGACTCCGCTACCCGCGCGCGCCGGGACCCGCCACCCGAGCCGCACGCCGGGACCCGCTGCCCGCGCCGCCACGGCGGGACCCGCTACTGGAGGGGGTCGCCGAACTCGGCGCGACCGTTGCGGAGGACGACGGCACCCGAGTCGGCCACCGTCTCGAACTGCGCGACACCGGCCGACACCGGCCAGAACGTGTGGGTGATCGCCTGACCGGGCAGCACCGGCCGGCTGAACCGGACGGCCAGCCGCCGCAGCGTACGCGGATCGCCGCCGCCCACCGCCGTGATCGCCGCCCAGGACGCGAACGCCATCGTGCAGAGCCCGTGCGCGATGATTCCCGGCAGCCCGGCTCGCCGGGCGATCCCGTCGTCGAGGTGGATCGGCATCGGATCACCGGCGGCCTCGCTGTACCGGTATGTCTGGTCAGGGTCGAGCCGGGCGCCGACCGAGGTACCGGGCCCGATCCGGAGCGTCTCGTCGAAGTCGTGCGACGGCGCCGGATCGCCCGAGGCCACACCCGTCCATCGACGGATGAACGCGGTGATGACCTGCTCGTTGACGAGGTCGTCGCCGTCGTGCGTCGTCGTACGGACGACGACGCTGGTGCCGGACGCCTTGGGCCGCACCCCGGTCACCGCGGCCGCCGACCGGAGCTCCATCCCCGGCGTGATCGGCCGGTGAATACGAAGATCGTGTTCCCCGTGCAGGATCAAGGCCAGTGCGTCGAGCGGGGCGGCGCCCATGACCGCCTCGACGACGACCTCCCACACCGGCACGATCGCGAAGACGGGCGGGGCCAGCTCACCCGACAGGTGCTCGGGAAGCGGATCGTTCGTCGCCGTCGCGTACGCGATCGTCTGTTCGGCAGTGATCATGACGGACCTCCGGCGAGAACCTGAGCGTCGGCCGCGAGCTGGTCGGCATCGGCGTTCCACAGCACCACCGAGTGGACGCTGTCGCGCCGGCGGACCTCGTGCGGCGAGGCCAGCTCGGGCAGGCCACCGGGCCGCCGCCAGATCCACGCAGCATCCAGGCCCGTCCGCTGTGGACTGCCGATCGGCAGCCCCGCCTGCAAGCGCAGATGCGCCGCTTCGAGATTCAGCCCGGCATGCCGCTCCGCCATCCGGGGCACCTCGCCACCGGGAGCCCGGCCGGCGACCTCGACGATCACCGGCTCCCCGTCCGGCCGCACGATCAGTTCAGTGTGGACGACCATCTCGGCGTACCCCAGCGTCGCGACCACTCGCTCGTTCAGCTCGTGGAGACTGTCGTACCGCACGCTCATACTTCCGATCGGCAGGTTCAGCAGCGGGCCCAGATAACGGCCCACCTGCACCGGTTCCACGTGCTTTCCGCGTACGACTGCGTTGACATGATGGCCCACGCCCGCGACGAACTCCTCGGCCTCCCAGCCTTCCTCGCCGTCGTGAGCCGCCAGCCACTCGCTCAGCTCAGCCACGGTGGACAGCACGCGGACACCGCGCGAGTTGGCCTCCTGCCGCGGCTTGACCACCAGCGGCAGCCCCACCCGGGCCACGACCTCCGCCGCGGACCGCGCGACGACCGGCTCGAAAGCCACGAATCGCGGCACGGTGATCCCGGCCGCGGCCAGCTCGCGCTTCATCGTGACCTTGTCCAGGTACTTCCAGGGATACGCCGGAAGCCGCGCCGCCATTCCGAGAGCGTCCCGGAGCCCGGCGCAGTCGGCGAGACTGTATTCGTCGTTCGTGACCAGCTCGTCCGGCTTGATCCCGCCGAGCACGGCGGCCCAGTCCCCGCGATCGGCCTGGACGAGAGTGGGCGGCTCGCCACCCACGTCCTCCCGGACGGCCGGTTCGCCGCACGACACGACGACGCACTCGGCCTCGGGGAAGACCTCGCGCAGATCGGTCGTCAACGGCTGCCGGGCGTGGAGCACCGCGATCTTCATGTCACTCATCATCCACTGCGGCGCAGTAGCGCCATCCCGGTCGCCCCGCCAGGGGGCGGGATACGAGGACTAGGCTCGGCTGGTGACTGACCTGCATGTGCTGCGCGTCTTCTGCGCGCCCGGCGACACCGGCGGCAACCGGCTCGGCGTCATCCTCGACGGCGACCGGGTCCCGGGTGAGCCCGACCGCCAGGAGGTGGCCCGGGAGCTGGGCTTCAGCGAGACCGTCTTCGTCGACGACCTCTCCGACGCGGTCCTCGACATCTACACGCCCAGCACCCGGCTGCCGTTCGCCGGGCATCCGCTGGTCGGCACGGCCTGGCTGCTTCGCCGCGAGGTGCACGCGCTGGAGCTGCTGCGGCCGGCCGCCGGTGAGGTGCCGACCCGGCAGGAGGGCGAGCTGAGCTGGATCTCCAGCCCGCCGAGCTGGGCGACCGGGCGGCGTACGCAGCAGTTCGGGTCGGCCGAGGAGGTCGACGCGCTGCCGACCCCGCCACCGGGCGAGGGCTGGCTGTACGCCTGGGCCTGGGTGGACGCCGAGGCCGGAACGGTTCGGGCGCGGGGCTTCCCCCGGCGGGGCGACGGCATCGTCGAGGACGAGGCCACCGGGGCGGCCGCCATCACGCTGACGGGCGAGCTGAAGCGGGATCTGATCATCCGGCAGGGCATCGGTTCGCAGATCCTGACCCGCTACGTCGATCCGGAGACGGTCGAGCTGGGCGGCCGCGTCGTCCTGGACGAGGTCCGCCGCCTCTGACGCGCGTCAGCATCAGCGGCCGTGCAGCAGGGCTTGGCCGAGCGTCGTGAGCCGATGGACCGTCCGGTTGCCGTCGCGCCGGCTGGTCACCAGCCCGGCCTCGCGCAGCACGGCGGACTGCTCGCTCGCCGAGGCCACCGACACCCCGGCCCGGCGGGCGAGATCGGTCGTGCTGCGGCCGTCGCCCGCCGCCGCGGCCAGCAACGCCGACCGGGTCTGGCCGATCAGCGCGACCAGGCCCGACCGGCGTTCGGAGGCGGTGTCCGGCAGCAGATCAAAACGACGTTCGACCGGATAGACCAGCACCGGCTCGGCGCTCTCCTCGAACATGGTCATCGGATGGTTGACCCCGAAGTACGCCGGAATGAGCAGCAGACCGCGGCCGTGCAGGTAGATCTCCTGATCGGGGTGGCTGGGTACGCGCAACTCCCCGTCGGAGTACTCGATCATCGGGCGCAGCCCGTCGAGCATCACGGCGACTCCGCCGTCGGCCATCGTCCGGATGCGGACCGATCGGTCGTGCTCGACGGCTGCCTCGACGACCCGCCGATGCGGTTCGATCGCCAGGCGGTAGTAGGTCCGGATGGTGTCGGCCAGCGACCGCAGCGCGGCCGGTGAGCCGTCCGCGAGACGGCGTACGCCTGGCTTCGCCTGCTCGGTGACGCTCATCCGGTGCAGATCCCGCCGCAGCACCGCGATCGGCGTGGCCAGGATCCGCTCAAGCCCGTCGTCGAGCTGGTGTCCGGGGACGATCGGGTTCAGGAAGTCCGGGAAATACCCCATGGTCGGGGTCAGTGACGAGAGCAGGTTCATCGCCGGGCCGACACCCGCCGCCAGGAGCGTGGCCGCGGTCGTCCGCCGCCAGTCGGTGAAGAGCAGATCGCCCCGCTGACCTCGGAGCATGTGGATGCTCAGGACCATCTCCCACAGCGGATCGGCGGTCGGCGCGAGGCGTACGCGCGCGATGTCGGCGCTCGTGAAGTAGATGCGCAACATGAACGAATCCCCCCCGTGTCCATCCGTGCCCCGGATACAGGACGCTGACCGATCCGGCCTCGGTTGCGGAAGTGACCGGTCGGTTCGACGCGTTCAGTCGTTCAGCGGATCCTTGAGGGGACGCCGAGCCAAGATCGATCATGTTAGCGTCCCGCCGTGCGCTGGATACGGATCATGATCGCCGCTGTCGTCATCGTGCTTTCGCCTGCTCAACCGGCGTACGCCGCCGACCCGAAGGCGGACCTCGCCGAGACGGGGTCAACGACGACTCTGGCGACCACCAGCGGGGTGGTCACCCTGGCGTTCACCGAGCACAACTACGGTCCGGAAAGCTCACACGGTTGGACCGTCCGCGATTTCTGGGCACCAGACGGGACCGAACTCATCTCCCCCAACCCGTCGCAGTCGTCGGATTGCACCGCGATAACCCCGAAGAAGCATGTGCGATGCCGGTTCTACGGCCAGCTCTGGGTGGACGGCCACTACAACCGGCCGGCCGGCGGTGCGGAGAGTTCAATCATTGTCAAGATCGTCTCAGCCAAGGATCTGACCTGTGGCAAGGTGCGGATCTCATACGACGGTGATCCCAAGAGCAGCAACAACACCGCCACCCTGCGGCTGAAGCGCAACGGCAAGGTGATCCCCTGCACGAAGCCGAAGCCGTCGGCGAGCCCGACGCGCAAGGCCGCCAGTCCGACCCCGGCAGCGGTCGCCTCGGCAAGCATGTCACCGAGCCCGTCACCGGTGACGACCGACGAGCCCGCCACGGAATCCCCCACGGCCGACGAGGTTCCGGTGCTCGTCGGCGAGGACGGCGGCGGCATCGGCTCAGGAGCGATCGTCGCGGGTGGCCTCATCCTGGTCGCCCTCGGCGGCGGCCTGCTCTGGTGGCTACGCCGACGGCGCCCGACCGGCGATCACGCCCACGCCGCCTGATCCGCCGCGTACGCCCGAAGCCGGGCGGCCTCCTCAGCGGTGCCGATGGCGCTGCGCTCCGCCGGATGAGCGGCGTAGTGGCCGATCACCACCTGCAGAACGTCGGGATTGACGAACAACCAGCCGACGGCGAGGTCGACGCTCTCCCGGGCCAGCCCGAACACCGCCGAGCCGTGCAGGACCAGGCGGATCGTCGGCGGCCGGGTGATCCGGCGTACGTCGGCGATCTCGTCCCAGCGCACCGTGTGACGGCGGAAGAGGTGCTGGACGGTGATCCCGGCGGCGTCCAGCACCAGCCGCGGTCGCCGGAGGAGGAACACCGCGCAGGTGAACAGCAGCAGCAACGCGCCCATGGGTGCGTCGAACGTCCAGTCGAAGGCGTCGAGGACGATTCCCGGCTCCTCACCGGGCGGTGCGGTCGGCACCAGCTCGCCGAGAAGATTGGCGCCGAAGATCGCGAACACGGCCGCGGCCGGGCTGGCCGGGATGACGAAGACGCCGTCGCGGGCCGGCACGGCCGCCCGCCGAGTGGCCCACCAGACCAGCAGCGTAAAGGCCACGACCGGCAGGCACACCGGCACCAGGAAGCCTAGGGCGACCCGCGAGCCGGGTTCCGGCCCGTACCAGCCCGCCTCGTCGGCGAGGCGCAGGAGGAAAGCCAGCAGCGCCAACGGAAGGGCGCTCCATCGAACAGCGTTCGCGGTCACGACCTAAGGTACGCCAGCACGGCAAGGACTCGCCGATGCTGATCGCTGTCCTGCGGTAGCTGCAGCTTGAGGAAGATGTTCGAGACGTGCTTTTCCACCGCGCCCTCGGTGACCACGAGGCGCTTGGCGATCGCCGTGTTCGACGAACCCTCCGCCATCAGGCCCAGCACCTCGCGTTCGCGCGGGGTCAGCTCGCCGAGCGGATCGGCCCGGCGGCGCATCATAAGCTGGGCGACGACCTGGGGATCCAGGACGGTGCCGCCGGACGCCACCCGGTCGAGGGCGTCGAGGAAGCCGTCGACGTCGACGACCGCGTCCTTGAGGAGGTAGCCGACCGCGCCCGTCGCGTCGGCCAGCAGGTCGTCGGCGTACGCCAGCTCCACGTATTGCGACAGGACGAGGATCGGCGTCTTCGGGGACTTCCGGCGTACTTCGACGGCGGCGCGCAGGCCTTCGTCGGTGTGGGACGGGGGCATCCGGACGTCGACCACGCTGATGTCCGGTTTCAGCGACAGCGCCGCCTCGACGTAGGACGGGCCGTCGGCGACTGCCGCGACGACCTCGTGACCGGCCTCGGCCAAAAGCCGGACGAGGCCCTCTCGGAGGAGGACCCCGTCCTCGGCGACGATGACACGCACGCCGTCGAGCGTAGCGAACCGGTCAGACCGGCACCTCGGCGATCACCACAGTGGGGCCGCCGGGTGGCGAGTCGACCGCGAATTCGCCGTCCACTGTGGTGAGCCGGTCGGCCAGCCCGGCCAGCCCGTGGCCCTTCGCCGGGTGGGCGCCGCCCTGGCCGTTGTCGGAGATCATGACGTAGACCCGGCCGTCCTGGCGGGTCAGCGTCAGCCGGGCCGCCGTGGCCGTGCTGTGCTTGGCCACGTTCGCCAGCGCCTCGGCGGCAGTGAAGTAGAGCACGTTCTCCACCTGGGCCGGCAGCCGCTCGTCGACTTCTAGGGTCACGTCGACCGGCACCGTCGAGCGGCTGGCCAACGTCGTCAGCGCGGCCGGAAGGCCCCGGTCGGCGAGGATCGGCGGCGCGATGCCTCGGGACAGCGCCCGCAGTTCGTCGAGGGTCTCCTTGGCCTGCCCGAGCGCTTCGTCGATGGTGACGGCCGCCGCGTCCGGGTCGCTGTCGAGCTGGCGGCGGGCCCGGCTCAGCTCCATCGCGAGCCGGATCAGCCGCTGCTGCGGCCCGTCGTGGATGTCACGCTCCAGCTTCCGCAGCGCCGTCGCCTCCGCCGAGACGGCGGCGGCCCGGCTGGCGGTCAGATCCTCGATCCGGCCTTGGATCTGGGCCAGCCGAGTCAGCAGGAGCTGGGCGAAGGAGGCGTGGGCGATCGCCGCGAACCGCTGCACGAAGTACACCGTGAGCAGAGCGAAGATGCCGAGGTAGGTGTTCCAGAGGATCTCGTTGTGCCGGCTGTACTCGCCGAACAATGCTTCAACCGGCGGGTTGCTGTAGTCGTCGGGATAAGGCAGGAACCGCTCCCAGTACCAGTAGGTCAGCCCGCCCAGGGCCGCCGCCCACCAGGCGACCGTCAGCACGAAGGAGAAGATCGCGACCGGCAGGTTCAGGAAGCCGTGCAGCAGGTCCAGCCAGGACTGGCCCGAGCGCATCGGGTTGGTCATCTTGCGGAACCAGCCGGCGTTCTCGGGCGCCTTCCGGTACACCGGTCGCGGCGTCTTCTGCCCCGACCACACCTGAAGGCGTACCCGCTGGAGATCGGCGAAGCCGCGCGCGAGCAGCAAGGAGAACGCGAGCACCGCGAACCCGAGGACGATCACCAGCGTGCCGACCCCGAGGAAGAAGAACGGGACCACCAGGACGAAGGTGATGACGGCGACCGGCAGCGACAGCAAGTTGTACGCGGCGTCGGAGCCGAGACGGCGGAAGATCCTCATGGCCACAACGCTAGGGCCTGTACTAGTACGCGAGACATCCCGCCGCCCGGCGTCCTCATGGTGGGGTTATCCCTACTTCGTAGTCTGGCCTGCGGCGAAGCGGAGCATCTCGACGCGCTGGAGCGTCTGACCGCCCTCGTGGCCGTTGTAGGGCCACACGACGATCTCCTTCTCCGCGGCATAGTGGTTGTACGCAGCGTAGACCGTGGACGGCGGGCAGACGGCGTCCATCAGCGCGACGGAGAACAGGGCAGGCGCGGTCGCCCGGGTCGCGAAGTTGACGCCGTCGAAGTAGCTGAGCGTGCTGAAGACCTGGTCGACGTCGTGCCGGTGGGCCTTCAGGTACGTGACGATCTCCGAGTAGGGCGCACTGTCGGTGATCTCCGTCGCATGACGGTAGTGGCACAGGAACGGGACGTTCGGCATCGCGGCGACCAGGCCGTCGACGAGGCCGGCGACCGCGATCGTGATGCCACCGCCCTGGCTGTCGCCGGTGACGACGACCCGGTCGGCGTCGACCCGCGAATGCGCCCGCACGGTCTCGACAGCGCGGACGGCGTCGGTGAAGACCCGGCGGTAGTAGTAGGTCTGCGGATCGCCGATGCCGCGCGTCATGAAACCGGGGGCCTGCGGAGCGCCCGACGCGTCCGGGTCGGCGGTGTCGCCCGGGTACGCCGGGTTGTAGCCCTGGCCGCGGGTGTCCATGAGCAGGTGGGCATAGCCGGCCGCACTCCAGTGCAGCCAGTCGTGCGGCAGCCCGCGCCCGCCGCTGTAGCCGAGGTAGTTCACGACGCAGGGCAGCGGGCCCTCGATGTGCTTGGGCAGCAGGAACCAGGCCTTCACCGGCTGGCCGGCGTACCCGCTGAAGGTCACGTCGAACACGTCGACGGTCGCCAGGCCGGCGTCGTAGGGGGTGAAGACCGCGTCGGTGGCGGCTTCGCGGGACTGGGTGAGGGTCTTCGCCCAGAAGGCGTCGAAGTCGGCGGGTTCGACGCGGTCGGGACGGTATTCGCGGAGACGGTCGAGGGGCCAGTCGACGAGCACGGGCCGCTCCTTTCAGCGAGAGGGATCTTGGGACACCCTAAACCCCACGTTCAGCTGGAGTTATTGCAACTAACTTGCAATAGCGTCCGGCGCAGTTTTAGGCTGCCGTCATGGTCACCTCTCGGCTCCGCCGTGTCCTCACCATTCCGACACTTGTACTACTCGCGACCGGCACCACGCTAGCCGCCTGCGGCGAGTCCGGCGACCCCGGCAGCTCAACCGGTCTGCGCATCGTCACCACCGTCGCCCCGATCACCTCGATCGCGGCCGCCGTCGCGGGCGACAAGGCACGTATCGACGGGCTCGTCCCGGAGGGCACGAACTCCCACACGTTCGAGCCCCCGCCGAGCGCGGCCAAGGTGCTGAGCCGGGCCGACATCGTCTTCGTCAACGGCCTCAAGCTGGAGGAGCCGACGAAGGAGCTGGCCGAGACCAACTTGAAGAAGGGCGCCAAGATCGTCGAGATCGGCACGACGGTGCTGCCGGAGAGCGACTACATCTACGACTTCTCCTTCCCGAAGGAGGACGGCAAGCCGAACCCGCACCTGTGGACCGACCCCACGTACGCGATCAAGTACGCCGCGGTCATCCGGGACACCCTGGTGCAGGCGGACGCCGCCAACGCCGAGGCGTACAAGGCGAACTACACGGTCTTCGAGGCCAAGGCCAAGGAGTTGGACGCCGCCCTCCGGGCCGATCAGGAGACCATTCCGGGCGGCCACAAGGAGCTGCTGACCTATCACGACGCATACGCCTACTTCGCGAAGACGTACGGTTGGAAGGTGATCGGCGCGATCCAGCCGCAGAACTTCGAGGATCCGACCCCGAAGGAGGTCGCCGCGCTGATCGACCAGATCAAGGCGGAGAAGGTCCCCGTGATCTTCGGTTCCGAGGTCTTCCCGTCCGACGTGCTGGCCGAGATCGGCCGGTCGACCGGCGCTCGCTACGAGGACACCCTGCGCGACGACGACCTGCCCGGCAAGCCGGGCGAGACCGACCACTCGTGGCTGGGCCTGATGCGCTACGACTACGTCACCATGATCAAGGGTCTGGGCGGCGACCCGGCCAAGCTGCAGGCGCTCGACATCGCGATCGCCACGCCCGACAAGGCGGGCTACCCGCAGTGACCGCCGTCGACACGACCGGACGCGGCGAGGAACTGGTCCGCCTCGCCGGGGTGAACTTCGGCTACGACCACCACGCCGTGCTCCGGGGCGTCGACCTGAGCGTGTGCGAGCGCGACTTCATCGGCGTCGTCGGGCCGTCCGGCTCCGGCAAGACGACCCTGTTGCGGCTCCTGCTCGGCACGAACAAGCCCCAGCACGGCAGCATCGTCCGCAAGCCCGGGATCGCGGTCGGCTACGTGCCGCAGCTGGAGACGGTGAACTGGAATTTCCCGGTCACCGTCTCGGAGTGCGTCCTCATGGCGCGCAAGCAACGCGGCTTCCCCTGGCCCAGCCGGACGGACAAGGCCGACATCGCGGCGGTCCTCGACCGGCTCGGCATCGGACACCTCGCCCACCGGCACATCCGGGAGCTGTCCGGCGGCCAGCAGCAGCGCATGTTCATCGCTCGCGCGCTACTACGCCGGCCGCGTCTGCTGCTCATGGACGAGCCGACGTCCGGAGTGGACGTCGCGAGCCGGCACGACATGCTGCACCTGCTGACGGATCTGCACTCCGAAGGCGTCGCCATCCTGATCACCACCCACGACCTCAACGGCGTGGCCTCCCACCTGCCCCGGCTGGTGGCTGTCCACGGCCGCATCGTCGCCGAAGGCACCCCGCGTGAGGTCATCACGCCCCCGGTGCTCGAAGAGACCTTCGGCGCGCCGATGCAGGTCCTGGAACACCTGGGCATGCCCGTCGTCCTCGACCTCGAGGGCAACCTGACCCCTTCCGGGAGCTCCTGATGGACGTGCTGCTCGATCCGTTCACCTACCCGTTCTTCGTCAAGGGCCTGATCGTCGCCACCATGGCCGGCGGGCTTTGCGGACTCATCGGCGTGTTCATCACCCTGCGGGGCATGAGCTACATCGGGCACGGGCTGTCGCACGCGATCTTCGGCGGCTTCGCGGCCAGCTCGATCATCGCGGTGAACTACTACCTCGGCGCGGGCCTGTGGGGCCTGGGGTCGGCCCTGGCCATCAACGCCGTCACCCGGCGGCGGCGCATCGGCGCGGACGCCGCGATCGGCGTCATCACGACGGCCTCGTTCGCGCTGGGCGTGGCGTTGCTGAGCTTCTACGGCGCCAAGGGGCCGAGCTTCGACGCCGCGCTGTTCGGCAGCGTACTGGGGATCACCTACACCGACATGTGGATCCTCGCCGGGGTCTTCCTCTTCGCCGGGATCGTCGTCTTCCTGAACTACCGGTCGCTGCTGTTCGCGACGTTCGACCCGGACGTCGCCGACGTCAGCGGCGTACGCGTCGCGCGGACGGACGCGCTGCTCATGCTGGTGCTGTCGCTGTCCATCCTGGCCACCCTGACCGTCATCGGCGTCACCCTCGTGGCCGCGACACTCGTCGTCCCCGCGGTCGTCGCCCGGATGCTGACCAACCGGTTCTCCCGCATGCTCGTGCTCTCCACGATCATCGGCGCGGTCTGCGGCTTCGTCGGCATGTACCTGAGCTACCACCTGGACGTCCCATCCGGCACGACGATCGTGCTGACCGGAGCGGCAGTGTTCGCCGCCGTCATGCTGATCACCGGCGGACGGCGGCTCCAGCGCGCCGGACAACTCGACACCCACGCCGTCTGACGACGCCGGCAAGCCCGACGCCGGCAAGCAGGCGCCGGGCTTGCCGGCCCCTAGGAACATGGCGAGACCGGGGATCGCGGCACGCCCAACCTCACGGTGCCTATTCGCGGACGCCGGGCGGCCCAGCCGCGCCAGGAACCGACGGGTCGACGGACGCACGGATGGCAGGCGCGGGCCAGCCGCCGGGCGGCGAACGCGAGCACGGGCCAGCGGGCGCGGGCGACGCGGGCGCGGGCGGCGCGGGCGCGGGACAGCGGCGCGCGGACGGCAGGCACGGGCGTGGGACAGCGGCGCGCGGACGGCGAGCGCACGGACGCCGAGCGCCGGTCAGCGCGCGGAGGGCGGGCGCGCGGAGGGCGAGCGCGAGCGGGTAGATGATCTCCGGACGGCTACGTACGTATCCGCACCAAGATCAGGTATCTGAGCTTCCGGAGATCACTCCCGGTCCCCGGATCATGGCCGAGGAGCCGAGCGCGAACGGGCAACGACGCCCCAGGAGACACGCCGAAGGAACGCCAGGAGGACCGCACGGGAAGGTCGGGAAACCCGCTGGTGTCGACCGGCACAATGGCCGCATGACGGTGGCGAGGGGTTTCGAGCCGGTCGAGGCGGCGTTCGAGGATCTGCTGAGCAGTGGGGCCGAGTCCGGCGCCGGTTTGGCGGTGATCCACGACGGCCGGGTGGTGGTGGATCTCGTCGGCGGCGCGGTCGGCCGGGACACTTTGGTGAACACGTACTCCGTGAGCAAGCCGTTCGCGGCGTACTGTCTGCTGCTGCTCGTCGACCGGGGCCGGGCGGACCTCGACGACCCGGTACGCCGCCACTGGCCGGAGTTCGAGAGCGACGCGACTCTGAGGCAGGTGCTCGCGCATACGGCGGGTCTGCCGGTGTTCCCGGTGACGCGGACGGCCGAGGCGCTGCGGGATTGGGATCTGCTCTGCACCGACCTGGCCACCGCCACTCCGATGTGGACTCCCGGCGAGGTAGCCGCCGAGCACGCCCTCACCTACGGCCACCTCGTCGGCGAACTCGTCCGCCGCATCGACGGACGCTCGCTCGGCGGATTCCTCCGCCAGGAGGTCGCCGAACCGTGGGGCCTGGATCTCGGGTTCGGGCTGTCCCCGGCCGACGAGGCGCGCTGCGCCGATCTGGTCTACGGCGACCCCGACTGGCCCGTGACGATCCTCGGCGAACCCGGTTCCCTGAAGGCACGAGCGCTCGGCAATCCTCTCGGCTGCCTCGACCTGGCTGTGCTCAACGGCGAACTTTGGCGGGGCACCGAGGTTCCGGCGGTCAACCTCCACGCAACGGCGCTCGGCGTGGCCAAGTTCTACGCCGAACTGATGGCCAGTACGACGGAGGTCGTGGCCGAAGCGATCCGGGTCCAGCACGACGGGGTCGACCAGGTGCTGGATCGCAAGGTCTGCTGGGGGTTGGGCGTACAGGTGGAGGACGACGGCAGCTGGGGCATGGGCGGGATCGGCGGCAACTGCGGGTTCGCCGACCCCGTCCGCGGGTACGCCTTCGGCTACGTCACGAGGCATCTGGCGGGCTTCGAGCGCGTCGACCGCCTCGTCGACGTCCTGAACGACTGCCTCTAGGCCGCCCGCAACCACCGGCGAAACGACGGCCGGCGACCGTCTACCGGCACAGGGACCGTCGACGAAACGGACTCAGTGAGTGCCGGTGAGGGTCGCGTACACGATCACATTGTCCATATAGGACCGGGTCGCGTAGTCGAATCGGCCGCCGCAGGTGATCAGCCGTAGCAGCGCCGTCGCCGCGACCCGATGCACCTCGGGCGCGGGGAATTCGTCCTTCGGCACGAGGCGTACGCCGTCCACCGTGAACACGGCGGTCGTCCCGTCGTCCCGATCGACGAGGACGTCGTCGCCTTTACGCAGCTCGCCGAGCCGGAAGAAGACGGCCGGGCCGGAGGTGCGGGAGTCGACGTGGCCGACGATCACCGCGCTGCCCGCCTCACCCGGACTGGGCCCGTAGCGGTACCAACCGGCGACGTCGGGGGTTTCCAGCGGCGGCACCTCGATGGAGCCGTTGGCGGCGACGCCGGTCGCCACGATCGCCGCGTCCACTCCGATCGCCGGTACGCGCACCGACACCGGCACGGACCGGCTGAGCAGCCGGCCGGTCCCGTCGACGGTGTAGCCGTCCGGGATCTGCGCCAGACTGGGCAGTGGCGGCCGGGCGGGCATGAAGGCGAAGGCCGCGGCCAGGGTGGCCACGCCGGCGACGGCGAACAGCCACGTGAGGAGGCTGAGTAGCCGCCTCATCGCCGGGCCAGCCGCCGTACGGCGATCGACGCCACGAGGAGGAGGGAGCCGGTGATCAGCAGCGTGGCGGACGGGCCGCGCATCGTCGAGCCGCCGCCGCCCATCGGGCCGAGGACGGTGGCGACGGTGACGGTCGCCGTGAAGCCGGTGCCGTCGCCGCAGGTGCCGCCGAGCGCGTACGTGCCGGGTTGGGTCTCGGCCGGGATGGTCAGCGTGACCGACCATTCCCGCGGGTTCTTCGCCGAGGCGAGCATCGGCATGTTCGAGGCCCCGTCGAGGCTGGTGGCCGAGATCGATGCGCTGCGCACGCCGGCCGGGCAGGTGGCGACGACGTCCACTTGCGCGCCGGGGCGTACCGGATTCGGGTCGACTTGGGCGTCCTCCGCCCAGGCGACGGCCGGCAGCGCCAAGAAGAAGACGACGGTGAGGACCAAACCGAGCAGAGCGCCCGCGACGAGCCGGAACGGCAGCGCAGCGCTCATAGCGGTCCCTTTCGCCATGGACACGTCGGCCCCGAACGAGCTGGCACATCCGACAATAAGCGCAACAACCGCGCCAATACCGTGTTTCGCGAGAAATCCTCGAGGGGGACGTCCACTATGATCATCGACGTGCCCCGTACTGTGACGCTGGCCCTGCTGGACGACGACGGCGCTCCACTCGGCGCGCTGCCGCCGGTCGAGGTCGAGGTCCCGTGGTGGCAGGAGACCGCGAGCGTGATCGCGGCCGTCCAGGAGCGCTTCGGCGTCGAGGTCGCCGTCCTGCGCCTGCTGCACGCCCCGGAGCTCTTCCCCGGCGGCGAGGTCACGTACCTGGCGCAGACCGGGCCGCTCTCGGCCGGCGAACTGCCGGCCACCCGAGCCATCGACGTGGATCTGAATGATCACCCGTTGCGGCCCGACTACGCCAAGCCCGGCGGGCCGGACCGCAGCCTCGACTGGGCCGCCGAGCAGCTGCACGAGCTCGAGTTCGGGCCGATCGGGGCGGCGACCCAGATGCGTACCTGGAATCTGAGCGCGATCTGGCGGCTGGAGGCGGCCGCCGGCACGGTCTGGCTCAAGCAGGTCCCGGCGTTCTTCGCCCACGAGCCGGTGGTGCTGCGCTGGCTGGCCGCCGAGGGGTTCGGCTTGTCCGTGCCCATCCAGCTGGCCACCGACGGCAGCCGGATGCTGCTCGCCGACCTGCCCGGGGTGGATCTCTACGCGGCCGGGCTCGGCGTCCGCGCCTCGATCGCCGCGACGCACCACCACGTCCAGGTCGAGGCGGCGGCGCAGGCCACGCGGTTGATCGGGCTCGGCGTCCCGGACCTTCGCGGCCCCCGCCTGACCGAGGTCGTCACTCGCGTCACCCAGTGGTATGCGGAAAGCGACCCGGCGCTCGACGCGCTCGTCGCGGGCCTGCCCGACCGGTGGGCCGCGATCGACGCGTGCGGACTGCCGGACACCCTCGTCCACGGGGATCTGCACCCCGGCAACGCCCGCGGCGACGAGGTCCACCAAGCCGTCCTGGACTGGGGCGACTCGTTCGTCGGGCACCCCGGCTTCGACATCCTGCGGCTGACCGAGCGGGTCAGCGAGCCCGAGGGGGCCGCGTTGATCGAGGCTTGGGCCGCCCGCTGGCAGCACGCCGTGCCGGGCTGCGACCCGGTCAAGGCGATCGATCTCCTGCGCCCCGTGGCCGCCCTGCGCAACGCCGCCACCTACGCCCGGTTCCTGGCCAACATCGAGCCGTCGGAGCATCCATACCACGCCGGGGACGTGCCGTTCTGGCTCCACCAGGCGGCTCTCGCCGCCTGACCGCTCCGGCTGCTATGGTTGATCACATGGACTCTCGCGTCCTCATTCTGTACCGATGGCGGCTGTCGACGTTCTCCAGCTGATCCATCCGTACCACCCTTTTCTCTTTTTCTTTCCGCGCGTGGCCGCAGTGTGCCCGTGCGCCCTCGAAAGGCTTCCCTGCCATGTCTGAGAACGTCATGCTCACCGGCGACCGTCCCACCGGCAAACTGCACCTCGGTCACTACGTCGGCAGCATCGCCAACCGCGTACGCCTGCAGCACGCGTACCAAAGCTTCTTCATCATCGCGGACCTGCACATGCTGACCACCAAGAACAGTCGCGCGGACATCGAGCGATCGGCCGGCAACGCGCGGGACATGGTGCTGGACATGCTCGCGGCCGGGATCGAGCCGGAGACCGCGACCTTCTACCTCCAGTCGGCCATCCCCGAGGTCGGCGACCTGAACACGCTGTTCCAGAACCTCGTGACGGTCCCCCGGCTGGAGCGGGTCCCGTCGTTGAAGGACATGGCCCGGGACTCCGGCAAGGAGGAGATGCCCTACGGCCTGCTCGGCTACCCGGTGCTGCAGGCGGCCGACATCCTGTGTGTGAAGGCGAACGCCGTCCCCGTGGGCAAGGACAACGCCGCGCACGTCGAGGTCACCCGGGAGATCGCCCGACGGTTCAACCACCTTTACGGCGACACGTTCCCGGTGCCGGAGCTGATCCACGCCGACGTGCCGACGCTGGTCGGCACGGACGGGCAGGCGAAGATGAGCAAGAGCATCGGCAACACCGTCCTGCTCTCCGACGACGCCACCTCGGTACGCCGGAAGGTCATGGGCATGTACACCGACCCGGATCGGGTGCGCGCCGACATCCCGGGCAAGGTCGACGGCAACCCGGTCTTCATCTACCACGATGCTTTCAACGACGACAAGGCGCAGGTCGAGGACTTGAAGGAGCGTTACCGCACCGGCCGGGTCGGCGACGTCGAGGTGAAGGAGAAGCTCGCCACGGCGCTCAACAGGTTTCTCGACCCGATGCGCGAGCGCCGCGCCAAGTACGCCGACGAGCCGGGTCTGGTCGACCGCCTGATCGTCGAGGGCACCGAGCGTACGCGGGAAGTGGTGCGGCAGACCGTCTTCGACGCCCGCAAGGCGATGGGGCTGACCTCGACGTTCCAGGCCATCCGCCGGAAAGCGCAGGCGGCTACGAAGTCACGGTGACCTTGATGGTCTGGGGCGTGGCCGGTCCACGCCCCGGGCCGGGGTCGCAGGCGTCGAGGCCGGACCGGTAGCAGTAGCGGAAGACCAGTTCGGTCTCCCCCACGCCGACCGCCTTCACCTCGTAGCTCAGCTTCCCGCCGCAGCCGACCTCGCCGCCCCGGCAGTCCGAGTCGTACTCGCGCCGGGGTTCGGCGACGACTGCGCGGTCGCCGGACTCGACGACGTACCACGAGTCGCCGATCGACGCGTTGACCGCGCCGATGTCGATCGACAGGGTCTGTCCCTTCTCGAGGGTCACCGATCCCACGTCCACCCCGACGTGCTCGGTGGACGAGCAGCCGGACAGGGCGAGCGCCAGGACGGCGGCGGGCAGGGCGGTCAGCTGACGCGGTCGCATGCCGCAGATTGTGGCCCATCGACGCCAGCCGCCCGGTGGTCTCCCGGGCCCGCCTGCACCCGGCGGTTTCACGCGCTGTTCACGTCCTGGTGGAATGTCGGTATCCCCGCTGCCCAGTGGCTACGGAAAAGTGATCGAGGTGACTTCCTCCGTTTCCCGCCGCGGCGTACTGCGGGCCTCCGCCGCCGGCGGCCTCGGAATCGCCCTGAGCGGCAGCATCCCCGCCATCGCCGGCCCGGCCGCGGCGCACGCACCCGCCGCGGGCTACGGCCCGCTCATCCCCGATCCAGCCGGCCTGCTCGCCCTGCCCGCCGGGTTCGCCTACACCGTCGTCGCGTACGCCGGGCAGACGCGCCTGGAGACCGGCCAGGTCACGCCCAGCGACGCCGACGGCACCGCGTTCTTCCGGGGCCACCGGGGCGCGGGCGCGTTGGTCAACAACCATGAGATCGGCGGCAGCGAGCCGTTCCGCGTACCGGCGCTGGCCGGGCTCACCTTCGACCCCGGCGCAGGCGGTGGCACGACCACCATCGACGTCGACCCGGACGGCAACCGCATCGGCGAATACGTCTCCCTCGCCGGGACGCACAACAACTGCGCCGGCGGGCGTACGCCGTGGAACACCTGGCTGACCTGCGAGGAGACCGAGCAGCGCAAGGGCGGGGTCTACCTGCAGGACCACGGCTACGTCTTCGAGGTCGACCCGTTCGACCGGGAGGCGAACTTCGATCCGGTGCCGCTGAAGTTCCTCGGCCGGTACTCGCACGAGGCGGTCGCGGTGAACCCGCGCAGCAACGAGATCTACCTGACCGAGGACGCCTCCGGCCCGCTCGGCCTCTACTTCCGCTGGACTCCGCCGCGCGGGTTCCAGGGCCGCAAGGGAGCCTTGCGGGAGCTTGCACTCAGCGACGGCGGTGCGACCGCCGGCCGTCTCCAGGCGATGCGTGCCCGCCACGGCGACACGCACGTCAAGGATCTCTCCGAGGCGACCAAACCCGGTACGCGGTACAAGGTGGACTGGGTGGACGTGCCCGATCGGGACGCCCGGACGGTCTCGGTCCGCAAGCAGTTCACCGACGACGAGGTGACCCGCAGCCGCAAGCTCGAGGGCGCCTGGTGGGGCGACGGCGGCGCGTACTTCGTCGCCAGCTACGCCCGGGCCGACGACGGCAGCGTCAACGAACACGACGGGCAGGTCTGGTTCTACGACCCCGAGAGCGAGACGATCACGCTCAAGACGATCTTCGGCGTGAACCCCGACCCGAGTGCCGAGGGGAACTTCGACGGGCCGGACAACATCACCGTCTCCCCCTACGGCGGGGTCATCCTCGCCGAGGACGGCGAAGGGCTGTCTCACCTCGTCGGGGTGGACGAGCACGGCACGGCGTTCGCGCTCGCCCGCAACGAGCTCAACGACAGCGAGTTCACCGGGCCGACGTTCAGCCCGGACGGCCGGATCCTCTACGCCAACATCCAGTCGCCCGGGATCGTCTTCGCCATCACCGGCCCGTGGGGCCGGCAGCGCCGCTGACGTTTCCTGATCATTGCGTCAGCCATGCTGTTTGAACGGACAAAATGCTCCGCGAAACAGCATGGCTGACGCAATGATCACGCTAGAGAGCGGGGGGCGCGATGAGCGCGCGGCTAGAGAGCGGCTCGCGATGAGCGCGCGCGGTCAGAGGGCGGCCTGGCAGTCCCGGCGCGGTTCCACGCGGGTCGCGAGGCCGCGGAGCCCGTTCGCGGCCGCCTGCCGGAGCCCGCCGAATCGGGGTCGCCGGGCAGATGGAGTCCGCTGTGGACGATCGGGGACGACGGGCGCGTCGGGCCTGGCTGAGGCAAGGTGTTCTTCGGTCTGCTGGCGGGCGAGCACGAACGCAGCGGGGAACTGCATCACTACCTCCTGGACGAGACCGGGCCGGTCGAGGCCCGGACGATCAGTTCGGTGGGCAGGACGACCTGCCCGGTCGGCGGCCGGCTGTCCGGGTCGAGCAGCAGCTCGCCCGCGATCCGGCCGCGGTCGGCGGCGGGTTGGCGCACGGTCGTGAGACCCGCCGTGGCGGAATCGGGGATGTCGTCGAAGCCGATCACCGAGACGTCCCGGCCCGGCGCCAGGCCACGCTGGGTCAAGGCGTCGAGCACGCCGAGCGCCAGCAGGTCGGTCAGCGCCACGATCGCCGTGGGCCGCTCTTCGCGATCCAGGGCGTACGCCGCCGCAGCGGCCCCGTCGGCGCGGGCGTTGCCGGCCGCGTTGACGGTGATGACGTCGTCGAAGGGCACTCCGGCCTGGCCGAACGCTTCGGCGTAGCCCCGGAGGCGTTCGCGGCTGACGTAGTACGGCACGGCATCTGGATCGGTCAAGGAAACCGGATGATTCTCCCGTTCGGGGATCAACCAGTCGCTGACGACGGCGATGTTGCGGTGGCCGAGGCGGATCAAGTGCTCGCCGGCCGCCCGGGTCGCGGCGGCCTCGTCGATGCCGACGAACAGCCGGCCCTCGTCCCGGTGCTCGCCGGTGACGATGGGCAGGTCGCGTGCTTCGGCCGCCGCCCAGGCGGCATGCCAGTCGGGGATGCAGTAGGAGCAGAAGCCGTCCACGACCGCGCTCTGCACCATCGACGCGGCGGTCTCCTCATTGCTCGCCGACAACGGGAGCAGCAGCAGCCCGGTGTCGTGGCGTTGGGCCGCAGCGGCCAATCCGGCCAGGAACTGCACGGCGAACGGGTCGGTGAAGGCGAACCGCAGGTCGTCGGTGAACAGCACGCCGATCGCACCCACCGTCCCGGTACGCAACGAGCGCGCGCCCGGGTGCGGGCCGGTGTAACCGAGGCGGCGGGCGGTCGCCAGGATCTTGTCCCGCAGGTGCGGGGACAGCTGATCCGGTCGGCTGTACGCATTCGACACCGTGCTGCGGGAGACCCCGAGCTCGTCGGCGATCGTCTGCAACGTCGGCTTCACCGGTGTCACGGCCGACCGCCCTTCCCTCTGGCGATGTTCTCGCACATCTTCTGTATCGATCCAGTGCTTCTGAATCGATACAGTACGCTCACCGCCGGAGCTTGGCAACCACCCAGGTCAATGCGGTCGCGGCCGCCGTCGCGCACAGGACGCCGATCGCGTCGTTGCCCGGGTCGGTCACGCTCAAGGCGGCGATCCGAGCCAACGGCGGCACCAGCGCCACCAGGGCAAACGCACCGGCCGACCCGGCCAGGAGCCCGATCTTCCAGCCGTTCAGCGGCCGGGCGACGAGCAGCAGCACCCACCACGCGACGAGGAACAAGGTCAGCGTCGCCGTCGACCGGTCGGCCGCGAGCGACGTGCCGCCGACCGCCCGGGCGAGGGCGTACGCGACGAAGGTGGCCGCCGCGCAAGCGATCCCGGCCGGGATCGCGAACCGGAGTACGCGGGGCACGAAGCCGGGCCGCGCTCGTTCGTTCGACGGCGCCAGGGCCAGGAAGAAGCCGGGAATGCCGATGGTGAGCGACGCGACGAGGGTGACGTGCCGGGGCAGGAACGGGAACGGCAGCTGAGCCACCCCGACCGCCAGCGCCAGCAGGATCGAGTACGCCGTCTTCGTCAGGAACAGGTTGGCCACGCGCTCGATGTTGGCCAGCACCCGCCGGCCCTCGGCGAGCACCGAAGGCAGCACGGAGAAGTCGTCGTCGAGCAGCACCACCTTGGCGACCGCCCGGGTCGCGCCGCTGCCGGAGCCCATCCCGATCCCGAGGTCGGCCTCTTTGAGGGCGAGCGCGTCGTTCACACCGTCGCCGGTCATCGCGACGACGTGGCCCCGGCTGTGCAGCGTACGCACGAACTCGCGCTTCTGGTGCGGCGTGACCCGCCCGAAGACCGCGTGCCGTTCGACCGCGTCGGCCAGGTCGTCCCCGCCGTCCGGCAGCGTCCGGGCATCGCAGGGGTCCCGCGACCCAGGTACGCCCACCTGCCCGGCGATCGCGCCGACGGCTGCCGCGTTGTCCCCGGAGATGACCTTCACGGTGACGTCCTGCTCACCGAAGTACTTCAGGGTCGCCGGGGCGGCCTCGCGGAGCTTTTGTTCCAGCACGATCAGCGCCATGGGACTCCGGCCATCCGAAGTAGACAGCGACGGCGCGGACACCAGCGCCAGTACGCGCAGCCCCTCGGCGGCGAGCGCCGACGCCCGGTCCCGTGCGTCCGACGAAGCCGCCTCGGACGAGCTGACCTCGGACGACCCCGCCCCTGACGACCCCGCCCCGGACGATGCCTCGGATGACGACGCCTCGGATGACGACGCCTCGGCGGAATCGGGCAGGAGCACCTCCGGAGCGCCGAGCAACCAGGCGCCGTGGCCGTCGAAGTCCGCCCCCGAATACTTGCGGGCCGACGAGAAGGCCTGCTTCTCGCGTACCGGCCAGGACGGAGCGGGACCCACCGCCGCGCCGACGGCCTGCAGCGTGGCGTTCGGCCGTTCGTCTGCCTGGACCAGTGCGGCCAGGACGGCACGCAGCCGCTCCTCGTCCTGATCGGGCATGGGCTCGATGGCGCGGAGCCGCATGCCCGGCTCGGTGAGCGTGCCGGTCTTGTCGAGGCAGAGGGTGTCGACGCGGGCCAGCACCTCGACGGCGGGCAGTTCCTGGACGAGGCAGCGGCGGCGACCCAGCCGGATCACCCCGACGGCGAACGCGACGCTGGTCATCAGCACGAGGCCTTCGGGGATCATCGGGACGACTCCGGCCACGGAGCCGATCACGGCGTCGGAGACGCTCGACCCCCGGGTGAACTGGGCGATCACGAGCAACGCGCCGACCGGGACGATCACCCAGGTCAGCAGCCCGAGGAAGCGGTTGATGCCCTGGTACAGCTCCGAGTGGGCGAGGCTGAACCGGCCCGCGTCGGCCGCGATCTTGGCCGCGTACGCGTCGTCGCCGACCTTCGTCGCCCGGAACGCGCCCGACCCGGCGACCGCGAAGCTGCCGGAGAGCACCCGATCGCCGGGTGCCTTGTCCACCGGGTCGGACTCCCCGGTGAGCAGTGACTCGTCGATCTCGAGGTTGTCGCTCTCGACGACGTCGCCGTCCACCGGCGCCTTCTCGCCCGTCGCCAGGAGCACGACGTCGTCGAGCACGACCTGCTCCGGCGCGACCTCGACCTCCTTGCCATCCCGGCGTACGCGCACCGGCGCCCGTCCCACGAGCGCCAACCGGTCGAGCGTGCGCTTGGCGCGCAATTCCTGGATCACGCCGACCGCGCTGTTCACCACGATGATGAGGCCGAACAGCGCGTCGATCGGCGAGCCGAAGACCAGGACGAGCGCGCACAACGCGCCGATGAGGGCGTTGAACCGGGTCAGGACGTTCGCCCGGAGGATCTGGCCGACCGTTCGGCTGCTCTGTCCGCTCACGCCCTCAGTGTGGCCGACCTCCACCCCCTGCGGCGTGATCACGAACTAACGGGCGTGATCAACCGGTGTGTCGTGTCCGTGGCTCCCTGGTCAATTCCCGGAACCCATGATCACGGCACCGTCTTCTCGATGGCGGCCGGTCCCCATTCCGCCAGCTCCTTGCGGGCGCGCTCGACGTTCTCCGGGGTGGGGTCCCAGCCCTTCGCGACGGCGTAATCCTCCGGATCCCACTGCTGTTCGGCGCCCGTCCGGTAAACCGGCTCCTCCCCGGGCTCCCGGAAGACCGGCGTGGTGGAGTCGGGCGTACCCCGGCCGGACGGGGCCAGCGCGGCGACCGGCGCCTCGTCGTCGACCGCCTCAGCGGTGTTGGGGTCTTCCTCGATCGGCTCGATGGCGTCGCTGCTCATTGGCGTACTCCCTTCTGCCGTTCCTATGCCCAATCTCGCACAAAGAAGTCGCCGAGTTGACCTCAACCAAGGTTCAGCAGGCAGGCTTGGGCGGCATGAGAGCAGTCGTCTTCGACCGGTTCGGCCCGCCGGACGTCCTCCGCCTCGCCGAGCTGCCCGATCCGTCGGCCGGACCCGGTCAGGTACGCGTCCGCGTGCACGCCGCCGGCGTGCAGCCGTTCGACGTCGCCGTGCGTACCGGGGCGATGACCTGGGCGAAGATCGCCTTCCCGCAACAGATCGGCCAGGAGTACGCCGGCACCGTCGACCAGGTCGGCGAAGGCGTCACCGACTGGGCGGTGGGCGACGAGGTCCTCGGCTCCACCATGCTCGACGCCGTCGCCGACTACGTCGTCGTCCCAGCCGAGAATGCCGTCCGCAAGCCCCCGCAACTCGACTTCCCGAGCGCGGCGGCCCTGGTCGCCGCCTCGCAGACGGCGTCGGGGGCGCTGCTGGAGCTGAAGGTGGCCGCTGGGGAGACCCTGCTCGTCCACGCCGCCGCCGGTTCGGTCGGCACCCTCGCCGTGCAGCTCGCCCGGAGGACCGGAGCGACCGTCGTCGGCACCGCCAGCCCGGCCAACCACGACTATCTGCGCTCGCTGGGCGCGGTGCCCGTGGCGTACGGGGACGGGCTGGCGGATCGTGTCCGGGCGGTCGCCCCTCAGGGCGTCGACGTCGCGCTGGACGCGGCCGGGCGGGGTGCCGTCGCCGCCTCCGTCGAGCTGGTCGCCGACCGGGATCGGATCGGCACCATCGTCGACGACGCGGCCGCGGCCGAGTTCGGTACCCGAGTCGTCCGCGCCGGACGATCCCCGCACCGGCTCGCCGAGGTGGTCGCGTTGGCCGCGGCGGGCAAGATCGTGCTCCCCGTCCGCGCATACCCGTTGGCCGACGTGGTCGCCGCGCACGCCGCGGTGGAGTCGGGTCACGGCCGGGGCAAGGTCGTGCTCACCCTCTAGGAAGCGCAGGCAAGAAGCCGGGTCAGGAGCGGACGGGCAGGCCGATCGGGTTGATCTCCGGTATGGCACGCGCGGCGGCTCGGGCCAGCGGCGTGAGCAGGTCGACCAGCCGGTCGGTCGAGCCGAGCGCGTGCCACGGCCGCATCGCGGCCTCATCGGTGATCCGCTCGATCCGCCGGTGCGCCTCGACCGCGCTCGTCGTGGCCGTCCCCGCCGAGGTCAGCCAGCCCCGCTGGTGGAGGCGGCCGACCGCCGCCGCCCACTCCTCATCGGTCCAGCCCCGGGCCGGTTGGAGCGTCTGGCGGGACAGGTCGAGCCCGGATCGCCAGGCCAACGCCTCGCAGCCGTCGAGCCCGGCCGTCACCAGGGCGGCCACGTGCCCGTCACCGCGATGCTCGCGCAGGATCGTCGCGGCCTGCCACAGCCGGGCGTACGGATCCGCCGGCATCGGCTGCGCGAGATTGGCCGCGCCCAGGACACGCCCGGCCGTGTCGGCCGCCAGGGCAGCCCGGCTGAGCAGGTCGGCCGCCTCGGCGACGTGGTCCTCGCCGACTTCGGTGAGCAGCCGTCGAAGGGCCGCGACCGCTCCGGACTGCCGCGCCTCCAGGGCGGCGGCGGGGGTGGCCCGGCTCCACACGTCAGGCAGAGCGCGGGCCACCGTCGCCGGGGCGAACCCGAAGAACGCGGCTATCACCGGAGCGGGACCGACCGGCCCCAGCACGGCGGCCCGCCCCGCGAAGTAGCCTCGCCAGAAACCCCGGAGGCCGGCCGCCTCGAACTGCTCGCGCGCCTCGGGCGCGAAGTAGGTCACCGCGTGGAGCGGTTCGAACAGTGTCCACATGCGACGCGCGAGATGCATGGGCTGACCCTAGTCGGCGTCCAGCGCGTGCTTACGCCGCAGGTACTTCTCCCGCCACTCCAGCGGCACGAACACCAGGGTGATCACCACGTCGGCGACGATCGCCCAGAGGATGACGGTCCACGGGTCGAGGTGCGGCAACCCGGCGCTCTCCGCCCAGCTCGTGGTGAGGCCGAGGGGCGGGAAACCCTCCCAGAACAGGAACCACAGCAGCGGGCCGAGGCCGACGGCGAGCCCGTAAGCCGTGTAGTGACCGGCGTGCGAGAAACCGATGCCGAGCAGGATCGCCAGGATCAGGAAGACCACGACGGCGACCCGCTGGCCGCCCTGCGACGGGAAGCCGTCGGCGATCACCTCGCCGAGTGACTTGCCGCTGTTGAGCACCTGCCGCCAGAAGACCGCCAGGAGCACGATCACTCCGACGATGACGACGGCGAAGAGCAACCCCCGGAACACCTTCGCGCCGCCGCTGGCCTCTGTTTCGGACATGTCCTTGTCTCCTCCCCTTGGGGGCCGGCACGAAGAGGGGTCCCGGCCCCGAACGCCGACACGCTACTGGAAAGAGTCCACTCAGGCAGCGCGTCGCTGAGTGCCGCCGCGGCGGGCCGCCGATGCGCCCACAGATCGTCTCATCGAAGTAGATGCGCCACGACGTCCGGCCGAACCGAAGTCGGCGACCGAAGGGGTGACGTCGGCGTCGCACCCGGACGAGACCACGTGCAGCTCGTAGGCCGTGTCGTCGAGTTCGGCCGAGCACTCGTGCCGAGTCGCGGCGAGATCCTCGAACTCGCCCGCGCTCACACCCGTCTGGAGCGCATATGCGGCGAGGCGCTGAGCGCTGTCGGTGATCCGATCCTGACGGGCCCGCAGAGCCGTGGCCTGCGCCGCCAACGCCGCCCGCTCCCGGCGACGGCCTTCCAACCGCAGGTGCTCCGCCCGGCGACGGGCCTCGGCGGCGATGCCACGTGCCCCGGACACGACGGCGGCGTCGGGGTTGATCGGACGCGCCGCGATCTCCGCCCAGGCGAGATGCGCCGCCCGCTGCCGCTCGTGCATCCGGTCACGGCGTCGCGCGGCCTGTTGCGAGATGGACGGCAACGGCCGCCCGTCGGCGTCGCACCACGCGGCCAGCAGATTGAGCACCGTACGCTCGACGCGAGCGGGCGTGTCGCCCGCCAGCGGCACTCCCCGCGCCGAACTGCCGTCGGGGTCGTGGTCGAGGGCGTGAACGACGTCCAACGGGGTCCACCCGGCCTCGAAGAACCGGCTGATCCGGCGGCGCAGCTCAGGCGGCTGCAGTTCGCGCAGGCTCACCAGTTCGTAGAGCAGCCAGCGGACGGCCTGCTCCTGGGCGGCCCGCCCGACCGGTACGCGAGCGGGATCGATCGAGGAGTGGCCGAACGCCCAGTAGGGGTGGCACTCGGGGCAGCGGCGTTCGCTGTCGCCCAGGTCGAACCTGCGCGTCTGCTGATCGCATCGGCCGCACCAGGGCGGCATCTCCATCGCCATGACCGGAACTCCCTGCTGTCTCAGGCAGCGGTTAGGGGTGAAGCACCTGTCACGGGCGACGATAACGGTGAGGTACGACAAAAACTCCGAGCGTTACCCGAACACGTGTCCCAAGAAAGCATCACCGCAGCTCAGTCAGGCTCGCCGGTTTAGCCGCAGAGGACACGGGCACCTGCGTCGGCATGCGCGACATCGAACGGCTGCTGGCCGAGGAGTGCTCCGGCGTACGCGCCGAGGAATGGATCGACAAGACCGACCCGGCCGACGACTCCCCCGTCGTCCGCATCCCGGTCGCCTCCGCCGAGGCGATCTCCGGCGCTGTGCGTACGGCGAGAGCGGCGAGCCGGGACTGGGCGCGTACCGCACCGGCTGACCGCGCCGCGGCGGTCGACCGGGCCGCGGACGGGCTTTCGGCGTACCAAGAGGAATTGGCCTGGTTGACCAAGCGCGAGATGGGCCGCCCCCTGGACGAGGCGCGGGCCGGGGTCGCCGCCGGCATCGCGACCCTGCGCCAGTACGCGCAGCTCGGCCCGGCGCATCGCGGCCGGAGCCTGGCCGGGGCCTGGAGCGCGACCGACCTGATGGTGCCCGAGCCGCGCGGCGTGGCGGCTGTGATCACGCCGTGGAACGATCCGGTGGCCGTCTCTTGTGGACTGATCGGGGCGGCGTTGGTCACCGGCAACACCGTGGTCTACAAGCCGAGCGAGCGTACGCCGGCCACCGGCTGGCTGCTGCACCAGCTCATCGCGGAAGAACTCCCGGAGGGTGTGCTGACGCTCGTGAACGGCGGGGCCGAGGTGGGTGACCGGCTGGTACGCGAACCGCTGGACGTGATCGCGCACGTCGGCTCGACCGCCACCGGGCTCGGCATCCGCCGGGCCACGACGACGAAGGTCGTCCGGGAGAACGGCGGCAACGATCCACTGCTCGTCGACGAGGACGTCGACCCGGCGTGGGCGGCCGAGCAGGCGGCGATCGGCGCCTTCGCGAACTCTGGCCAGATCTGTGTGGCCGTGGAACGGATCTACGTCCACGAACGGATCGCGGCGTCTTTCCTGGCCGAGCTGGTCAAACGGGCCGAGGCGCTGGACCTGGCGCCCCTCGTGGACCGCCGGCTCCGCGACGAGGTGCACAGCCAGGTCGCGGAGGCGATCGCCGCAGGCGCGGCCGTCCAATGTGGCGGGGAGATCCCGGCGGGACCGGGCGCGTTCTACCCGGCGACGGTGCTGGCCGGATGCACGGAGCAGATGCGGCTGATGCGGGAGGAGACCTTCGGCCCGGTCGCCCCGGTGAGCGTCGTGTCGTCCTTCTCCGAAGGCCTGACCCGGGCGGCGGACGGGGCGTACGGGCTGGCCGCGACGGTGCTGACGGGGTCGCTACGACATGCTCAGGAAGCGTGGCGCGAACTACCGGTCGGCACGGTCAAGGTGAACTCGGTCTTCGGCGGGGCTCCGGCCGGAGCCGCCCATCCCCGTGGCGCCAGCGGGGACGGCTACGGCTACGGCCCGGAGCTGCTCGACGAGTTCACCGCGACGAAGGTCGTCCACTGGGAAGCGCCGCCAGTACCTCAGCCAGCTCCCCAGGCCGGCTGAACATCGGCCAGTGGTCGCCGGGCAGGTCCACCACGTCGGCTCCCTCGAGCTTCGCGAAGAACGGATGCCCCGCCGCGATCATGCCGCGTACCTGGTCGGCCGGGAACGAGCAGGTGATCAGAGTCTGCGGCAGGGTCGCGTACTCGGGCGTGTAGTGAACGCCCTGGGTCACCGAGGCGAACGGGTGCGGCCGGCCCTCGGCTCGGAGATGCTCCGGGACCGGCACCAGGCCGTCGACCACCGAGGCCCGGGTCTGCTCCTGCTCCTCCGGCGAGGTCGTGTCGAACTGCGACATCCCGTCCGGCAGCGGCCCACTGTCCAGATAGACCACTCGCGCCACGCGGTCGGCGACCTGCCCGGCCGCCGTCGACACCACCATGCCGCCGTAACTGTGGCCGACCAGCACCACGTCCCGCAGATCGTCCTTCTCCAGCACCGCGACCACCTCGGCCACGTGCGCGTCAAGGTCCGTGCCCGGCTCCAGGCTCAGATCCAAGGGGTACGCCGAATGCCCGAGCGCGGTCAGCGGGCTCACCACGTCCCGCCAGGCCGACGCGCCGAGCCACATGCCGGGGACCAGTACGAATGTCGTCATACGGACCACGCTAGCCCTGATTGCGGACAGCTCCTGTCCCCGATTGTTCCGTGATCGTCGCGTCAGGCATGCTGTTTCGTCGGACATTTCGCTCGGCGAAACAGCATGGGTGACGCAATGATCATGCGAGGAGGCTGCGTTCGAGGTCGCTGTGGCGACGCCCCCGCGGTGCGACCCGCAGCGCGCCGAGCCAGCCCTGCCACCGGCCGACGGCCTCCTCGACCGCGGCGATCTTGGCCGCGCCGACGTCTTCGAGGAGCCGGAACACGATCTCGCCGTCCGGGCGCTGCGCCCAGCCGCCGACGATCCGCCCGTCGCTCCACACTGTCGGCCCCACGTTGCCCGTGCGGTCGAACACCGCACCGGAGTGCTCGCCGAGGTACCACTCCCGCGTCGACCAGCCCATCGGCGTCGGGTCGAGCGCGGGCAGCAGCGCGACCCACGGCTCCGGCTCCGGCACCGGATCGGCGTCCTCCGGGAGGAGGAAACCGGGCTGGCCGTCGAGGTCCACCTCGACCGCGCCGATCGCGGCCAGCGCCTTGCGCGCCTGGGTGAGCGTCCAGCCGGCCCACCATTTCAGGTCGGACGCGGGCGCCGGGCCGAACGCGGCCAGCCACCGCCGGGCCAGCTCCGCCCGGGCCTCGTCCTCCCCCACCTCCGGTACGCCGCCCGGCACCCACTTCTCCATGGGTGACCAGGTCCACTGCGTGTTCGTCCACGTGCCCCCGGCGGGACGGCCCCGGGCGATCCGGCCCTCGGCGGCGAGCAGGAACAGAATCCAGGCGGTGATCGTCTGCGTACTCGCGTACGGCTTGCCGGGCGCGATGGTGATCTGCGTACGCAGTCTCGGCTCGTCGACGGACAGCTGCGCCGCCGTCGCCTCGCCGCGTGCGGCCAGCGCCGCCAACGCGGCCTCTTCCAGCTCCGCGAGCCACGTCGCGTCCCCCACGCCCGCCTCGGTCAACAGCTTGACGTACGTCTTGCGGGACTGCGCCGCCACGGCGACTCCGCAGGACCGCTGGATCGCCGGGACGAGGTCGAGCGGGGCGACGAACAGCGTACGCCGCATGCCGTGCAGGCGCAGGAGCGTGCGATCGGCGTACAACACTTGGTCGAGGGCGTCCACGGTGACGCCGGGCCAGCGCGCGAAGACCGACAGATACACCGTCGCCGGATCGGTGGCGTGCAGTACGCCCACCGCCCGCACCGCTTCGTCGATCGACGCCGCCGGGGTGCTGAGCCGATGCCGCCGGGCCAGTCGTGCTCGCCGCTCGGCGACGGTGATCGTCCGCATGCCCCGTTGATACCAGACCCCACCGACACCGCCCCCGATGCACGCCACGCGTTGATCACGTCGCCCGGGCATTGATCATGGAGTTTCAGCCACGACACACCGGTCGATCACGCCCGTTAGCTCATGATCGCGCGGAAAGGCGGGGGCGAAAGCGGCGGAAAAGGGTATGCAGAGGGTATGGCGAAGGAAGAGAGGTCCGCCGCGCTCGACCGCCTGCTCGACAGCGCGTACCGCGACGGCGGCAAGAAGAGCACGACCGAGCTGCGTTCCGAGGCCGAACGGGAGAAGGCGCCGTCCGGGCTGCTGGCCCGGCTCGACCTGGTGCCGGAGGGCGAGTACACCCGGGAGGGCCTGCTCAAGGCGTTGCCGGAGGAGGACGCCGACCTGTGGCGGGATCCGGAGTCGTTGCCGCTCTCCGAGCTGGACCGGGCTTTGGCGACATACTCTTCGGACGGTCAGGCCGACGACGTGACCGGCGAGGACGCCGGGGCCGAGGAGGAGTTCGGCGAGCAGCCCTGGGCGTTGCAGGATCACGAGAAGGGCGATCCCGATCCGAATTCGGTCGAGGGCCGGCGGTTGCGTCCGTCGCCGGAGGGCCGCACCGGTCCAGGCTGATCGGGCGCATACCCTCGAACGCGTGCGCACAGCGTTCGAACAGGCTTGGGCGGCGCTCGGCGGCGGGTCCGCGCCCGTGTACACCGTCGGCGATCAGCCGGTGCTGGCCGCCGCGCTGCCCGTCGCCGACCTCGCGTTGGCGACGGTGGCCGCGTGCGCCTGCGCGGCCGCGGAGCTGATGCGTGCCCGTGGAACCCGCGCACCCGAGGCGAACATCGACGCCGCCCGGGTGGCGACCGCGTTCACCAGCGAACGGCACCTGCGCCGCGCCGGGCAGTCCTTCGGGACGTTCGCGCCCGAGTCGGCGTTCTTCCGGGCCGCCGACGGCTGGGTGCGTACTCACGCGAACTACCCGCATCATCGCGAACGACTCCACCACGTCCTCGGCTCCGACATCGCGGCGGCCGTCGCCGAACGGCCCGCGCGCGAGGTGGAGGAGCAGGTGCTGGCCGCGGGCGGCTTGGCGGTCGCCGTGCGTACCGCCGAAGACTGGGCGGCGTCCGCGCCCGGTCAGGCCGTCGCCCGCTTGCCGCTGATCGGGTGGCACGCCGACCCAGGGATACGCCGAAAGCAGCGTCCCGCGCTCACCGGTGATCGGCCGGCCGCCGGATACCGAGTGCTGGACCTGACGCGGGTGATCGCCGGCCCGGTCGCCACGCGTACGCTCGCCTTCCTGGGCGCCGACGTCCTCCGGATCGATCCGCCCCAGCTGCCGGAGCTGGAAGGACAGTGGCTGGACACCGGAATCGGCAAACGTTCCATACAGCTCGACCTGGCTCGTCCTACGGATCACGCCGCCTTCGAGGAGCTGCTGGCAGACACCGACGTGGTGGTGACCGGCTACCGGCCGGGCGCGCTGGACCGGTTCGGCCTGTCCCCCGCCGCCCTGCTCGACCGGCGGCCCGGCCTGGTCGTCGCACGGCTGTCGGCCTGGGGCGCCGAAGGACCCTGGTCCGGCCGACGTGGCTTCGACAGCCTGGTGCAGGCGGCCACCGGCATCGCGCTCATCGAGGGCACGGTGGACAGACCCGGCGTACTGCCGGCACAGGCGCTCGATCATGGCACCGGCTACCTCCTCGCAGCGGCCGTGCTGCGCGCGTTGGCCGAACAGGTCGCCACTGGCGCTGGTCACGTCGCCGAGCTCTGCCTTGCGCGTACCGGTAAATGGCTCTTGGAACTTCCGCCGCGCGAACAGCTGGCGGGCCGCGAGCCGGAACCGACGCTGACCACGGTGGGTGACCTGACCGTGGCCCAGCCCGCCTTCGGTTCCGGCTCGTGGCCCGAGGTGCGCTAGCCCTGATACTGCGCGACGATCTTCGTGAAGTCGTAGGGCTGTTGGGAGATCCCGCTGCAGGCGTCGGCGTCGGTGCCCGAGCCGCAAGCGCGGTCCCTATTGATCGACCAGTACGCGAAGCGCCCGAGATGCCTGCTCTTGGCGTAGGTGAGCATCTGCTGGAAGTCCGCGACCGTGACGGTCTCGCCGGCCTCGTCGGTCTTGCCGTTCATCGATGAGAACCCGACGTGCGAGTACGCGACCGCGTCCGAATACCCGTACGCGTTCTTGACCGCGTTCTTGAGCCCGTCGGTGGCGGCGATGGTGGCGTCGCCCATGTCGCCGGAGAAGCCGCCGTAGTCGAAGGGCATGATCGCCCACACGTCGTTGGCGAGCCCGGAGTTCGCACCCCGCGCGATCATGTCGAGGCCGGTGCTGTCGGGGCCGGTCGGCGTGGTGCCGAAGGTGATGATCGTCTTGACGCCCGGATTGTTGGTCTTGACGATCTTCAGGGCGTCGACGACCCGCTGCCGGACGGTGGCACTCGACCACTCCGTGGCCTCGATGTCGATGTCGATCGCCTTCAGCCCGTACGCGTTGATCACCTTCTGGTACGCCCCGGCCAGCGACGAGGCGCTCGTGCACTTCTCGCCGAGCTTGTTGCCGGACCAGCCGCCGATGGACACCATGACGTCGCCGCCGTTGGCCCGGATGCGGTTGATCTGGGTCTGGTCGTTGCCGCCGGTCAGCGGGCGGCTGCCGTCCCAGGCCGGGTTGCAGGTGCCGTCGGAGAGGATGAACGCGAGGGTGAACCACTTGATCCCGGTGGTGTTCATGACCGTGACCGGGTCCTGCGGGCTGCCCCAACCGAGATACTCGTACGGCGCGGCGGCCATCGGGTTCGCCGGAGGCGTCGTCCCTCCACTGGAGACGGTGATCTTGTCCAGGTTGGGGCCGCCGTTGATCGTCGTCGCGGTCGCGCGTACGGTGTTGGCCCCGGCGTTCAGGGTCACGGCTTGCGGGACGTCGGCCCAGGTGTCCCAGTTCGCCGTGGACGCGAAGGCCAGCGAGCTGTTGACGTTCGCTCCGTTGACCACCACCGACAGCGGCCGCGAGGCCGTGGTGCCGTTGGACGCCCGGAAGGTCAGCGTGTACGCCCCCGCGTTGGCCACCGTCACCGAGCACTCCACGAAGGATCCGGTCGCGTTGTCGTAGTTCACGAACCCGGTGCCGGTGAACCCGGTGTGGTTCGCCTCCACGACGCCTTGGGAGATCGTGCAGTCCTCGGCCTGGTAGACGTCGCTGACCGGGGTGGCGGCGGCCTCGAAGTCCAGGTAGTCGATGTTCGCGTCGCCGTTGGCGGTGGTCGCCGCCAGCTGGATCGTGTTCGACCCGGCGACGACGGGCACGGTCACCGTCTTGGTGACCCACGTCGTCCATGCCCCGGTCCCCGGGAAGGACACGGTGGACCCCGCCGTCACGCCGTTGACGACGACGTTCGCCGGGCGGTCGGTGGTCGTGCCGTTGGCGTACCGGATTCCGAGAGTGGCAGTGCCCGCCGTGGCCGCGGTGACGGTCCAGGTCACCGAGCCACCGACGGCGTTCGTGGTGTTGCAGAACCCGGTTCCGGAGAACCCGGCCCAGTTGGCGTCGATCGTGCCGTCGCAGACGCCGTTTTCCGCCTCGTACCGGGTCGGGGCGGCTGTCGCGTCCGGCGCCCAGATCGCGGTGACCAGCAGCGCGGAGGCGAGGACGGCCGCCCGCCCGAGGGCGTGTCTCTTCATGCGCTTCCCTTCTGCTTTCTGTTAGGTAATCTGACTAACCGTCGCATCACGATAGAGCAGTCCGTCGATATCGGGAAGAGGTGGTGGTCGAAAGACCGGAATAGAGGGATGAATCGTTGACGCGCCCTTAACACCGTGGATATCTTCACGTGAACCACGGACGCCTGAGCAACATCTGTCTACATACGTGAACTCGATCCCGTGCCCCGAACACCTTCCCTCAAGGAGTGACCGTGAAGAGACTCCGGTACGCCGCCGCGCTCCTCGCCGTGGCCACCGCGTTGTCGGCCACCGCGTGCGGCGGCGACGACGGCACGAAGCAGAACGCCAAGGGAGAGCTGGAGATCTGGATCCGGCAGGCGGCCGGTTCCGACTCGGCGAAGACGGCCGAGCGCCTGGCCCAGGCGTTCACCCAGTCGAGCGGCATCCCCACGAAGGTCGTGGCGATCTTCGACGACTTCGAGACCAAGCTGCAGCAGCAGGGCGCCCAGCACAAGCTGCCCGACATCGTCATCAACGACACCGCCCAGCTCGGCAACATGCAGTCGCAGGGCTGGCTGCGGCAGGTGGACAAGTCCACCTTCGCCGGAGCCGACAAGATCTCCGAGCGGGCCTGGAAAGCAGCGGTCGCGACGGACGGCAAGTACTACGGCGTACCGTTCTCCGCCCAGGCCTTCCTGCTGCTGGTCCGCGCGGACTGGCGGAAGAAGCTGAACCTGCCCGAGCCCAAGACCTGGGCCGACCTGGCCGCCCTCGGCGCGGCCTTCACGAAGAACGACCCGGACGGCAACGGCAAGGCCGACACCGCCGGGTTCGACATCCCGGGAACCACCCAGCGCGGCTACATGTCCTGGTACGCCTCCTCCTACATCTGGGGCAACGGCGGCGACTTCCTGGAGCCGGCGGGAACCGGCAAATGGAAGCCGGCAATCGACAACGCCAAATCGGTCGAGGCGGTCAAATGGCTGCAGGACCGGTTCTGCGTGGACAAGTCGGTGAACCCCGGCGCGGTGAACGTCAACACCACCACCGCGCACGAGGTCTTCGAGAAGAACCAGGCGGGCATCTACCTCGTCGGCCCGTACGTGCTGGCCCGGTTCGTGAAGAGCCTGGGCAGCGACAAGGTCGAGGCGATCGCGCTGCCGGCCGGGCCCTCCGGCGGCCCCGGCGCGCTGGCCGAGGGCGAGAACGTCTATCTGATGGCCGGCTCGGACAACGAGGCCGGACAGCAGAAGTTCGCCGAGTTCGCCACGTCGGTGGAGGGGCAGAAGGTCGGGATGAACGCCGACAACCCGGGGGCGATCGTCCGGCTGCCGGTGAACACCAGCGTCGACATGGCCTCGGTCCGGCAGGATCCCCGGTGGCTGACCTTCAAGAAGGTCTACGACGACGCCGGCGTCTACAGCCCGCCGGTGCCGAACTGGGCGCCGTTCCGGCAGACCGCGGCCGACGCCATCAACGCGGTGATGGCCGACTGCGGCGCCGACGTTCAGGCGGCGATGGGCAAACTGGCCGGCCAGCTCGGAGACCTGCTGGCGAAGCAGAACGCGCGGGCCTGATGGCACTTCGAACCGTGGAGTCCCGCCGCACCGGCGGAACCACCGAGCTACCCCGCACGATCTCGGAGCGCCGCCGTTCGCGGCGGCGCTCCCCCGTCGTGCCGTGGCTGTTCCTGGCCCCGGCCTTGATCCTGCTGTTCTACTTCAAGTACCTGCCGATGGCCGACGGCCTGCGGATGAGCTTCTACGAGGTCCGGGGGTACCTCGGCGATCAGTGGGCCGGCGGCCGGAACTATCAGGAGATCGTCACCGACGACCAGTTCACCGCCGCGCTCTGGCACAGCGTCGTGCTGGCGATCGGGACGACCGTCGGCTCGATGGTCCTCGGGCTGCTCCTGGCGCTGTTGCTGGAGGGCAGCTCGCGCGTCCTGTGGTTCGTCCGGACGGCGGCCTTCCTGCCCGTGGTCACCACGATCGCGGTCGTCGCCGAGGTGTGGCGGATCCTCTACCACCCCGCGGCGAACGGTCCGCTCAACACGATCCTGGGCTGGTTCGCCGTCTCGCCGCAGCCGTTCCTGGCCGACGAGCACAGTTCCCTGCTGTCCATCATGGCGGTGGGGATCTGGCGGGGCGCGCCGTACGACATGATGATCTTCCTGGCCGGGTTGGCCGGGGTCGACCGCACCCTCTACGAGTCGTCCGCAGTGGACGGTGCGGGCACCTGGCGCCGGTTCCGCCACGTGACGCTGCCCGCGCTGCGCCCGGTCCTCGTCATCCTGGTCACCCTCGCGGCGATCCGCGGCATCCGGGTGTTCACCGAGGTCTTCCTGCTCACCAACGGCGCACCCAACGGCTCGACCGAGGTGCTGATGACCCTCATCTACAAGCTCGGCCTCCAGCAGGGCGAACTCGGCATCGCGGCCTCCGGGTCGATCGTGCTGTTCGCGGCCACTGTCGTGCTCACGGTCGCAGTGCGCCTACTGCGCAGACGGGAGGTCTAGATGAGCGCCGAACGCTTCGACACCGTCCTCGGGCTCGCGTACCGGCGTGGGTTCGCGGCTCGGATCGGCGTCGTCCTGTTGTACGCACTCCTGGTGATCGTCTTCGCCGGACCGTTGGTGGCGCTGATGATCGGCGCGTTCTCCAAGGTCGTCGACCCGACTGGGTTCTCCTTGATCCCCGAGGGCGGCTTCACCCTCCGCAACTTCGTGGCCGCCGCCGACCGCGACGTCTACCACTACCTGGTCAACTCGTTCGTGGTGGTGGGCTTCGGGCTGCTGCTGCAGATGCTGGTGAGCGTCTTCGCCGCGTACGCCCTGGCCCGGCACCGGATGCGATTCGCCGCCCTGATCATGCTGGCCATCCTGGCGACGATGATGCTGCCCGAGGAGGTCATCGCGATCCCGCTGTCGGTGGTCCTCGCCGACGTGCCGCCGTTCGACGTCAACCTGATCGGCACGTACGCCGGGATGATCCTGCCGGTCGGCGCCTGGGGCTTCTCGATCCTCGTCATGACGGAGTTCATGAAGGAGGTGCCGGTCGAGCTGGAGGAGGCGGCCCGCATCGACGGAGCCGGCGAGCTGCGTACCTTCTTCTCGATCATCCTGCCGTTGTGCCGGCCGGCGTTGGGCGTCATCGGCGTCTTCGGCTTCACGATGATCTGGGACCAGTACCTGCTGCCGCTCATCGTGGCGACCGAGCCGTCGCAGTACACGCTGCCGATCGCGCTGCGGACGCTGCGGTCGGACGAGGAGGTCGGCATCGGCGTGCTGCTGGCGGCGGCGATGCTCGCGTTGCTGCCCTCGGTGATCGCCTTCCTCGCCTTCCAGCGCCAGTTCGTGAAGGGACTGACGAGCGGAGCGATCAAGGGGTAGGCGGCACACCCGGCTGGGCGGTGGCGTCGCAGCGGACTCGGGCGTGCGCGATGCCCTCCGCGTGCCGCTCCCCCCAGTCGATCAGCTCCCACGCCGCCGGGAGGACTTCTAGGCCGCCGGCAGGACTTCTAGGCCGTCGGGAGGATGAGGAAGCCGGTGTCGCCCACCGGTTCTTCCTCATCCACCGTCACGCTCTTCACCACGGCGTCCTCCGGGCCCCGCTTCGCCCAGCGCAACAGCCGCTCGACGTCGTCGGGCGCGCCCTCGAAGGCGGCCTCGACCGCGCCGTCTCGACGGTTGCGGACCCAGCCGGAGACGTTGTGCGCGAGCGCCTGCCGGCGGCACGTGTCCCGGAAATAGACGCCCTGCACGAGGCCGGCGACGACGACCCGCCTGCGGATGATCTCGCCCATCAGCCGAGATCCACCACGATGGGGGCGTGGTCGGAGGGACCCTTGCCCTTGCGGGCCTCGCGGTCGATGTAGGCCTGGGTCACCCGGTCGGCCAGCGGCTTGGTCGCGTACACGAGGTCGATGCGCATGCCCTTGTCCTGATGGAACATCCCGGCCCGGTAGTCCCAGTAGGTGAACGGATTCGGTCCTTTCATCGGCTTGGGCACGATGTCGTGCAGGCCGAGGTCGAGCAGCTGCCGTAGCGCGTCGCGCTCCGGCGGCGTCACATGGGTCGCGCCGATGAACTGCGCGGGATCCCAGACGTCCGCGTCGGTCGGCGCCACGTTGAAGTCACCGCACACCGCGAGCTCCGCGTGCTGTCCCAGTTCGTCGCCGAGTGCGGACCGCAGCGCCGCCAGCCAGGTCAGCTTGTACGCGTAATGCGGGTCGTCGGGGGTCCGCCCGTTCGGCACGTAGACCGACCACACCCGTACGCCGCCGCAGGTCGCGCCGAGCGCGCGGGCCTCCGGGTCGGGGAAGCCCGGCTCGCCGGGGAAGCCGACCGACACGTCGGCCAGGCCGACCCGCGACAGCACGGCGACCCCGTTCCACCGGCTCAGCCCGTGGGCGGCCGTCTCGTAGCCGAGCTTTTCCACCTCGGCGACCGGGAACTCGGCCGTCTTCGTCTCCTGCAGGCAGACGACGTCGGGGTGGACGGACTCCAGCCACTCGAGCAACCGCGGCAGGCGGGCATTGACCGAATTGACGTTCCAGGTCGCCAGTCGCATGACCCCACCGTAGGCCATAGGGGTGACACCGGGTGCGCGTGGGATGATCGCGTCCATGGCGAAGTTCGCGGTCCTCCTGCGGGGCATCAACGTCGGCGGCAGCAACAAGGTCGCGATGGCCGACCTCCGGACGCTGCTCGAAGGTCTCGGCTTCACGAACGTGAAGACCCTGCTCCAGAGCGGCAACGCCGTCTTCGACGCCCCGAAGGGAACCCCGGAGAAGCTCGCCGGGCAGATCGAGCAGGCCCTCGAGGAGCGCTACGGCCGGGTGATCGGCTGCGTCGTGGTGACCCGGGCCGACCTGGACCGCATCGTGGCCGCCAATCCCCTGGCCGGGATCGCCGACAAGCCCTCCTACCAGCTCGTCACCTTCCTCAACGGCAAGCCCGACGCGAAGCTCTTCGCCGACGACGACACCGCCGCGTACGCCCCGGAGGTGGTGCTGGCCGGCGAGCGGGAGATCCACTCGTGGCACCCCAACGGGCAGGCCAACACCAAGCTCACGCCGGGCTGGTGGAAGAAGCGGCTGCCCGGGCTGGTCGCGACCGCCCGGAACTGGAACACCGTGCTGAAACTGCGCGACCTGCTCGATTAGCCGCGGTCCCGGCTCAGCCGCGCGGGTGGCGGGCGACGAAGTCCGCGATGTACTCGTTCAGCTTCACCGTCGGCTCCCAGCCCAGCGTGGCCGCCTTGCTGGTGTCGGCCCGGCCCCGCGTACGCTCGCCGCGCAGCGCGGGCACCATCTCGATCTCGGCGCCGAACATGCGCGCGACCTCCAGCAGCGGCCACTCCCGCCCGGTGCCGAGCAGGTAGCCGTCACCGGAGCCCTTCTCGGCCGCCAGCACGACACCCCGGACGATGTCGTCCACGTGAGTGAAGTCGCGGGTCTGCGTGCCGGGCTCGACGACGGTCAGCGGCTCGCCCGCGAGGTACTGCCGCTCGAAGATGCCGATGACGGTCGCGTAGCGCCCCTCGGTGATGTGCATCGGCCCGTACGCGTTGTAGAAGTACGTGATCGCGAAGTCCAGCCCGTACCAGGCCGCGAAGTTCTTGATGTACTCGATGTTCTTCGCCTTGGTCCAGGCGTACGGGTTGAGGTTCTCGTCCGCCCCGTCGTTGCCGAACTTCGAGCTGGACCCGGCGTACACCAGCTTCGCGCCGTGCTCGTGGGCGAACTTCACGACCTCCTTGGTCCCGTGGAGGTTGAACTCCCAGGTGAGGTCGATGTCGTCGAAGGACTGCACGATCCGGGAGTACTCACCGAGGTGGAAGACCGTGTCCGGGCCGGACAGACCCTGCTCGGCCCAGATCTTGCGGATGTCGACCGTCGACCCGGTCAGGTAGCGGACCCTCGCGTCGGTGACGTGCTTCTCGACCGACCCCGTGAAGTAGTTGTCCACGGAGATGATCTGGGCGTCCGGGCGCTCGGTCAGCAGGAGCTTGATCAGGTTGCCGCCGACGAACCCGGCTCCGCCGGTCACAAGGATCGTAGAAGTCACCCGACCACCTTAGTGGCGTACACCGTCCACCAGGTAATCGGCCCCGCGACGGCACCGCCGCCTTCCCGAGAGCGCCGTTCGTCACTACCATGGCGTGCTGGCGACAAAGCGGTCAGACGGAGGGTACCGGTGCAAGACGCAGAAGTGATCGCGTTCACGCAAGCTGAGGACAGGCACTGGTGGTACCGCGAACGCCGGGCGATCATCGCCAAGGAGGTTCGGGACCTGCGGCCAGGAAAAGCCGTGGAGATCGGCGCCGGCGGGGGCGGCAACTCGTTGGTGCTCAAGGAGCTCGGCTGGGACGTGCTCGCGACCGAATACACCGAGGCGGGCGTACGCATCGCCAAGGAGCGCGGGCTGAACGCGCTGCAGGCCGACGCCACCCAGCTGCCGCTGGACGACCAGTCGCAGGATCTGTTCGTGGCCTTCGACGTCCTCGAGCACATCGAGCAGGATCGCGAGGCGGCCGCGGAGATCTTCCGCGTTCTCCGGCCCGGTGGCACCGCCCTGATCGCCGTCCCGTGCGACATGGCGCTCTGGTCGGCGTACGACGAGGCCAGCCATCATTTCCGGCGGTACACGCGGGAGACGCTCACCGAGCTGATCTCCGGCGCGGGCCTGACCATCGACTCCCTGCGCAGCTGGAACGTGCTGCTGCGACCGGTGGTCAAGCTGCGGCGCAAGACTGCCGCGGTGGACGACACGGTAGGCGACGTGACGGCGGTGTCCCCGGTGGTGAACCTGGGCCTCGGCGCGATCATCAAGGCGGAACGCTTCCTGCCGGTCGGCTCGCTGCCGGGCGTCTCCCTGATGATGCGCGCCCATCGCCCGGGCTGATCCAGCGGCGGACCGAGATCCGGCGTCGCTACCGCCGGATCTCGAATACGAGGCAGTTCCGGTCGGCGAACCGCAGGTCGGCGACCGCGGCCAGACCGATGATGTCGGCCGGCACCCGGCGATCCACGGCGAGCCACCGGACGCCGTACTCGTCGCGCAGCACGTCGACCGTCTCACCAGTGGGCGCGGTGAAGGCCCGGTCGTTGGCGGCGAGGATCTCCGGACTCCAATAGGGCGCCCGCTGGTAATCCTTCCGCTTGCCCGCCATCTTCATCGCCGAGTCGGTGTAGACCCAGCCCTCGACGAGCACGCGGCGCTCGGCGTACGCCGCCACCCAGAAGCTGCGGCTGTCGCAGGGCGGGCTCGTGACCGGCAAGCAGTGGACGTTCGTCGCGATCAAGTCGTCCGGGGAGGAGTGGTCGCGCAGCCAGCGCATGGCCTCGACGCCACCGCCCGGAATCTGGCCGCCGCGGCGAGGATAGCCCCGGGCGCCGGTTGCCGCCGTCTCCTCGATCGGCTTGGTGTACACGTTCACGATCGTCAACGCGCCGCCGAGCATCACCGCGAGAAGTACGAAGGCCAGTGCCTTCCGCCACCAGCGGGCCGGTTCACCCAGCAGCGCGGCGACCCCGGCGAGAGCGGCTATCACCAGGTACGGCTTGGCCGACGACATGAAATACATCTGGCTGCCGCCGGGCTGGGACGTCAGCATCACGACCACGATCGCCGCCAGCCCCAACCCGAGGCAGAACAGGACCGCGCGGTCCAGCAGCCGGCGCCCCACCACCACGAGGCCCAGTACGCCGGCCCAGACGCCGAGCCACCCGACGGCAAGCCGGAGGGCCATCGCGAGGTAGGACTCATGCAGCCCGCGCAACGCGAACGGCTCGATCCGCATCCCCGCGGAGCCGCCCCGGAACAACAGCAGCATGGCCGCGACGAAGACCGCCGCGGTCAGGCCGGTGGCGATCAGCGCCGTGCGATCGAGCCGCCGGCGGAAGACCAGGCCGACCGCGGCGACGAACGCGCCCGCGGCGAGCAGCATCGGCACGAAGGTCGCCTTCGCCCCGGCGACGCCGGCCGCCAAGAGCACGAACAGCAGCCACTCCCGCTTGGTCGCGGCGCGCGGCAGGATGTCGACCACCAGGTACGCCAACGCGCCGAAGATCATCGCCGCGAAGACCTGGGTCGGGCTGATCCAGAGGTTGACCAGCATCCACCCGCTGTTGACGGTGTTGTACCAGGCCGACCCGAGCAGCGTGAAGAACACCGCGACCGGCCCCGACCACCAGGTCTTGACGACCGCCCGGGCGGTGTACGCCGTCAGCACGACGAATCCTGCCAGCACCGGCATGAGACCCAGCCGGTACAGCAGTGTCTCCAGCTCGACGCCGCTTCCCCAGCTCGCCGCGGCCAGGTGGGCGTGGAAGTACCAGTGATAGTGCAGCGGCTCGTCCACGACATAGGGGATCATCGCCGGGAAGTGGTGCTTGAACTCGGCGGCCAGCGCGAGGTGGAAGACCATGTCCTGATAGGGCTGGCTGTTGCCCGGCCAGCGGAGCCCGTTGCGCCGGAAGAAGTCGATCGCGCTCCAGCAGAAAAGGAGGACGACGAAGGCGGACAGCGCCCAGGACCACCACAGAGGAGCCCGCTCGCCCGATCCGCGCCAGTGACGGCGCAGCCTGGGCACGAGCACGAAAGCCGCCACTACCAGGATCGACGGCACGACTGCGAGCTGCGGTACGCCGGCTGCCCGGGCGGCGACGTAGATGAAGACACTCAGGGGGTAGCCCAGCGCGAGACCGGCGGCGACGTCGAGCGCGATCGGACCGGCCTTGGCCCGCAGAGCCCGCCACAGGAGGAGGCCGGGCAGGGCCACGACCACGACCAGGTAGCCGCCGAACGCGGCCACGTCGGCCAGCGGGACCGAGTACGCCTTCAGCACCGCCACGGCGAACACCGCGGTCAGGGCGGCGGGCAGCCAGCCAGAGACCGGCAGGCGTCGCGCGGATCGCGCCACGCCGGTGATGGCCGGGCTCACCGGCGACGGGCCGATCGAGCGTCGGCGTGCATCTCCGTCATGACGGCCTGGTGGGTCACGCCGTCGACCTCTCGTTCGAAGACCGGGCTCTCCGTGAAGCCGAACCGCTTGTGCAGCTGGCGGACGACCGTGTTGTCGGTGAGCGTCTCGCCGCGCAGCCAGGTGAGTCCGAGCACGTCGAAGGCGTAGTCCACGGCCTCCTGTTCGAGCTGGAGCCAGGCGCCGAGCAGCTCCCGGCGCTCCTCCAGGCCCTCGATGTCGAGGAAGAAACCCCAGTGGGCCGACCCCTCCTCCGGGTCGAAATGCCCGAAATGAACGACTCCGGCCGGCCGATCGCCGTAGTGGAACACGAGAACCTTGCGGTCGCCCCGCTCCACCGACGCCCACCAGCCGAGATGCTGCTCGGCGGTGATCTCCCGGGTGTAGAAGTGGGTGTCCCGGACGCGCGGATGATTACGCCAGGTCCTGATCAGGGCGAGATCGGCTACGGTCGCCTCGACAAGCATCCTCGTCTCCCTGTCAGATCAAACAACGGTGGATGCTACCTCTCACCTCGCCCAGATTGTTGCTAGGGTCCATTCCCGTGCAGGAGATCCCGTCGCCGATCCCGTTCAACCGGCCGTTCATCACCGGACATGAGACGGCGTACATGACCGAAGCGATGACCCACGGGCCGCTGTCTGGCGACGGCCCGTTCACCAAGCGGGCGTCGGCGCTGCTGACCGAGATCGTCGGGGTCTCGTCGGCCCTGCTGACGACCTCGTGCACGCATGCGCTGGAGATGTCGGCCCTCCTGCTCGATCTGCGGCCGGGCGACGAGGTGATCCTGCCCTCGTTCACGTTCTGCTCGACCGCCAACGCGTACGCCCTGCGCGGCGCGGTCCCGGTCTTCGTGGACTGCCGCCCGGACACCCTCAACATCGACGAGCGTCTGATCGAGGCGGCGATCACGGAGCGGACGAAGGCGATCGTCGTCGTCCACTACGCCGGGGTGGCCTGCGAGATGGACGTGATCGGCGACATCGCCCGTCGGCACGGCCTGGTGGTGATCGAGGACAACGCGCACGGCCTGGGCGGCACCTATCACGGGCGGCCGCTGGGTTCGCTCAGCGCGATGGCCACGCAGAGCTTCCACGAGACGAAGAACGTCCACTGCGGCGAGGGCGGCGCGCTGGTCTTCGGCGACCCCGAGTTCCACGATCGCGCGGAGATCATCCGGGAGAAGGGCACCAATCGGGGCCAGTTCTTCCGCGGCATGGTCGACAAATACCGGTGGATCGACGTCGGCTCCAGTTACCTGCCCTCCGACCTGCTCGCGGCGTTCCTGTGCGCGCAGCTGGAGGAGTTCAAGGAGATCCAGACGCAGCGCATGGCGGTCTGGAACCACTACCACGCCGAGCTGGCCGGCTGGGCCCGCGAGCAGAGCATCGCCCAGCCCACGGTCCCCGGCGACCGGGTGCACCCGGCGCACCTCTACTACCTGCTGCTGCCGGACCTCGACAATCGGCAGGCCATGCTCGGGCATTTGAAGGAGCGGGGCGTTCAGGCCACCTTCCACTATCAGCCGTTGCACTCGGCGCCGGCCGGCGTTCAGTACGGCCGGGCGCCCGAGGCGGGCTGCCCGGTCACCGACGCGACCGCCGACCGACTGCTGCGCCTGCCGCTGTTCGCCGGGATGCGTCCGGCGGAGCTGGAGCGGATCACCGAGGCGGTCCTGGAGTTCCGCGTCCGCTGACGACTCCCCGGCGATCGAGCGGTCATTTCGCCGGATCCGCCGTCTGGGGAGTAGGGTGTTGGCGCGCTGCGCCGCGAAAGGTTGTTACATGTCCGTATCTGTCGTCATCCCGTGCTACCGGTCGGAGAAGACGCTCCCCGCCCTGGTCGAGCGCCTCCATCCGGTCCTGGCCCAGCAGCCCGGCGGCTACGAGATCATCCTCGTCGTGGACGGCAGCCCCGACAACACCTGGCAGGTCGCGGCCGACCTCGCCCAGCTGCACGAGCACACCCGCGCGATCCGGCTCGCCCGCAACTACGGTCAGCACAACGCGATCGTCGCGGGCGTACGGGCCGCCCGGTTCGACGTGATCGTCACGATGGACGACGACCTCCAGCACCCGCCGGAGGAGATCCCCAAGCTGCTCACGGCGTTGCAGGACGACGTAGACCTGGTTTACGGCGTCTCCGTCGAGGAAGAGCACAAGGCCGGGCGCAACATCGGATCCCGGGGGCTCAAGGCGGCCCTGACCGTCGGGCTCGGCGTACCGGACGCCCGTAACCTCAGCGCGTTCCGGGCCTTCCGGTCCTTCCTGCGCAGCGGGTTCGACCTCATCACCGGCCCGCACCTGTCCATCGACGTGGCGTTGTCCTGGACCACGACGCGGATCGTGGGCGTCGAGGTCCGGATGGAGCACCGGCAGGAGGGCGAATCCGGCTACACGCTGCGTACGCTGATCGCCCGGGCGATCGACATCGCCGTGGGCTACTCGGTGCGACCGCTGCGGATCGTCACGTATGTCGGGTTCCTCGTCGGCCTGGGCGGCCTCGTCCTCGTCGGCCGGCTGCTGTGGCTGTACTTCGCCGGGAACACCACCGTCGCCGGGTTCACCACCATCGCGACCGTGGTCGCCATCTTCGCCTCGGTGCAGATGATCGCGATCGGCGTGCTCGGCGAGTATGTCGGGCGCATCCATTCGCACGGCATGGGCCGGCCCACCTACGTGATCCGCGACCGGGTCGGCCTGACTCCGGCCCCGTCGCCTCGCGAAGCCGAGCGCACGGTCGTCCGCTGAGCGAGGAACCCTTGACCCAGACCAGCCGGCCGATCGCGGCCGCGCCACCGGCACCTGACCGGCATCCGTGGATTCCCGCCTGGCTCGAGCGGGTGCCCGGGATCGGGCGGCTCGCGGTCACGCTGCTGAACGACCCCCGCGTGCGCTACCTGCTCGCGGGCGGGATCACCGCCGTCATCTCATACGCGTACTTCTCCGGGTTGTTCCTGCTCGTCGGCCACCACGTCCATTACCTGGTGACGCTGACGGTCGCGAACTTCCTCACCACCGTCACGGCATATCCGATCTATCAGCACGGCGTCTACCAAGCCCGGCAGGGCGGGTTCGCCCAATTCCTGCGGTTCTACGCGACCTGCCTCTGGGCGCTGGTCTTCGGTCTGGTCACCATGCCCCTGCTCGTCGAGGTGGCCGGCGCGCCCGTGCTGCTGGCACAGGGCATCGTCATCGTGGTGTTCCCTTTGATCAACTATCCGCTGCAGCGACGCTGGGCGTTCGGCGGCGGACGCCGGTAACCGCGGCTTATCCCGCCGCTTCAGGGGTACGCAGGGGTCGTGCTCCTCATCGGGACGTCGGGCTGGCAGTACCGGGACTGGCGGGGCCGGTTCTACCCGGAGGGCCTCGCGCAGGCCCGCTGGCTGGAGTACTACGCCGGGCAGTTCGCCACCGTGGAGGTCAACAACGCGTTCTACCGGCTGCCCGAGCGGTCGACCTTCGAGCAGTGGCGAGCGCGTACGCCGGACGGGTTCTGCGTCGCGGTGAAGATGAGCCGCTATCTGACCCACATCAAGCGGCTGAACGAGCCGGCCGAGCCGGTCGCCCGGTTCCTGGGCCGGGCGGACGCACTCGGCGACCGGCTCGGTCCGGTCCTGCTGCAACTGCCGCCGACACTCCGGGCCGACGCCGAAGCGCTCGCCGAGACGCTGCGGCGGTTCCCCAAGGACGTACGGGTCGCCGTCGAGCCTCGGCACGCGTCGTGGTGGACCGACGACATCCGGCGGGTTCTCGAGAAGCACAACGCCGCCCTGAGTTGGGCGGATCGCCGTGGCCGCCCGGTCACGCCGCTGTGGCGTACGGCCGACTTCGGCTATCTGCGGCTGCACGAGGGACGGGCCGATCCCCGGCCGCACTACGGGCGTACGGCGCTGAAGTCGTGGCTCGGCCGGATCGAGGACGCGTTCGACGAGCAGACCGTTTACGTCTACTTCAACAACGATCCGGGCGCCGCCGCGATCGACAACGCGCGGACGCTGGAGCGGCTGGCTAGAAGGTGAGCACGACCTTGCCGGGCAGCCCACCGGTCGCCATGATCCGGTGCGCCTCGGCCGCCCGTTCGAACGGGATCGTCGCCGCCACCCGCGTACGCAGCCGCCCGACGGCCGCCGCCGTCACCAGGTCGCGCAGCGTCCGCTGGTCCGGGCGGATCAGCACGACCTGCCGGCGTACGCCCCGCGCCGGGTCGATCGGCTCGGCCAGCCGGGTCGTCACGAGCACTCCGCCGTCCTTGGTGGCGTTCGCCGCCGCCTCGCCGACCGGGACCGCGTCGAACACCGCAGGCACCTGACCGACCGCCGCCGGCCCCGCTGACCGGGCGACGACCTCGTCCGCGCCGATCTCGCGTACCCAATCTTGATCATGATCGTTGGCCACGGCCAGGACGCGCCGGCCGGCCTGGTGGGCGAGCTGGACCGCGAAGCCGCCCACCCCGCCGCTCGCGCCCACCACCAGCAGCGGACCGTCGCCCGCGAGCAGACGCACGGCCTGGCTCGCGGTCTGCGCGTTGAGCGGCAGGGTCGCCGCGGTCGCATAGTCGAGCGCGGTGGGCAGTTCGGTGAGCCAGTCGACGTCGGCTGCCAGGAGCTGGGCATAGGCGCCGGGTGCGCCGCGAGTGAGGTGCCAGGGCACGAGGCCGACGACGCGGTCGCCGACGTGGAACCGGCCGTCCGCGGCGCCCACGGCGACCACATCACCGGCGAAGTCCCAGCCCGGCACGAAGGGCGGCGGCACCGGGCCGCCCGGGATCCGACCGGTTCGCGCCGCCGCGTCGGCCGGCTGTACGCACGCCGCCCGCACCCGGACCAGCACCTGACCCGGGCCGGCGACCGGGTCCGGCAAGTCCACGACGTGCAGGACCTCTGGTCCGCCCAGCGCCGTCACCGCGATCGCGCGCATCTGCCACCTCCGAGGCGTCCAGTGTGGACGCACGCCGTCGGCGGCACAAGCATCGATCTGCATCGCAGGAACGTGACCTGCGTCGCACACCCCTGGGCGATCCGGACCACAGTCCGCTACAGTTCACGGAGCAATCGGACTGCGGTCCGCATCTGAGGAGGGTTTCCGTGAGCAAGCTGCTGCACATCTCCGCCTCGCCCCGGGGCGACCGGTCCGAGTCGCTCGCCCTCGGCGAGACGTTCCTGACGACCTACCGCGACGCGAACCCCGGTGCCGAGATCGACGCCTGGGACCTCTGGGACGGCTCGCTGCCGCACTTCGGACCGGCCGCCGCGCACGCCAAGATGACCATCTTCGGCGGCGGCACGCCGACCGGCGACCAGGCCGCCGCCTGGGACGCCGCCCGCGACGCGTTCCAGCGATTCGACGCGTACGACCGGTATCTGTTCACCGTTCCGATGTGGAACAGCGGGGTGCCCTACATCCTCAAGCAGTTCATCGACGTCGTGAGCCAGCCCGGGATGGCCTTCTCCTTCGACCCGGTCACCGGTTACACCGGGCTGCTCACCGGGAAGAAGGCCGCCGTGATCTACACGGGCGCGGTGTACGGCGAGGGCCGCGGCCGCGCCTTCGGCACCGATCACCAGCAGCCGTTCCTCCACGACTGGCTCGAGTGGGCCGGGATCTCCGACATCGCCGAGGTCGCCTTCCGCCCCAACCTCGTCACCGCCGACGCCGCCGCCGGCCGAGACCTGGCCCGCGCCGCCGTCACCGACCTGGCCAAGCGCTTCTAACCCGCCCCCACGCCACCCAGCCAGCGCGCTGGATCAGGGTTCTCGGTCGAATCTTGGACCATGATTCGACCGGGAACCCTGATCCAGCGCCTCAACAGTTCCGGCCCAGACCTTGACAACGAACCCCCAGACATCGAGACTCGTGCAAACGAAGCGGCTTGGCGCGGCGTACTCCAACCACGTGACGCGCTCAGTGTGAACTGTCCCGGCCGGTGACTCTCCCTATCCGAGGAGCCCACCGTGCCGTCGAAACGACATCTCGCAGCCTTGGCCGCCGCTCTGCTGGCCGCGTCCCTGGCGATCGTCGCCCAGCGGGCGTCGGCCGCCGACGTCCTCCTGTCCCGCAACAAGCCGACCGCGGCGTCGTCGGTCGAGTCGTCCGCGTACGCCGCTCAGTACGCGGTCGACGGGGACGCCGCCTCTCGCTGGGCGAGCGCCGAGGGTTCCGATCCGCAGTGGATCCGGGTCGATCTCGGTTCCGCTGTGCCGATCTCCCGGGTCCGGCTGGTCTGGGAGGCCGCGTACGCGTCGGCGTATCGGCTGGAGGCGTCGGCCGACGCCACCACGTGGACCACGATCACGTCGGTGTCCGGGCAGAACGGCGGCACCGACGATCACACCGGACTATCGGCCACCGCCAGGTATGTGCGGATGTACGGAACCCAGCGCGGCACCGCGTACGGGTATTCCCTGTTCGAGTTCGAGGTCTACGGGCCGGGCGGGCAGAGCAGCGCCGACTACCAGGCCGAGGACGCGTCCCTGTCGCAGGCGGCGGTCGCCGCCAATCACACCGGTTTCACCGGCACCGGTTTCGTGGACTACGTGAACGTCGCCGGTGGCTGGATACAGTGGACGGTCAGCGCCTCCGCCGCCGGACCGGCGACCCTCACCGTCCGGTACGCCAACGGCACCACCGCGAACCGTCCGCTCGACTTCGCGGTCAACGGGGCGACCGTGGCGACCGGCGTGGCCTTCAACCCCACCGCGAACTGGGACACCTGGACGACGCAGTCCGTCACTGCCACGCTCAACGCCGGGACCAACACCGTACGCGCGACCGCCACGGCGAGCACGGGCGGCCCGAACGTCGACAAGCTCACCGTCGCGACAACCGGCAGCCCGAGCCCGACCGGCAGCGCGAGCCCGACCGGCAGCGCGAGCCCGACCGGCAGCCCGAGTCCGACGACCAGCCCGGGAACCCCGTTCACCGTGGCCGCCGCCGGGGACATCGCCGAGCAGTGCACCGCGTCCAGCAGTTCGTGCCAGCACCCGAAGACGGCCGCCCTGGTGACGGCGATGAACCCGGCGTTCGTCCTCACGATGGGCGACAACCAGTACGACGACGCCCGCCTGTCGGACTTCCAGAACTACTTCGACAAGACCTGGGGCGTCTTCAAGCCCAAGATGCATCCCGCGCCCGGCAACCACGAGACCTACGACCCGGCCGGGTCCATGGCCGGCTACAAGTCCTACTTCGGGAGCACCGCGTACCCGCAGGGCAAGCCGTACTACAGCTACGACTACGGCAACTGGCATTTCATCGCGCTCGACTCCAACACGCTGACCGATTCGGCCCAGCTGACCTGGCTGCAGAACGACCTGGCCGCCACGACGAAGGGCTGCGTCGCGGCGTACTGGCATCATCCGCTGTTCAGTTCGGGCGAGCACGGCAACGACCCGGTCAGCCGGCAGGCCTGGCAACTGCTGTACGCCGCCCACGCCGACCTGGTCCTCAACGGTCACGATCACCACTACGAGCGGTTCGGCCCGCAGAGCCCGACGGCGGCCGCCGACCCGTTCGGCCTCGTCGAGGTGCTCGGCGGCATGGGCGGGGCCTCGCCGTACGACATCGTCAACGTGCAGCCGAACAGCCAGAAGCGCCTCTCCGGCACCTTCGGCGTGCTGAAGCTCTCGTTCACCGACACGACCTTCTCGTGGCAGTTGATCGGGACCGACGGCACGGTCAAGGACACCAGCCCGACGTACACCTGCCACTGATGTACGTCACCGTCGACCGGGATCTCCCGGCACCGGGACGGCGTGCGCTGCGCGCCGTCCCGGCCACCGTGGTCGCCCTCGGCGCGGTCAGCCTCGTCACCGACGTCTCGTCGGAGATGGTGACCGCGGTACTGCCGCTCTATCTCGCACTCACGCTCGGTCTCACCCCGCTGCAGCTCGGCCTGGCCGACGCGCTGTCCTTCGGCGTCACGGCGGTGCTCCGGCCGATCGGCGGCCGGATCTCCGACCGGTGGCGGGCCAAGCCGGTCGCCGTCTTCGGCTACGCGCTGTCCGCCGTCGCGAAGGTCGGCGTACTGGTCGCCGGGGCCGCGGTCGGGCCGCTGGCCGCGGCGATCGTCGCAGATCGCACCGGCAAGGGCCTGCGTACCGCGCCCCGGGACGCCATGATCGCCCGAGCGGTGCCACCGGAACGGCAGGGGACGGCGTTCGGCGTCCATCGGGCGATGGACACGCTGGGCGCGCTGCTCGGTCCGCTGGCCGCGCTCGCCGTCCTGGCCGCGACCGGCGGCTCGTATCGGGCGGTGTTCGGCGTGAGCTTCTGCGTCGCCGTGTTCGGCGTCGGCGTACTGGTCCTGCATGTGCGCGACAGTCCACAGCGGATGGATGCGCCGCCGCCGATGTGGGCGGTCTTGCGTGACCGGTCGCTGCGGCGGGTCTGCCTGGCCGCCGCCGGGCTCGGGCTCTTCACCGTCAGCGACTTCTTCGTCTACCTAATGCTGCAACGCTCCGGCGCGGTGCCGATCCGGTACTTCCCGCTGCTGCCCCTCGGCACGGCCGCGGTCTACCTGCTGTTCGCGGTGCCGCTCGGCCGCCTGGCCGACACCCGCCGCGTCCGGGTCCTGCTCGGTGGGCATCTCGCCCTGGTCGCCGCCACGCTTCTCCTGGCTGGTACGCCGAAAGCAGCGGCCGCGCTCGTCGGTGTGCTGGCCCTCCACGGGCTCTTCTACGCGGCCACCGACGGCGTGCTCATGGCGCTGGCGGCTCCGCGGTTGCCCGCCGATGGGCGTACCACTGGATTGGCGGTGATCCAGACGGCGCAGGCGGCCGCGCGGTTCGTCTCCTCGCTCGCGGTCGGCGCGTTGTGGACCGCGTGGGGTGAGCGGACCGCGCTCCTGGTGATGGCGATCGGTCTGACAGCCGCGATCGCGGGCGCGGCCCGGGTGTTGCGATGAGGCGGGCCTGGCTGACGGCGGCGGTCGCGCTGGTGCTCGCGGGCGCGGCGACCGGTTACGCCGTGAGCGTCCGGCAGCCCGCCGCCCCCGCGACCGCTCCGGTGGCGCTGGCCGAGGACCGGATCTACTTCCGCGACTCGGCGGGCCGGGTCTCCTCGGTACGCACAACCGACCCGAGCGGCGACCGCGAGCCGCTCGGCCTGCGCTGCGACCGCTTCGCGGCCGCCGCGACCAGCGCGATCTGCCTGACCGGGGACGCGGGGGCGGGCCTGCCGACGACGACCGCGCTGATCCTCGACCGCGACCTGCACGAGACCCGGCGGATCCACCTGGCCGGGATCCCGAGCCGGGCCCAGGTGTCTCGTAGCGGCCGGATGATCTCGTGGACCGTGTTCGTGACCGGCGACTCCTACCGGGCGAGCGGCTTCTCCACCTGGACCGGCATCCTGGACACCCGCACCGGGTACGCCGTCGTGAACATGGAGAACATCCATCTGTTCATCGATGGACGGCGGTACCACTCCCCCGACGTGAACTACTGGGGCGTCACGTTCGCCGCCGACGACACGACCTTCTACGCGACGGCGTCGACCCGCGGCCGGACGTATCTCGTCCGAGGCGACTACGCACAATGGGAGGCGCATACCCTGACCACCGGCGTCGAATGCCCGTCGCTGTCGCCGGACGGCACTCGGATCGTCTACAAGCGACGCGACGACGCCGCCTCCGGAGCACCTTGGCGGCTGGCGGTCATGGAGCTGAGCAGCCTGCGGACGGTGACCCTGGCCGAGCCGCACGGCGTGGACGACCAGGCGGTCTGGCTCGATCCCGCGACGGTGGCGTACGCCCGCGGCGGCGCGATCTTCGCCGTCCCCGCCGACGGCACCGGTACGCCCCGCGAGCTGATCAGAGACGGGACGTCGCCGGTGCGGTTCCGAGCACCCGGGTGATCCCCTCGGCCTCGACCCGGCTCGCGACCAGGGCCGGGTCGAGGTTCGCACACAGGACGACGGACGCGCCGACCGTCATCGGGGCCAGTAGCCACTTCACCGGATGGTCGTGCTCGGCCGCGTCGATCAGCACCCGGTCGCCCGGCCGGACGCCCATCGCCTCCGCCGTGCCCCGGGCCAGTTCCTCCCACGCCCCGTAGGTCGTCCCGTCGACGCTCGCGGCGTCGCTGCCGAGGATCTCCTGATAGGCCGGCGTCACCGCGTCGCGCTGCTCGGCCAGCGCGACGAAGTCGAGGTAGCCCTCCGGAACCGCTTCGCCGACGTCGCCGACGGCGAAGCGCCAGTTCGCGTCGGGCACGTCCTCGAGGATGCTGCGGATGCGGTCCGGCGAGGCGAACACGACGTCATAGGGGCCGCCGGGCTCACCGAGCCCGGCGGTCGCGTACCCGCGATAGTCCACGCTGATCCCGGCCGACCAGGTTCCGAGCAGCACGACGGCGGTCAGCCAGTGCGGCGGGAGCAGTACGCCCGCCCGGTCGCCCTTACGCAGCCGGCACTCGCCGGTGAGCAGATCCGCCGTACGCGCGGCCCAGACCCCGAGGTCGGCGGCCGACAGCGAGATCCGCTCACCGGACTGGTCGTCGTAGTACGTCAGCACGTCAGACATCGTCCCACTAGACGTCGTCCCACTTGAAGAGCAGGGCGGCCGCGCCGGTCACCACCACGGTGAAGCCGAGCAGGATGCCGATCGCGGGCAGCGTCACCGAGGGCGACTGGCCCCGGACCATCACGTCCTGCATCGAGGTGACCAGGTGCTTGAGCGGCAGGAAGTTCGACACCGTCTTCAGCCAGCCGGGCGCGCTGTCGAGGGGGAAGAACGAGCCCGACAGGAAGGCCATCGGCAGCACGATCAGGTTGGCGATGGCGCTGGCCGCCTCGGGCGTCTTGGACACCGCGCCGGCGAGCAGGCCGATCGAGAGGAAGGCCAGGGTGCCCGCGATCATGATGGGAATGAACGCCCACCAGTAGGACGACAGTTGTAAGCCGAAGGCCGGTAGCAGGGCGACCCCGATGAAGATCGCCGACTGCAGCAGTGCGATGCCGATGCTGACGCCGACCCGGGCGGTCACGATGGAGCCGACCGAGACCGGCGAGAGGCGCAGCCGCCGCAGGATCTTCTTCTGCCGCCAGGACACCAGCGTCAAGGCCGCCCCGAAGGTCGCGCCGCTGGCGATCGCCCAGCCGAGCAGGCCCGGCGTCATGTACTGGATCGTCTTCATCGACTTGTCCTCGACCGGCTCGGCCGACAAGGACAGCGGGGGCGTCGTGACCCCGGCCATGGCCAGGTTGCCCTGCTGGACGATGCTCTCCATGATCCCGCGTACGGTCGCCGCCTTGACCTGGTCGGCCGCCGAGTAGTGCACGACGACCTTCCCGCCCTGCTGCTCGATGGCAGCGTCGGAGTCGCCGGCGCGAACCTTCTCCAGCGCGGTGGCCAGGTCGTCGGTCTTCGTGATCTTGAGGACTTGATCCAGGTCGGCACGACCCTCGGCCGGGATCTGATCCAGCACCGCGACCGAGCCGACCTGGAGCACGTCGGTCTTCGACGTCCCGGCGTCCTTGAACAGCGCGCCGAAGACGATGAGGAACATCAGCGGGAACAGGATGGTGAAGAAGGTGGCGGTCTTGTCGCGCACGAAGCCGAGCGCCATCGCCTTGGACAGGCTGACGAAACTGGTCACGCGCGGTACTCCCGTCCGGTCAGGTTGAGGAAGACGTCTTCGAGGGTCGCGCCGCGTACCGAGAGCCCGCGGAGAGCGTCGCGCTCGGCGAGCGCCGCGAGGATCGGGGCCGGCTGCCGGGTGGCGAAGGTCAGCGAGACGCCGTCGTCGTCCAGATCGGCGCCGTTCGCCAGCGCCTGGGCGTCGACCAGGGAGATCGTGCCGCTCTCGATGGCGATCCGGGTCGGCGCGTCCAGCTCGCGTACCAGCACCGCGGGCGGGCCTGATTGGAGGATCTGGCCGTGGTCCATGATGGCGACCCGGTCGCAGAGCGACTCGGCCTCGTCCAGATAGTGCGTCGTCAGCACGACCGTGCGGCCCTGCTGATTGATGTCGCGCAGGACGTCCCACAGATTGCGGCGCGCCTGCGGATCCAGGCCCGACGTCGGCTCGTCGAGGAACACCACGTCCGGACCGTGGGCCAGCGCGCAGGCGATCGACAGCCGCTGCTGCTGCCCGCCCGACAACTTCTCGTGCCGGAGGTCGCCCATGTCCTCCAGACCCACGATCGCCAGCCACTCGTCGGCCTGCTTCGCCGATACGCCGTACAGCGAGGCGAAGGTCCGGATCTGCTCGCGTGCGGTGAGCCGCTCGAAGAACGCGCTCGCCTGCAGCTGTACGCCGATGCGCGGCAACAGCTTCGGATTGCGCGGCCACGGGCTCTCGCCGAGGACGGCGATCCGGCCCGAGTCCGGCTCCCGGAGACCCTCGATCATCTCCAGAGTGGTGGTCTTGCCAGCGCCGTTCGGGCCGAGGATGCCGAAGAACTCGCCGGACCGGACCTCGAACGAGACCCCGTCGACGGCCTTCACCTCGCCGTACGCCTTTCGCAGGTCGCTGACCTCGATGGTGGGTGTTGACATGCGGTGCACTCTAACGACCATCGGCAACTCGGTTTCTATGCTGTCACGATGCATGTCGAGTTGATCACGATCATCGTCGCGGAGTACGACGCGGCCATCCGCTTTTTCGTGGACGTCCTCGGTTTCGACCTCGTCGAAGACGTCCCGTCGACCACAAACGACGGTCGGCCGAAGCGCTGGGTCGTGGTACGCCCGCCGGGCGCGCGTACGGGTATCCTGCTCGCCCAGGCCGACGGCGAACGACAGTCCGCCGCCGTGGGCGATCAGGTCGCCGGGCGCGTGGGGTTCTTCCTGCGCGTCGACGACTTCGACTCGGCGTACGCCCACATGACGGCCGCCGGCGTCGAGTTCCTCACGCAGCCACGCGACGAGGCGTACGGGCGCGTCGCGGTGTTCCGTGACATCGCCGGGAACAAGTGGGACCTGCTCGGCCCTAGTTCCCCGAACGAAGGGTGAGCAGAGTGATCTCGCTCGGCGCGAACACCCGGAACGGCGGCCCCCAGAAGCCGGTGCCCCGGCTGGTGTAGAGCTGCGTACGCTCGCCGTGCCGGCTCAGCCCGGCGACCGCGGGCTGGTCGACCCGGACGAGGTAGTGGAACGGCCAGATCTGGCCGCCGTGGGTGTGGCCCGACAGCTGCAGATCGACGCCGTGCTCGACGGCGTGCCGGATCTGCTTGGGCTGGTGCGCGAGCAGCAGCACCGGCAGCGCCGGGTCGGCCCCGGTCAGGGCGGCGCCGAGGTCCTCGCCATGGCCGGGCAGCCCGGAGCCGGCGGCGGTGACGTCGTCCACGCCCGCGACGACGAGCCGGTCACCGCCCCGTTCGACGACGACATGCCGGTTGCGCAGGGCCTCCCAGCCCAGCTCCCGCATCCGTTCGACCCAGCCTTGGGCCTGGCTGTAGTACTCGTGGTTGCCGGTGACGTAAGTCCGGGCGAGCGCGGCGCGAATCCGGCCCAGCGGCTCAGACTGCTCCCGCCGCGCCTCGGCGGTGCCGTCGGCGATGTCGCCGGTGTGGCAGACGACGTCCGGCTCCAGCGCGTTGACGGCGTCGGTGACCTTGGCCGACCAGCGTGCCCGGTTGATCGGGCCGTAGTGGGTGTCGGTGATCAAGACGACCCGGGTCCCGTCGAAACCGGCGCCGAGCCGCGGAATCGTCACGTCGACGCGGCGCACCCGGGGCACCCGCATCGCTTCGGCGTAGCCGTAGAGGAGGAGCAGGAGCGAGACGGCCGCGACCGACCCGGCCGCCAGCCGTGCGCCCACCTGGCCGTCGATCCCACCGAGCGCCAGCGCCCCGCGCAGCAGCGTCCCGAGGACGGACCAGGTGAAGAGCACCCAGATCACGCCGAGCATGACGTCGCCGGCGCGGGCGGCCCAGTCGCGGCCCCGGCCGTGCCCGAGGAACATGAAGCCGGGGAACGCCGCGAGCGCGACGACGAAGACGACGCTGCCCAGCACCTCGACCGGAGTCGACCAGCCGGGCGCGGCGATCAGGGTCCACCACGGTACGCCGAACAACAGCGCCAGCACGACGACCAGCGCCGATACGAAGAAGAGGGCGCGCGAGGACCGGCGGGGCTCGACGGCGGCTTCGCCTGCGGTCATGAGGGCAGCTCCTTAGCGATCAGTTCCCTCGATTGTGGCCGCGTTCGGCGCGATCGCCCACCTGCCGGGCGAAAGCGCGGACGGGATTCGCCCGTCCGCGCTCTCGGCGGGACGGACTAGCAGCGGTAGGGGCTGCCGTTGTTCTTCAGGTGGTTGTCCCAGATCCAGCCGGAGAGGTCCCGGCCCTTCACCTTGACGTGGGTCCACGTGTTGCCGTAGCTGTTCGTGACGAAGCAGTGGTAGTTGAGCGCCGTCGACGTCGGCAGCGTCGTGATGGCCGAGCAGTCCTCGTACGGGCCCGTACGCAACGGCGCGGACTCCTCGGTGTACTCGTTCGCGTCCGCGGGGTCCTTGTCAGACCACGAGTGGGTGCTACAGGCGGCGGCAGCCGGCGAGCTCACGGCGAACACGACTGCCGTGACGACGGCGGGCACCACGGCCAGGGTGGCGCCGAGCTTTCTTCCGAGCATCGATCCTCCTCGTCGGTGTGGGCGATCACCGACAACGCTCGCAGCCCGGAGTACATACCACCTACATGAGGCATACATATGCGCATGCGCGATGTTGGCACCGCAGCGCGAGTCAGGGCGATACCGCCAGGACCAGGTACGCGGCCAGGATCGACAGGTGCACGCCGCCCTGCAGGGGAGTCGCCCGGCCGGGGATGACGGTGAGCGTCCCGACGATGACGGTCAAGGCGAGCAGCACGATGTGCGTCGAGCCGAGCCCGAGCACCAGCCGGTCGTTCAGCCAGAACGACGCGACCGCGACCGCCGGGATGGTCAGCCCGATGCTGGCCATCGCCGAGCCGAGGGCCAGGTTGAGGCTGGTCTGTACGCGGTCCCGCCGGGCCGCCCGGACGGCGGCGATGCTTTCGGGCAGCAGGACGAGCATGGCGATGACGACGCCCACCACCGAGGCGGGCAGGCCTGCCTGGGCGACGCCGGATTCGATCGCGGGCGAGATGGACTTCGCCAGGCCGACCACGGCCACCAGGGCGACCAGCAGCAGACCGAGGCTCAGCCAGGTCTGCCGGACCGAGGGCGGATCGGCGTGCGTCTCCTCGTCGATGACCTCGCCCTTGGAGGTGATCGGCAGGAAGTAGTCCCGGTGCCGGACCGTCTGCGTCGTGACGAACAGGGCGTACAGGAGAAGGGCCGACACCGCGGCGAAGACGAGCTGCGGCGTCGAGAACTGCGGGCCGGGGGCGCTGGTGGTGAAGGTCGGCTCGACCAGGCTCAGGGTGGCGACGGTCGCGACGCTGGCCAGGGCGGCGCCGGTGCCCTCGGGGTTGAAGACCGCGACCCGCCGCCGCAGTGCCCCGACGAGCAGGCAGAGCCCGAAGATGCCGTTGCAGGTGATCATCACCGCGGCGAACACGGTGTCGCGGGCCAACGCGGCGTTCTTCTCGCCGCCCCCGATCATCAGGGACACGATCAGCCCGACCTCGATGATCGTCACCGCCACGGCCAGGACGAGCGACCCGAACGGCTCGCCCACCCGGTGCGCGATCACCTCGGCGTGGTGCACCGCGGCGAGCACGGCTCCGGCCAGCACCAGCGCGGCCACGGCGACGGCGAACGGCGGCAGATCGCGGTGCCACACCCCCGCCAGGACGACGATCGCCAGCGGGGGCATGACGAGCGTCCAGTACTCCATCAGCCGGGTGAACATGCTCCCGAGTCTGACGGATGATCGGCTCCGATCGCGGCAGAAAGGCCGTTGAGCAGCAGGTCCAGCCCACCTGCGAAGGCTTCCCGGGCGGTCGCCTCCAGCGAGTACGGCTGGGCGTCGCCGGTGGCTTCCCGGGTGCTGAGCCAGACCGACTCGGGGAACCGCCTGGCGAAGTCGGGCACCTCCTCGAGGAGCCGCGCGCTGCGCGCCGACCACCACTGCTCGTCGGGCGTACCGGTGATCTCGGCCGCCTTGCGCGCCTCCGTGATCGTCTGGGCACTGCCCCGGACGAGGTGGAAGAGTGCGGTCACCAGCGGGCGGACCCGATCGGCGGGCAATCCGGTCGCGCGGAGCAGGCCCGCCAGGTTCTCCAGCACCACCTGCTCGTGCGGGCCGAGCACCGGCCGGGCGAACGAGACCTCCACCGTCCACGGATGCCGCAGATGGAACTCCAGCAGGTCACCGGCCCAGGCCGTGATCGCGGTCCGCCAGCCGTCCGCCAGGTCGTAGGCGACCGGCAGCTCCGCGTGCGCCCCGTCGTACATCACGTCGACGAGTTCGTTCTTGCCGGGGACATAGGTGTAGAGCGACATCGCCGTCCGGCCGAGGCGCTCGCCGACCGCCCGCATCGACAGCCCGGCCAGCCCGTCCCGGTCGGCGATCTCGGTCGCCACCCGGACGATCTCCGCCAGGCTCAAGGCGCGTTTCGGCCCCGGCTGCGTACGCGGAGCCGGCCGGTCCCGCCACAGCGCGGAGATAGACCAGGCCGGATCGCCCTGACTTGCGTAGACGCCCACTTGCATCTCCTTACGCCGTAAACTAATCTGGAACAGCTTACAGGATAAGGAGATCTTGCCATGGTCGCGTACGAGGTGCACGGAACCGGCCCCGCCCTCCTGCTACCGGTCAATCCGGAGCCGATCGAGGGAGCGAAGGCCGACGAGATGCGGGCCTGGGGCGTCAATCCGGCCAACGGCCGCGATCTCATCGCCGGCCTCGCCGACGCCTACCGCGTCGTGGCGTTCGACTACGAGGGGCACCGGCTCGCCCACCCCACCGACCTGACTCCGGACCGGCTCGCGCAGGACCTTCTCGACGTGGCCGACGCCGCCGGGGTGGAGCGGTTCGCCTATTACGGCTACTCCTGGCTCGCCCTCGCCGGGCTCCAGCTCGCCCTGCGGACCGACCGGCTCACCGCCCTGGTCATGGGCGGCTTCCCGCCCCTCGACGGCCCGTACGCGCCGATGCTGACGGTGACGAAGGCGACCCATGATCTCGCGGTCGACCCGTCGTCGTGGACGGGTCCGGCCGACTCGGTCTGGGACTCGGCGGAGATGACCCTCTCGCCGGAGCAGACCGGCCAATTCGTCGTGCTCTACGAGGCATTGCAGTCCTTCTCCGACACCGCCGTCGAGCTGTCGATGCCGCGGCTGTGCTTCGCCGGCTCGGCCGACGTCATCGCGTACGGGCCGAAGTGGGGCGGGGTGACCGTGGACATCGCCGGGCCGCTGCTCCGCCGGGGCGACGACCTGTCCGCAGCGGGTTGGGACGTCCGTGTCCTCGACGGGCTCGACCACACCGGCGCGATGCAGGCCGCCAACGTTCTGCCCGTGCTGCGCCCGTGGCTGGATTCCGTGCTCACAGCCTGACGTCGGTGCGGCCGGCCGACCGTTTCCACGGCACCCGGCCCTCGATCTCGATCTGCAGCGAGAAGCTGAGGAAGGTCCGGATCAGCACGATCACGCCGAGCACGGCGACGTTCTCCAAAGTGGGCGCCACGGCGACAGTCCGGATGAGGTCGGCGGCGACCAGGATCTCCAGGCCGAGCAGCAGCACTCCGCCGAAGGTCGCCCGCACCTTCTGGTACGCCGCCGTCCCGCCCTCGCGCCGCCAGGCGCCCGCCGCGACGACGACCGACCACAGCAGACCGGCGCAGAGGACGCCGACGCCGATGTACTCGAAGATCCGGGCGACCAGGTCCATCCGTCTCAGACGGTTGGCCGCGGTGCGACGGTCAGCGCCCAGATCACGAAGACGTCCAGCGCGATGATGACCAGCGCCCAGATCGGGTAGTACGGCAGGAAGAAGAACTGCGAGATCGCGGAGAGCACCGCGAGGGCGATGCCGACGCCGCGCGCCCAGTCGGCCCCGGTGAACAGGAAGAAACCGGTGATCGCGACGAGAGCGCCCATGATCAGGTGGATCCAGCCCCAGGCCGTGGTGTCCAGCTCGTACACGTAGTTCGGCGCGACCACGTAGAACGAGTCCTTGATGACCGCGGCGAGGCCCTGGAAGAACTGCATGACGCCCAGCAGAACCATCATGCAGGCGGCGAACACCATGCCGCCTTCCGACCAGGCCCGCTTGCTAGAGGACATTTCAGTCATTGCATCACCGTACGGAAATATCTCTCGCCTTGTGGGCGGTTCCGCCAAGATCTGGCAGCATCCTCCGACATGGAGATCCGCCCCGCGACCAAGGCCGGCGTGACCGACTGGTGCCGGCGGCGGCCGCTGCCCATGATCCTGGACTGGCGGGCCCACCTGGACGCCGTGCCGTCCGCAAGACACGCCAGCGCTGACGCGCCAGCGCTGGATCAGGGTTCCGGGTCGAATCTTGGGCCAAGATTCGACCGAGAACCCTGATCCGGCGCCCAAGCCTCGGGCGGCGCAACGCAACTCACAGTCCTGATGCTATTCACAGCCGCGTCCCAATGGTCTACTTACAGTCAGCGAGGCGCGACAGTCGGTGATCTACATCGGCGCGGGGACTCTGACGGGAGCGCTGTGATGCCCGAGAACGACAGACCTCCGGTCCCCTCCTGGGACCTCGACGGCACCTGGCTGTTCGTCGGCGACGAAGTCGCGCTCGCCGACCACGGCGCCGAGGCGTACGGCCGCATCATCGGCGTCGACCCCGACGGCTCCGGGTTGCCGATCGTCCTGATCCTCGCCGGCGACGGCCGAGGTGGGCAGGGACCGCTGCCGCTGGCCCGGATCAACGGCAAGCGGGTCCCGGCCGACGCCGCCGCGCGGGCGGGCGGCGGCCGGGAGGATCGCCTGTGGAGCAGCAGCCTGCGTGGCAACGAAGGCCGCGGCTGGTTGTAGGTCAGTCCTCGTCCGGCTCGACCAGCAGCCGGGCGTAATTCGCCATGGATCGTTGATAGCGCGGCAGGTGCTTGGCGAGCGCTCCGACCGCCAGCGACACCGCTTCGCGCTCCCGGCCGACGCTGGTCAGCGCCAGTGCGAGCGTCGCGACGACCGCATCGTCCAGCTCGTCGGAGCCCTGCGCACGCTCTTCGGTCAGCAGCCGGACGCTCTCGTCGGCGTGTCCCGTGTTGCGCAGCGAGCTCGACATCTGGATCACCGAGCGCCGCCGCCGGATGCCGTCAATCCCCAGCTGCAGCGCCTCGCGGTACAACGGGACGGCCCGGTCGGAGTGCCCCGTCGAGTCCCACGCGCAGGCCCGTTCGAAGGCCGCGACCGGGTGGCCGGGTCCCAGCTCGTCGGCCAGGTCGCCGACGCGGGCGCGGAACTCCTCCTCGTCCCACGTGTCCGGCGCGGCGTTGAAGTCCGCCCAGAGGGCGTCGCTGCGCTGTTCCCAGTCCCGGTCCATGTCGTTCTCCTCGCTGTCGTCTGTGCGGTGATCACTGTGCGGGGCGGGCTAGAGTCGGCGCTAGTGATTCGGCGAGTGCCGAATGTCTCGGGGAGGTCAGGGTGGCGGTCACGTTCCGGTTCAGCCCGGACGACCTGCTGCGCTGCCGGTTCGCCGTCTCGCCGATGTTCGAGACGGTCTCCGCGGTCCGCCTGCTCTCCTCGCGCGAAGACCCCGGTCCGCATCGCCGCTGGCTCGCGACCGTCGACAAGCAGGGCCTCGACCTGCGCCCACTCCTACTGCTCCTGCCCCGCCGCGGCTACACGCCCGACTTCCTCTCGCCGCCACCGATCGGCCCGCAGGCCAGGTTCGCCGACGAGCTGCAGGCCGTCGCCGCCACTGATCATCAGCAGATACGCCGAGAGCTGCGGAGGTCGCTGGCGGACACCCCGGGCGCGGCGGAGTCGCCGACCGGGCGGCTGCTGCTGGGCGACCCGGCGCGCGTCCTGCCGATGCTGGTCGAGCTGGTCCGGCAGGCCTGGGAAGTGCTCGTCGAACCGGTGTGGCCGCAGGTACGCGGACTGCTCGACGCCGACGTGAGCTTCCAGACCCGGCGGCTGGCCGAAGGCGGCCTCGACCGGCTGTTCGCCGAGCTGCATCCCCGGCTGCGCTGGGGCAACGGCGTCTTGACCCGGGAGTACGGCGACGACGACCACCGGGACCTCCAGGGCGAGGGCCTGATCCTGGTGCCGAGCGCGTTCAAGTGGGACCAGGTCGTCGCCATCGTCGACCCGCCGTGGCAGCCCACCGTCATCTACCCGGCCCGGGGACTCGGCGGTCTCTGGCAGCCGCTCGCCACGGATCGGCAGGCGGCGCTCGGCCGGCTCGTGGGCAAGACCCGCGCCGCTCTGCTGGCCGACCTCGGCGCCCCGGCGAGCACCACCGTCCTGGCCCACCGGCACGCACTGGCCGCCGGGACCGTCTCCGAGCATCTGGCCGTGTTACGCGACGCCGGATTCGTCACCGGCGAACGGCACCGGCACGAGATCCGCTATCGGCGTACGCCGCTCGGTGACGCGGCCGTGGGGTGACGCCCGGTCACGAGGTCGACCGCCTCAGCCAGGCTGTCGGGACGCTGAACCGTCTCGGGCAGCTCCGTCTCGGCCCAGCCCGGTCCGGCGGCGAGCACCAGTTTGGGCGCCGGACGGGCGTCCAGGGCGTCGGCTATCTGTCCTAAGTGGGCAGTGGCCGCCGTCTGCGACCAGAGGACCACGATGTCCGGTCCGGCTCGGCGCAACGCCTCGCGCAGTGCCGACGGCGGAACCCGAGCGCCGAGCAGCCGGCTCGGCACACCCGCCTCGGCGAGCGCCGCCGCCAGGGCTTCCAGCGCCAGACTGTGCTGCTCCTCGTCGGTGCACGTGAGCAGTACGCGCGCCGCCCCGACCGGCCGCTCGACCTGGGCCAGCCCGACGGACACCTCGCGCGACATCAAATGCTCGACCTCGACCAGCGCCTCGGTCGCGGCGTGCTTACGTCCGATGTGGATCAGGGCGGGCGCGAGCAACTCCGTCCACGCCGTGACGACCCCGTCCCGGTTCAGCGTCTCGGCGATGACCTGCCGCAGCTCCGCGCTGTCGAGCCGCAGTGCGGCCCGGGTCAGCCCCCGGACGGCCGGACCGGCCGAGCCGACCGCGACCGCGTACCCACCTCCGTCACGCCGGGCGGCCGGGATGGTCCGGCCGAGCACCCAGGCGGCGGCCCGCGCCGGTGGCACCCCCTGCCCGACGAGGCGCTGCATCTCGGCTAGCCGCCGCAGGTCCTCGGGTCCGTAGCGCCGGTGCTTGCCGGCGTCGTGCCCGAGCGGCCCGAGCCCGTAGCGGCGGTCCCAGGTCCGCAGGGTCGTGACGGCGACGCCGACGAGCCGGGCGGCTTCGCTCGCCGTCAACGCCTCCTCCGCCATCGTCGTTTCCCTTCCGCCGAATCGGGCACTCGCGCACGAGAAGCCTAGTGGCCGCCCGGCCGCCCGTGACGCAGGCCAGGGCTCCCATTTTACGATGCAAACTTCGATGCAACTGGTACCGTCAAGGGTATGCGATGCCTGGTCACCGGGGCCACCGGCTACATCGGCGGCCGGCTGGCACCGAGACTCCTGGAGGCCGGCCACGAGGTCCGGTGCCTCACGCGGTCCGGCGCCCGCCTGCGCGACGTCCCCTGGGCGCGCCACGCCGAAGTCGTCGAGGGAGACCTCCTCGGCGACGGCTCGCTGACCGACGTCTTCGACGGCGTCGACATCGCGTACTACCTCGTGCACTCGCTCGGCACCCGGGACTTCGAGGACCGCGACCGCCGGGCCGCACGGGCCTTCGCCGAGGCGGCCGCGGCGGCGGGCGTACGCCGCATCGTGTATCTCGGCGGTCCCGAAATCACCGGCGACGAGGACGCCTCGGCACACCTGCGGTCCCGGTCGGAGGTCGCCACGGTCCTGGGCTCGACCGGTGTGCCGACTGTGGTGCTGCGTGCCGCGGTCATCCTCGGTTCCGGCTCCGCCTCCTTCGAGATGCTGCGCTACCTGACCGAGCGGCTGCCGGTGATGGTGACCCCGCGCTGGGTCGGCAACCGGCTGCAGCCCATCGCCGTCCGCGACGTGCTGCACTACCTGATCGGCTGGGCGACCGTCCCTGACGAGGTCAGCCGGTCCTTCGACATCGGCGGGCCGGACGTGCTCACCTACGCCGAGATGATGCGCCGGTACGCCCGCGTCGCGAAACTGCCGCCCCGCCTCATTCTGCCGGTGCGTACGCTGTCGCCCTGGCTCAGCTCGCAATGGGTGGGTCTGGTGACCCCGGTGCCGGGTGCGATCGCCAAGCCGCTGGTCGAGAGCCTGATCCACGAGGCCGTCTGCCGGGAGCACGACATCGCCGGCTACGTGCCCGACCCGCCCGGCGGGCTGAAGGGTTTCGACGAGGCGGTTCGGCTCGCCCTGACGAAGGTACGCGACGCCGACGTGGAGACCCGCTGGTCGACCGCCGAGTGGACGCGCGCTCCCGCCGAACCCCTGCCCACCGACCCGGACTGGTCCGGCGGGACGGCGTACGTCGACCGCCGCGAGCGTCCGGTGCACGCGTCGTCGACCGCGCTGTGGCGGGTGGTCACCGGCATCGGCGGCGAGACCGGCTGGTACTCGTTCCCGCTGGCCTGGTCGGTCCGGGGCTGGCTCGACCGGGCGCTCGGCGGCGTCGGGCTGCGCCGGGGGCGGCGTGATCCGGCCGAGCTGTACGTCGGCGAGGCACTGGACTTCTGGCGGGTGGAGGAGATCGAACCGGGTCGGCTGCTGCGGTTGCGCGCCGAGATGCTGCTGCCCGGCCGAGCCTGGCTGGAGATGGCCGTCGACGACACCGGCCCGGACAGCGTCTACCGGCAACGGGCGATCTTCCTCCCCCGCGGGCTGTCCGGGCATCTCTACTGGCGGGCGATCTCGCCCTTCCACACGGTCATCTTCGGCGGGATGGCCCGCAACATCGCCAGCACCGCCGAACGGGCCGATCACCCGGATTGACCCCGCCGATCGGCCCCGACGATCCGCTGGGCGGCGAGCTTGCCGGAGATCAGCACCATCGGCACCCCGACGCCGGGAGTCGTCCCCGACCCGGCGAACACCACATTGGCCAGACCGGGATGCCGGTTCGGCGATCGGAACGGGCCGGTCTGGCGCAGCGTATGCGCGGCGGCGAACGGGGTTCCGGCGGCCAGTCCGCCGGCCGCCCAGTCGGCGGGGGTCACGACGTGCCGGGTCACCACCGCGTCGCCGAATCCGGCATACCCGCGCGCTTCGAGAACGTCGATCAGCTCGTCGGCGTACCGGTCGGCCAGGCCGCCCCGCCAGTCGAACGGACCCGTCGTCAGGTTGGGCGCCGGGGCCAGCACGTAATAGGTCTCTCGCCCGGCGGGCGCCGCCGTCGGATCGGTCCGGGTGGGGTTGGTGACCAGCAGCGACGGGTCGCTCATCAGCTCGCCCCGGCGAATCACCTCGGCGAAGGTACGCCGCCACGCCTGTCCGAAGTGGATGTTGTGGTGGGCGGTCTCCGGATACGCCCGCCGGGAGCCGATGTGCAGCACGACGCACGACGGCGAATACCGCTGGGCCCGCCGGGGTCCCCGGCCGGGCAGCAGACCGAAGGCGGCCTCGGTGTCGGGGTTGAGGACGACGGCGTCGGCCGGGAAGCGCCGGCCGTCCGCGGTACGCACGGCGACCGCCCGGCCGTTGCGCACCTCCACGCTGGTCGCCTCCGCCTCGTAGTGGAACTCGACGCCGTGCTTCTCGGCCGCTCCGGCGAGCGCGAGCGGCACGGCGTGCATTCCCCCAGCCGGGTAGTACACCCCGGCGACGGTGTCCAGGTACGCGATGACGGCGTACAACGCGCGGGCGTCCTGCGGCGCGAGCCCGGCATACATCGCCTGGAAGGAGAAGACGCGCCGGGTGCGGTCGTCGCGGAAGAAGCGGTCGATGCGGTGCTGGAGGCCGCCGAACGCCCCTTGCCCGAGTAGCCGGAGGAGGTTGAGCGTCACCAGGTCGCGCGGCCCGTCGAAGTTACGGTCGATGAAGTCCGCCCGTTGCAACTCCCACAGTCGCCGGGCGTACGCGGCGAAGCGGCGGTAGCCGTCGGCCTCGCGTACGCCGCAGACCCGGGCGATCTCGTCGGCCATCCGGTCGGGATCGGCGATCACGTCGAGCCGGGAGCCATCGGCGAACCACGCCCGGTACGCCGGGTCGAGCGGGGTCAGGGTGAGCCAGCGCGGCAGGTCCTCCCCCACTGCCGCCAGCGCCTCGGCGATCAGGTCGGGCATGGTGAGCACCGTGGGGCCGGTGTCGAAGTCGAACCCGGCCACCGACAGCCGCCCGGCCCGTCCGCCGGGCCGGTCGGCCTTCTCTAGGACCGTCACCTGGCGGCCCGCGCCGGCCAGGTGGAGAGCGCAGGCCAGCCCGCCGAGCCCGGCCCCCACGACTACTACCCGATCCGTCGGGCCGGACATCCGCCCGGCGCTCACGACGACCGCCAGGCGGCCGCACCGGCCAGCGAGGTGAGCGCGGTCCGGGCGTCGTCGGCGATCGGGGCGGTGTCCAGCGCTCGGATGCCCTCGGCGACCCGGTCGGCGATCATCTCGCGGACCCGTTCCGGCGCTCCCGTGCTCCGGATCAGCTCGCCGAGCCGCTGGACCTCGGCGGAGTCCGGCGGCGGCCCGCTCCTGAATCGGCTTACCAGCGCATCGAGCTCAGTCCGGCGGCGAACGTTCGCCGTGGCCCGCGCTAGCTGCAGCAGGACGGTCGGCTTGCCCTGGACCAGGTCGTCACCGGCGGGCTTGCCCGTGTGCACCGGGTCGCCGAACGCGCCGAGCAGGTCGTCGCGAAGCTGGAACGCTTCCCCGACACGCGTACCGAAGCGGGTGAAGGCCGCCGCGACCGAGGAGTCGAGCCGGCCCGCCAGACTGCCGCCGTAGTGCAGTGGCCGGACGACGGTGTATCCGGCCGTCTTGAGCCGGGCCACTCGCAGCGCCCGGTCGACCGTCCACACCGGAGAGTGTTCGCCCAGCACGTCCAGATACTGCCCGGCGATCGCCTCGACCCGCATGAGGTCGTACGCCCGCCGGGCGGCGGCCAGCGCGGCCGGCGGAACCAACGCCTGGGCCATGAGCCGATCCGCCCAGACGAGGCAGAGATCGCCCACGAGGACGGCGATCGAGTCGCCGAACCGGTCGGCGTCGCCCGTCAAACCGGCCCGGCCGTGTGCGGTCGCCAGTGCCCGATGCGCCGTGGGCCGGCCGCGCCGGGTCTCGGAACGGTCCATGACGTCGTCGTGCACGAGGGCGAAGGCGTGCAGCAGTTCGAGCGCGGCCAGGGCCGGAAGCACCTGCTCCACCGGCTCCCGGCCGCCGCACGCCCGCCACCCCCAGTACGCGAACAGCGGCCGCAGCCGTTTGCCGCCGCTCAGGACGGCGTCGCGCGCGGTCGCGGCGAGCAGGTCGAGCCGGGGATCGAGGGCGACCAGCGCAGCCGCCTCGGCAGCGACGAACGTGGCGAGCCGGTCGTCGACGGCGTCGGCGAGCGCGGCGGGTCCCGGCGGACCGGCAGGTCGCGGGACGGTCAGGGTCAGAGTCGTGTCGGCCACCCTTTGAGGCTAACCGACGCGGCAGGTTGCGTCGATTCTTGCGTCGAATTAGCATGAGGGTACGCCGCCGAGAGGGGAAGATCGTGGACGAGCGCCTCGCCGCCGCGTACGAGGAGTGCCGCAAGCTCCATCGGCGGCACGGCCGGACCTACTACCTGGCGACGAAACTGCTGCCGGCCGAGCTGCGTCCGCACGTCCACGCGCTCTACGGCTTCACCCGCTACGCCGACGAGATCGTCGACTCCACGCCCGAGCTGGGCATCGCCGAACGGGCCAGCCGCTTGCGCGCCTGGGGCACGGCGTTCGCGACGGGCCTGTCCGGCGCGCCCGTCGACGATCCGATCCTGCCTGCCGTGCTGCACACCATCGCCGTCCACGACATGGACCGGTCGGACTTCGCGTCGTTCCTGCGCAGCATGGAGATGGACCTCGACGTCACTGCCTACGGCACCTACGCCGACCTGCTGGAGTACATGGAGGGCTCGGCGGCGGTGATCGGCACGATGATGCTGCCGATCCTGCGCCCGGCCGATCCGGCGGCGGCCCGGGAACCCGCCCGCCAGCTGGGCCTGGCCTTCCAGCTCACCAACTTCCTCCGCGACGTCGGCGAGGACCTCGAACGGGGCCGGATCTATCTGCCGAAGGAAGACCTCGATCGGTTCGGCGTCACCGAGTCGGACCTGGAGCAGGCGCTGGCCGACGGCCACAGCGGCGACCGTGTCAGGGCGTTGATCCGCTTCGAGGCCGGGCGCGCTCGCCGGCACTACGCGCTGGCGGCGCCGGGCGTACCGATGCTGGCCCCGGCCGCCCAGGCGTGCATTCGCACGGCGTTCCACCTCTACTCGGGCATCCTCGGCGAGATCGAGCGGCAGGGATTCGACGTGTTCGCCCGCCGGGCGGTGGTTCCCCGCCATCGGCGGGTACTCGTCACCGCACGGAGCCTGCTGACTCCCACCGGCCGGGGTGTCAGCCTGACGCCTCGCTCGATCGCCCTGGGGGCCTGATGCGTACCGCCGTCGTGCTGTTCACCCGGGACCTTCGGGTCGCCGACAATCCCGCGCTGCACGCCGCCTGCGAGGTCGCCGACGAGGTGGTCCCGCTGTTCGTCGCCGATCCGGGCGTGCCCGGCTCGCCGAACCGGCGGCGGTTCCTCGCCGAGAGCCTCGCCGACCTCCGCGAATCACTCCGTCACCGGGGTGGCGACCTCGTGCTCCGCGAGGGCGATCCGGTCACCGAGGCGGTCAAGCTCGCCCGGGAGACCGGGGCGTTCGGCATCAGCCTCGCCGCCGACGTGAGCGGCTTCGCGGCTGCCCGAGAACAACGGCTTCGCCGAGCCTGTGCGGAGGAACGATTGTCGCTGAAGGTCTTCGACTCCGTCACGGTGGTGCCACCCGGCGCGCTGCGACCCTCCGGCGGCGGTGATCACTACCGCGTCTTCACGCCGTACTGGCGTGCGTGGCAAGGCTTCCACCGGCGGCCGGAGCTACCCGCACCCCACCGGGTACGCCTCCCGGACGGCATCACGCCCGGACGGCTTCCGGCCGGCGGCCCGGCGACCGGCCTGATGCCCGGCGGAGAGACCGAGGGCCGCGCCCGTCTGTCCGCCTGGCTCCGGAGCGCCGCCGAGTACGCCGAGATCCACGACGATCTGGCCGCCGACCGGACGAGCCGGATGAGCCCTTATCTGCATTTCGGCTGCGTGTCCCCAGTCGCCGTGGCCGATCAAGCAGGCGGCGTCGAGGCGTACGTGCGGCAGGTGTGCTGGCGCGACTTCTATCACCAGGTGCTGGCCTACTTTCCCGAGCTGCCCCACAAGGCGTATCGCCGGAACGCCGACGAGCAGTGGGCCGACGACCAGAGCGCCCTGGACGCGTGGCGTGCGGGGCGCACCGGCGTGCCGATCGTGGACGCGGGCATGCGGCAGCTCGCGGCCGAGGGCTGGATGCACAATCGCGCGCGCCTGATCACGGCTTCTTTCCTGACCAAGCAGCTGGGCCTGGACTGGCGCGCGGGCGCCGCGTGGTACGCGAGCCTGCTGCTGGACGCCGACGTGGCCGACAACAACGGGAATTGGCAGTGGGTGGCCGGGACGGGCAACGACACCAAGCCGTATCGGCGGTTCAACCCGGTACGCCAGGCCGAACGGTTCGATCCGGAGGGGGACTACGTCCGCCGGTGGGTGCCCGAGCTGGCGGGCGTCACCGGGAAGGCGGTGCATCAGCCCTGGCGGCTGCCGGAGGCCGAGCGCCGGGCGCTGCGTTACGAGGGTTCGCTGGCGCCCGAACCGGAGCCGATGTGATGGACCGCTGGCAGTACGCCGCCGCCCTCGCCGCCTGTGTGGTGATCACGCTGCCGCTGGAGGTCGTGCTCGGCGCGCGGGTCTATCGGCGACCGGCCCGGCTGGCGCTCACCCTCGCACCGGTCGTCGTGGTCTTCGCGGCCTGGGATCTGCTGGCCGCCCGCCGCGGCCACTGGTGGTGGAGCACCGATCAGGTCACCGGGGTGCGCCTGCTCGGCCTACCGCTCGAGGAGTGGATCTTCTTCCTGGTGGTACCGATCTGCGCGGTGCTCACCTACGAAGTGATCGGTTCCCGGCAGGTGATCCGGCGTGGCCGCTGAGTACACGATCGCCGCCGTCGCCGCCCCGGCCGCCGTCGTCGGACTGGAGCTGTTGGTCTTCCGGACCGGCCTGTTCGGGCAGGCGCGCTACTGGATCACCTTGGCGATCGCGCTGGCCTTCCAGATCCCGGTCGACGGCTGGCTCACCCGGGCCGGCCGGCCGATCGTCCGCTACAGCGCGGCCGAGACCTCCGGGGTGCGGTTTCCCTGGCACATCCCGGTCGAGGACTTCGGCTTCGGGTTCGCGCTGGTCACCTTGACCTTGCTGCTGTGGCGGCGGCAGACGCTACGGGCGGAGCGCGATCATGGCTGACCCGGTCGCCGGTGTGCTGACCACGGGGTTCGACCGGCTGGTCCGCGGGGGTCTGCGCGGCGTCTGGCTGCGCGGCCGGCTGCCGGCCGGCGCGTTCGTCTGGGCCGCGAACCACCACAGCTGGTGGGACCCCTTCGTGGCGGCCGCGGTGCTGCGGCGGGCGCGGCGAACCGCCGGCCTCGTCATGCTTCAGGACACCATCCAGCGGTACGCCTTCGCGCGGCGGCTGGGCGTGTTCGGTTCACGGGAGCTGCGTACGGGGCTGCGTCAGCTGGCCGGGGGCCGGGTGCTGATCGTCTACCCCGAAGGCGAGCTGCGCCCGCCGGGTCCGCTCGGCCCGCTGGCCGACGGCGCCGCCTGGTACGCCCACCGCACTGGGGTGCCGCTGGCCGCCGTCGCGGTCCGGGTGGTGCTCCGCGGCCATCAGGCGCCGGAGGCGTACGTGTCGATCACGGCGGTGGACCCGGCCGGCGAGGTCGGCGTCCTGACCGGCTCCCTGGCCCGGACGCTGCACGACGATCTGTCCACGCTGGACCGGCAGCTCGCGGTCGCCGATCCACGAGCCGGATTGGCCGGGTTCCGGCCCGTCCTGCTCGGCCGGCGGAGCTGGGACGAACGCATCGACGCGGTGACCAGGCGGTTGCGATGGTGATCCTGAGCGCGGCGATCGCCGCCTACCACCTGGTGAAGACGGCCGGCCTCGTCGCCAACACCGCCATGTTCCCCATCCTGCGACCGGCTTCGTCGCCGGCTCCCGCTCCGGGCCGGCCGGTCAGGTCCGTCCACAGCGCACCGCGGATTTCGCTGCTCGTACCCGCCCGGGACGAGGCGCTGCGACTGCCCCGGCTGCTCCCCGGGCTCCTGGCGCAACCCGCCGACGAGATCCTGATCCTCGACGACGGCTCCACCGACGGCACCGCCGACGTCGTCCGGGCGCACGCCGATCCACGGCTGCGCCTGGTGCCGGGCGAACCGCGCCCGGACGGCTGGATCGGCAAGAACTGGGCCTGCCACCAGCTTGGCCAGGCGGCGACCGGGGATCTGCTCGTCTTCTGCGACGCCGACGTGGTGCTGCAGCCGGGCGCGCTCGACGCCGTCCGGCACGAACTGCGACGGCAGCGGGCCGACGTCTTCTCGGTGTTCCCCCGGCAGCTGACCGGCACCCTCGGCGAACGCCTCCTGGTGCCGCTGATCGACGAGACGCTGCTGGCCTTCCTGCCGCATCGGCTGCTCGACCGGCCGATCCCCGCCGCCGCCACCGCCAACGGCCAGCTGCTGGCGTTCACGCGGACGGCGTACGCGGTCCTCGGCGGGCACGAGGCCGTCCACGACCGGATCGTCGAGGACGTGGCCCTGGCCCGCCGGGCCCGCCGGTTCGGGCTGAAACTCGGTCTCGCGCTGGGCGGGGAGCTGATCCAGGCCCGGATGTACGACGGCTACCGGCAGGCCGTCGCCGGGCTGGGCAAGAGTCTGCGGGCCGCCCATCTGGGCAGCGACGCCGTCCTCGTCGCGAGCGCCGGCTTCCACGTCCTCGCGTACGCCGCGCCGTGGCTGCTGTGGCGACGGGGACCGGCCTGGCGAGCGGCGGCCGTACTGGGTCTGACCGAACGGCTGCTCGCCAACGCCAAGACCGGTCGCGGGGCGTACGCCGAAGCCGCGCTCGTGCCGATCACGCCGCTCGCGGCGCTGCCGGTGTACGCGATCGCGCTGCGCCGGAAAGCTCGCTGGAAAGGCCGCACCTACCCGTGATCGGCGACCTGTGGCGCTGGACTCGCGACCCGATCCCGCTGCTGACCGAACGGGCCGCCACGGCGCCGGTGTTCGAGCTACGCCTGTGGCGGCGCGGCATCGTGGGCTACCGTCCGGAGTGGAATCGGGCGGTCCTCGGCGACCTCGCCGCCTTCCGCGCGGCGGGCAGCCTGAGCGGGCTGACCCCGTATCTGTCCGGCGGAGTCGTGCATGCCGACGTCCCCGAGCACGACGAACGGCGGCGAGCCCTCAACCCGCACTTCCACAACCGGTCGCTCGCAGCCCTGCTCGGGCAGCTCGACGAGGTGGCCGCCCGGTACGCGCCCCCGGCCGAGTTCGAGGCGCTGGAGTGGGCCGCAGACGTCGTGCGGCGCCTGCTCAACGCCGCCTTCTTCGGCGGCCGGGTCCCCGACCGGCTGCTCCGCTCCTTCCTGGTCCCGTTGCACCGGCCGATGCCGCATCCCCTGCTGCCTCGCCCCCGGCTCTTCCGCCGGGTCGACGAGCACATCGCCGCCGTCCTGGCCGATCCCCCGCCCGGTACGCTGGCCGCCGCCCTCGCCGGGCTGCCCGACGCGGTCGAGGAGATCCGAGTCGCTCTCGCGGCCGGATACGACACCACGACGCATACCCTGGCCTGGGCGGCTTGGCAGCTGGCGGGCGCACCCGAGTGGCGTACGCCCGACGCCCTGCCGGCCGTGCTCGACGAAGTGCTGCGGCTCTACCCGGCGGGCTGGATCGGCAGCCGGGTCGCCGCGGCCGACGTCTCCGTAGCGGGAGCCGGCATCCCGGCCGGGACGCTGGTGCTCTACTCGCCTTACCTGACACACCGGGATCCCGAGCTGTGGCCCGATCCCGGCGCGTTCCGGCCCGAACGATTCACCGCCACCGGGCCCGCCCGGCCGGCCTGGGGTTTCCTGCCGTTCAGCGCGGGACGGCGTACCTGCCTGGGCGCCCACCTGGCCCGCGCGATGCTGAGCGCCGCGCTCCGGCCGTGCCTGACCGGCCGCCTCACCCAAGTGAGCGGCGACCCGACGCCGCAGGCCGGATTGACCCTGCGGCCGCGCGGCCCGCTGCGGATGATCCGCCCGCCGCGCTGATCTCTCGGTTGGCGAGATGCCCGTTAGCTGCGGTTATCATGACCGGCGTGACGGACAGCGTGTTCCAGCGGGCCGACGACCCCCGGGCCAGGCTGATCAGCGAAATCATCAGCGAACTGCGGCTCTACTCGGCGCATTCGCAGCACATCGGAGACGCGTTCGCCGCCCGGAATCAGCTGGGCAACGCCGACCTGCACGCGCTGATCCTGATCATGGAAGCGGAACTCAGCGGGCAGCCCATCACCCCGGGCGCGCTCCGGGAGGAGCTGAACTTCTCGTCCGGCTCGGTCACCGGAGTGATCGACCGGCTGGAAGCGGCCGGTCACGTCTACCGCGATCGCGACACCGCCGACCGCCGCAAGATCTTCCTCCGGTACGCCGAACCCGGCGCCGCCGTCGCCCGGGAGTTCTTCCGGCCGCTGGCCCGGCGTACGGAAGAAGTCATGAAGCAGTTCACCGACGAGGATCTCGCGACGGTGCACCGGTTTCTGAGCCTGATGGTGACCTCGATGCGGGAGCACCGCGACGAACTGCGCCGCTAGTCCGCACGCTGAGGCCACTTCTCCAGCAGGAAGTGCAGGGAGTCGACGATGCGCGCCCATGAGTCGTCGAGCCCCCGAGGATGGTGGAACGCCCCGGACGCCTCCAGATCGGCGAAGCCGTGGAAGAAGCTGCGCAGCAGCCGGACCGCGTCGGTCTGGTCCGGTTCCGGCAGTGCGTACGCCCGGAGGACGGCGGCGGTCGCCTCGATGAGCCGGCGGGGGCCGGACGATCGTTCGAGGACGGCCGGTTCGAGCGGCATCTGCGAGGCGGCGTACCGGCCGGGGTGGTGCACCGCGAAGTCCCGGTACGCCCCGGCGAACGCGGCCAGCGCGTCCCGCCCGGCTCGGCCGGCCACCGCCGCCGCGATCCGGTCGGCGAACTCCTCGCTGGCCTTCAACGCGACCCGTTCCCGCAGATCCTGCAGGTTCTTGACGTGTGAGTAGAGGCTGGCGTCCTTGACGCCGAACCCTCGGGCGAGCGCCGAGACGGACACCGCCTCGAAGCCGACCTCGTCGGCGAGGTCGGCGGCGGCCAGGACGACCCGTTCCGTGCTCAGACCCGCTCGCGGCACTCGACGCTCCCGGTAACCTAGAGGGATAAGTCAGTTGCCTAGCATCATACGGTAGACCTATGAGATCACTCGTCGAGGCGGAGATCCGCTCGTCCTTCGTCAACTGCACCAAAGGCGAGGCGGCACGCCTCTCGCTCCCCCGCGATCTGGGCGACCGGGCCTGGGCCGACCTCGACTTCCTGGCCTGGCCCGACATCTCCGCGCCGGACCGGGCGTACCTCGTCACCGAGCCGACCCTGGCCGCCGTACCCGGCGAATCGGACGAGCCGGGCGGGCAGCTCATCGGGGTGGCTCTGCGGCTCGCCGCCCAGAAACGCGGGCTGCTGCATCGCAGCATGTGCTCGCTGTGCCTGACGACGCATCCGGGCAACGGCGTTTCGCTGATGACCGCGCGGAAGGCCGGAGTCGCCGGACGCCAAGGCAACTCCGTCGGCCTCTACATCTGCACCGACCTGGCCTGCTCCCTCTACGTACGCGGACTCAAGAAGCCGCACACCGGCGGGCGGCTGGACGAAACGCTGTCCGTCGAGGAACAGGTCGACCGGCTACGCGGCAAACTCGACGGCTTCCTGACGAAGGTCCTCACCTGACGGGCGCCCGTCCGGGAAGACCTCAGGCGAGGAAGGTGCGCAAGGCCTCCTGGCTCGCCTGGATCAGGGCCACCAGCTCCGGCGTCACCCGCGACGGTGACCAGACCAGGGCGTACGTGAAGTGCAGGCGCGGCTCGAACGGCACGAAGACCACGTCCGGCCGGCGTACGGTCTCGGCCAGCAGGCGCGGGACCGGCAGCACTCCGCGTCCGGCCGCGACGAGGTCGCAGCCCGCGTACAGGTCGTCGTCCACGACGGTCACCCGGGGCTGGTGGACTCCGGGGAAGGCGGCCAGCATCGCCGACCACAGCATGCGGGGAATGAGCAGCTCCTGACCGAAGAGCTGCGCCACGCGTACCCCTGAAGCCGTCGCGAGCCGCTCCCCCGCCCGGACCGCGACGTGGGTCACGGGCATCCGGAAGCGGGCCGCGGAGGCCAGACCAGGCGGAAACGGCGTGGTCATGAGGGCCGCACCGACCGTGCCCGCGGTGAGGGCAGCGGTGGCCGCCGCCCAGTGCGCCGGGACCAGCGTCACCGGTACGCCGGGCTTGCGGTCGCGCAGCCGCCGGGCGATCTTGGCGGCGAGCCCGCCGACGAGCGGCGCATAAGCGAGACGAATAGCGTCGGCGTCCGGCGTCGCGAGCCGCGCCGCCTCCGAGACGAGCAGGCCGGCCTGCTCCAGCACCGCCTCGGCACGAGCGAGCAGGGCGCGGCCGGCCTCGGTGAGGGCCACGCCGGAGGTCCGGCTCAGCAGAGTCACCCCGAGCGCGCTCTCCAGGCGAGCGATGGCCTGACTGACGGCGGGTTGGGAGATCCCGAGTTCGGCGGCGGCTGCGGAGAACCCGGCCCGGCGCGCGACCACGGTGAAGCACCGGATGTCGCGAAGCGTCGGGTCGGCGGGCACGCCCCAGTATGCCCTCCCGCTCCCCCGCCTTCTTGCGCTGGATCAGCGATCGCGGTCGAATCTTGCCGCAAGATTCGACCCAGGACCCTGATCCAGCGCCAAAGAGCGCAGCGTCCAGCGCCAAAGAGCGCCATCGGCCCCCATAAGCGAAGCGAATCGGCCCGGCGACGGTGGCGGCGAGCGGGCTATCTGTGACGGCATGACTGACTTCCCGCCCTCGACCGTCCTCGGCTATCCCCGCATCGGCCCTCGCCGCGAGCTCAAACGCGCTCTGGAGTCCTATTGGGACGGCTCATCCGATCGTCTGCTGGAGACGGCGGCGCAGCTGCGGGCCGAGACCTGGCTGCGCCTGCGGGAGCTGGGCCTGGAGGGCATCCCGTCGAACACGTTCTCGCTCTACGACCACGTGCTGGACACGGCGGCGCTCGTCGACGCCGTACCGGAGCGCTACCGTCACCTGCCGGAGCTGGACCGGTACTTCGCGATGGCCCGGGGCACACAGGAACTGCCGCCCCTGCGGATGACGAAGTGGTTCGACACCAACTATCACTACCTGGTGCCGGAGATCGACGCGACCAGCCCGTTCCGGCCGGCCTCGGACAAACCGGTGGCCGAGTACCGCGAGGCGCTCGCCCTCGGCGTGGACACGCGGCCGGTCCTGCTCGGCCCGATCACCTTCCTGCTGCTGGCGCAGGCCGCTCCGGGAGCGCCCGCCGGCTTCACGCCGCTCGACCGGCTCGACGACCTGCTCACGGTCTACGGCACGGTGCTGGAGGCGCTCGCCGAGGCGGGCGCCACCTGGGTGCAGCTCGACGAGCCGGCGCTGGTCACCGACCTGACCGCCGAACAGCTCGCAGCGGTGCGGCGGGCGTACGACCGGCTCGCTGCGTCCACGCCGAAGATCCTGGTCGCGGGGTACTTCGGCGACCTGGGCGAGGCGCTGCCCGCACTGTCCGCCGTGGACGGAATCGCCCTCGACCTCGTCCGGGGCGGACTGCCCGACCTGGGGCTGCTCGAAGGCAAGACCGTCGTCGCGGGCGTCGTGTCCGGGCGGGACGTGTGGCGTACGTCGCCGGACGTGCTCACCCTCGTCGAACGGTTGCGCCCGCACGCCGCCCAGGTCGTGATCGGCAGCTCCTGCCCGCTCCTGCACGTCCCGTACGACGTCGAGGCGGAGACCGACCTCGATCCAGATCTGCGCGACCGGCTCGCCTTCGCCGAGCAGAAGGTCCGCGAGATCGTCGCCCTCTCGCGCGGGTCGCTGCTCGCGGGACCGGTGTCCGCGCCGATCCCGGCCGGTTTCGGAGTCACGGCGGCCGCGGCTCGTTCTCCTTATGCGGTACGCGCGAAGGCGCAGGCCAGGCTCGGTTTGCCGCCGGTGCCCACCACGACGATCGGATCGTTCCCGCAGACGGGCGATCTCCGGGCTGCGCGCGCGGCACTCGTCGCCGGCACGCTGGACGAGGCCGAGTACGAGACCCGCGTACGCGCCGAGATCGAGCACGTCATCCGGCTGCAGGAACGGCTCGGGCTGGACGTCCTCGTCCACGGCGAACCCGAACGCAACGACATGGTGCAGTACTTCGCCGAGCACCTCGACGGCTGCGCGGTGACCCGGAACGGCTGGGTGCAGTCGTACGGGTCCCGCTGCACCCGGCCGCCGATCATCCACGCCGACGTCAAGCGGGCCGAGCCGATCACCGTACGCTGGGCGACCTACGCCCAGTCCCTGACGGACCGGCCGGTCAAGGGGATGCTCACCGGGCCGGTGACCATCGTGGCCTGGTCCTTCGTCCGCCGGGACATCCCGCTGCGAGACGTCGTCTGGCAGGTCGCCGACGCGCTACGGGGCGAGGTCGAGGATCTGGAGGCGGCCGGGATCGGCATCATCCAGGTGGACGAGCCCGCCCTGCGAGAACTGCTGCCCCTGCGGCACGCCGCCCAGCCGGAGTACCTCGAATGGTCGGTCGGGGCGTACCGGTGGGCGACGGCCGGGGCGTCCGACACGACGCAAATCCACACGCACCTGTGCTACTCGAACGCCAGTGAGGTGCTGGCCGCGATCGACGCCCTCGACGCCGACGTCACCACGATCGAGTCGGCCCGATCCGGCGGTACGCTCCTGTCCGCACCAGGGGTCGCCGACTACGGCCGCGGACTCGGTCCCGGGGTGTACGACATCCACTCGCCTCGCGTACCGGACGTCGCCGAGGTCGAGGAGCACCTGCGCAGAATCCTGGGGGTCCTACCGGCCGAACGGGTCTGGGCCAATCCCGACTGTGGGCTCAAGACCCGGACGTACGCCCAGGTGGAGGCGGCGCTGACCAACCTGGTCGCGGCCGCCGCCCGCGTCCGCTGAGCCGCCGTCGCTTGCTTACGGCGCCGGCCTTTTGCGCGCTGGATCAGGGTTCCAGGTCGAATCATGGGTCAAGATTCGACCTGGAACCCTGATCCAGCGCCGTGGCTTGGCGGTGTTGAGCTAGACGCTCGCGAGGGCCGGGGCGATCCGGGCGATCACCTTGGGCCAGCCCCGGCCCATTCCCTCGTACGCCTGCCGCCCGAGCGGCGAGTCCAGGTCGAATCCGGCGTGCTCGAAGAAGAGCCGGGTGCCGGTCCCCTCCGGGACGAGCCGCCAGGTCAGCGTGGTGTCGAGGACGCCTTCGGCGAACTGGATACGCAGTAGGCGCTCCGGCTCGACCGCGGCGACCTCGCAGCGCTGCTCGCCCCAGGAGCCCATGTCGAGGGTGAACCGGTGGCCGACGATCGGCCGCACGTCGCCGGGCACCCACCAGCGGGCGAACAGCTCGGGCTCGGTCAGCGCCCGCCACACGGCGGCCGGCGGGTGGGGCAGGAACTCGTCGCATTCGATCGCGACGGTAGCGGTGTCGGTCATGATGTTTCCTCATCCAGAAGGTCGCGCAGGGCACGCAGGCGCCCACGCCAGTAGTGCTCGAACGGGTGGAGCCAGTCGCCGACTTCGGCGAGCCGCTCCGGTCGCAGGTGATAGAACCGCTGACGCCCGCGTGGCTCCTCGCGGACCAACTCCGCCTGCCGCAGCACCTGCAGGTGCTCGGAGACGGCCGGTCGGCCGAGCTCGAACCGGGCGGCCAGCTCGTTGACCGGTCGCGGGCCCTCCCGGAGCACCTCCAGGATCTGGCGGCGGACCGGGTTGGCGAGAGCGCTGAAGACGTCGGCGGGCACGGTCCGACGATACGTCGGAGAATCCCGACGCGTCAACTTTTTCCGACGCGTCAGCTCGCGCCGAGTCGGTCAGGCGGTGGCCTCGGTGGTGCGGGCGTGCTCGGCGTACGCCCGCACCACGGGATCACCCGACGAGGCGGCCTCCACCGTGGCGTACGACTGGACGTAGTCGGACAGCCCGACGATGAGCAGCAGCCGGAGCAGCGTCTGGTCGGCGCCGGCGAGGCGGAGGAAGCCGCCTTGGGCGACGCACGCCTGTTGCGTCGTGACCAGCGCCGACAGACCGATCGAGTCGCAGAACCGGAGTCGGCGAACGTCCACCACGATGCGGGCGACGCCGTCGCCGACCAGACCGGACAGGCACTCCCGGAACGCGGGCGCGCTGTCGATGTCCAGCTCCCCGGCGACCTCGACCACGCTCACCCCGAGGTCGGGGCGCTTCACGATCCGCACGCTCATCCGGACAGTCTAAGGAGGACCGGAGCACCCCGCCCGGCTACCGTGGGCCCATGACCGTTGATCACCGGCTCGACCAGGCTCGAATCGCGTACGAAAAGGGCACCTTCGCCGGGGATGTCGGTGATCTCGCCGCCGCCGAGCGCGCCCTCGACAGTCTGGAGGCCGACACCGCACTCGCGCGCGGACGCCTGCTGAACGTGCGGTTCTTCGCCGACCGGGTCGAGGATCCCCGGGAAATGGTGCTGTTCGAGCAGGCCGCGGCGCGGCACGCCGCCCTCGGCGACCAGCGCGGGGAAGGCGAGGCGCTGTTCTGGATCGGCATCGTCCATCAGGTCGTCCGGGACGACGGCGCGGCGGCCGTACCGCTGTTCGAGCGGTCATTGGAGCTGGCCAGGGCGACGGGCGACAAGCTGACCCAGTCGTACGCCCTGCGCCACCTCGGCGTCGTCGCACACGCCCAGGGCCGGGTCGCGGAGGCCCGGGAGTTCCTGGAGCAGTCCTCCGCGCTGCGCCGCGAACTCGGCTTCCTGTCCGGCGTGGCGGCGAACATGGTCGGCCTGGCCTACCTGGCGCTCGGCGACGGCCGCCGCGACGACGCTCTGTCCATCCTGGACGACGCTGAGACGCTGGCCCGGGACTCCGGGGCCGACGAGATCGCCCGCCAGGTCACCGAAGCCCGGACGGCGGCCACCGCCTCCTAGGCCCCTCCGCCCGCTCCGCCTCTCCGTCCGCTCCGCCCCTCCGCCCGCTCCGCCCCTTCGGCGCGGCGCTCTTCGGCGCTGGATCAGGGATCCGGGTCGAATCTTTCTCCAAGATTCGACCGAGAACCCTGATCCAGCGGGGGGTCAGCCTCCGGCGCCCGAGCATGAGGCGGCCGCGGCAGGCGGGGTTCGCGCGGCGGACGGGGTGGGCGGGGCGGACGGGGTGGGCGCGGCGTCGTCCGCCGTCGGCTCGGCCCGACGATGACGCCGACCGCCACGAAGACGTAGCCGGTCGCGGCGAGCCCCGCTCCGATTCCGGGCCGGCCGACCTCGGCGATCGCCGTGAGGAGGGCGCTGACCGCGACGGCACACGCCATCGCGGCCAGCGTCCGATGCACCCGCCGGCGCTGGCCGTAACGCGACGGCCAGGTCCCGCGTACGCCGAAGACCGCGACCAGCAGCATCAGCAGCAGCCCCAGCACCGAGAAGTACAGGTCGGCGAAGGTCTGCACGGCGACGTCGATCGCCTGTGACATCAGGTCGGCGTAGGTCACGGTCACGGCGGGCTCCGCCGGCGCCGCCCACGGCAACGCGAACGTGCCGATCGCGACGAGCAGCAGTCCGGTGAGGACGAAGATCAGCCCGATGGGCGGATCACGGCGGGCCTCGGCCATCGTTCCCTTATACCATCAGGTGGCCGGGGCATTCACCGTCAAGAATTCGGCGATCTTCGCCCGCAGCGGCCGGACGCCGACCGTCGGATCCGTCAGCCACAGCCCGTGGTTCGCCGAGGCCTCCCCGAGCAGCAGCGTACGCGGCACGCTGGTGGGCGTGGCGTCGTAGAGCTGCTTGGCGGCGTCGGCGAAGCTGCTCTCGTACTCGCCGGCGGTGTAGAACACCGGGCTCGTGAGCTTGGCCGCGGCCGGCAACGCGTTGTCCGCGCCGAACGAGGTCGGAGCGGACAGGCTCACCACCGCCTTCGGCGGCGGGGTCAGCTGCGGCGCGGCGGCCACCGATGCGGTCGCCCCCATCGACCCGCCGATCAGGACGATGGCGGAGGCCCCGTCCTTGCGGAGGAACGTGGCGGCCGCGACGACCTGGCGCGCCTGCGGGACGGCCGCCGATCCGGGCGACGCGCCGAACCCGGCGAAGTCGAAGACCAGCGCCCGGTAGCCCCGCCCGGCCAGCTCCTTCGCGTACGGCATGCCTTGGCAGACGTCGCCGCCGTTCATGTGCGAGATGACGATGCCGGTCGGCCCGTCGCCGAAGACGAGACCGTAGAGGTCGGCGCTCTCGTCTCCGCCGAAGTGGACCGGCCGCCCGGCCGCGGCGGCCTCCTCGCAGTTGCCGCCGGCCCGGGGACCGGAGGGTTCGGCCGTGGGCTTGTCATCGCCGCCGCAGGCGGACACCGCCAGCACCGACAGCAGTGCGACGTAGGGGATCACTTTCGTGAGCTTCATGAGCGAAGGACGCTGGAAGCGCTCCCATAAGTTGCGTCCACAGCGGAGATTCTCACGATCCGGTACGCAGGCGTACTGTCGGCAGTCATGACGGACGTGTGGTCGGCGGGCGACGCGTACGAGGCCTATGTGGGCCGATGGAGCCGGGTGGTCGCCGCGGTCTTCGTGCCCTGGCTCGGCGTACGCCCCAGCGCGAAGTGGCTCGACGTGGGCTGCGGCACCGGCGCACTGACCGGTGCGGTGTTGACCCTGGCCGAACCGGCGAGCGTCGTCGGGGTGGATTCGTCGATGGGCTTCCTGGGCGTGGCCCGGGAACGGGTCACCGACCCCCGCGCGGAGTTCTACCTGGGTGACGCCCGCGAGCTGAGGTTGCCGAGTTCGGCGTACGACGCGGTGGTCAGCGGGCTCGCGATCAACTTCGTGCCCGAGCCTGGGGCGGCGCTCACCGAGTTCACCCGGGTCGCCGCGCCCGGCGCGGTCGTCGCGGCCTACGTCTGGGATTACGCCGAGGGCATGCAGCTCATGCGGCACTTCTGGGCGGCCGCCGTAGCGCTCGACCCCGGCGCCGAGCGGTTCCACGAGGGATCGCGGTTCGCGTTGTGCCATCCCGATCCGCTTCGCGCTCTGTGGACCGGCGCCGGGCTGGGCGACGTCGTGGTCGACTCGATCGAGATCCCGACCGTGTTCCCCACGTTCGCCGACTATTGGGAGCCCTTCCTCGGCGGGCAGGGACCCGGTCCCGCGTACGCCATGTCGCTGGACGAGCAGCGCCGAGCCGGCCTGCGCGAGGAGCTGCGCGGCCGGCTCGGCGACGGTCCGATCGAGCTCACCGCCCGAGCCTGGGCGGTGCGGGGAACCCGCTAGTCCGCCCACTCGCACTGGATGCGGCGGACGCTCGGCGCGGAGACGAGCTGGGTGCCCGGCCGTCCCGGTACGCGGACGTTGACGAACCCGCCCTCGACCGCGAACCGGATGTCCTCGAGCCGATCGACCGGCTCGCCGGTCCGGTCGAGCAAGGTGTATCCGCCGACCAGTTCGATACTGCCCCGACGCCACTGCCGCTTCATCGCGCGACCTCCTCGTCCGGCCCGGTGAGGGCGGGCGCGGCCGGGAAGTCCAGCTCCGGCTGCGCCAAGTGGTTGAAGTAGTTCGACAGGACGTTGAGCGCCACGTGCGCGACGACTTCGGCCGCCTCGGCGTCGGTCACCCCGGCCGCCCGAACCTCGGCGAGGGTGGCGTCGTCCACCTTTCCCCGCGTACGCATCACTTCGCGCGCCAGGCGCAGCACGGCCTCGGCGTGCGGGTCGGCGTCCTCGGCCACCCGGGTGGCCAGCAGCTCCTCATCGGTCAGCTTCATCAGCTTGCCCCGGAAGGTGTGCGCGGCCACGCAGTAGTCGCAGCCGTTCTCCTGCGCGACGAGGAGGGCGAGTTGTTCGCGAATCCGGGCGCGCAGTTTGCCTTTGACGAGGTGCCCCCGCAGGGCGAGGTATCCCTCCAGGGCCGCCGGGCCGTTGGCCATGGTGGCGTACAGATTCGGAACTCTGCCCAGCTGCTCGCTGACCTTGTCGAGCAGGCCGGACGGGTCATCGGTGACAGGGTTGAGACGCGGCATCACTGGTCCCCCAAAAACGGTACTGACTGGTTCCGTTTCTAGACGGTACCGATCGGTTCCGTCTTCGTCAAGATCCGGTTAGACTCGGGTCATGGCCACCCGTGCCCGCGAACGCCTCCTCGACACCGCCGAGGAGCTCTTTTATGCCGACGGCATCCGTGCGGTCGGCCTCGAACGCATCCTGACCACGTCCGGCGTCGGCCGCGCGTCGTTCTATCGGCACTTCACCGGCAAGGACGAGCTGGTCGTCGCGGTGCTCCGGCGCCGGGACGAACGATGGCGGCAATGGCTGGCCGAGCGGGTGGCGGCGTTGGGCGGCGGGCCGCTCGCGGTCTTCGACGCGCTCGCCGAACGGTTCGCCCGCGCCGACTTCCGCGGCTGCGCCTTCATCAACACCATGATCGAGACGGCCGATCCGGAGAGCCCGGCCCATCAGGTCGCCGCCGAGCACAAGGCGAAGGTGACGGCGTACGTCGAGGGGCTGCTGCGCGCGCACGGCGTACCCGACCCGGCGACGACCGCGCCGCAGTTCGTGCTGCTCATGGACGGCGCGACGGTGACCGCCCTCCGCGAACGCACGACCGAGCCCGCGGACCAGGCGCGTGCGCTGGCCCGCGGGCTCGTGCCGGAGCTCAGCAGGTCCCGTTGACCGTTCCGTTGCTGCCGGTCCAGACGAAGGCGTCGCTGATCCAGGTCCCGTCGGTGAGCTTGTTCCAGAGGCTCGTGGTGCCCCACCGTCCGGTGTGGGTGGTGCCGGTCGCCGAGCACGCGATCGACACGGTCGCCCCGTCGGCGACGCTGCCCACGATGGCGTAGCCGGTGCCGGGACCCGACCGCTTGTTGACCGCGCCGCCGCCGTTGGCGTCGATCACGCCCTGGGTCAGGCCGAGCGCGCCGTAGTTGTACAACGCTCCGCCGACGCCGACCTGCGCGCTGCCGTGCAGTGCCGAACCCTGGTAGACGGCGCCGCCCGACCGGATCACCCACTTGCCGAAGTTGTGGTCGGCGATCGGGACGTAGGCGCCGTTCTGCCGCAGGGCGAAGTGGACGTGCGCGCCGGTGGCCGAACCGCCGCACGAGACGTCTGTGCCGATGTTGCCGAGGAACGCGCCCTCCCCGACGGACAGCCCGTTCGCCGAGATGTTGTTGAACAGGTGGTAGTAGTCGGTCGCGTAGCCGCGATCGTGGACGACGCGGATCCAGCCCCGGCCGCTGCCGCACATCGTGTAGGCCAGCCCGGCTCGCGGGGCCAGCACCCGCCCGTCGCCGCCGGCCAGGTCGATCGAACTCCACGGGGCCTCACTGCCGCCCCACCCGTGCGGGCCGCCGGTCAGACTCCAGGACTGGCCCACCGCGTACGGCAGCCGCATGCCCGTCCGGAAGTCGCCACCGGCGTACTCCACTCTGGACGGAGTGGTGAAGACCTCACGTTCGGTCTGCGACAGCACGGCCGCGCCGCCCGCGAGGTCCGCGAAACCTCGGTCGCCCTCCAGCTCCACACGCCAGCCGCCGGCTTCGCGGTGCGCCAGGAAGAGCCAGCCCACGGGGTACGCGTCGGGCTGCGCGGGCGCCGTCAGGACGGCGCTGCCGAACGCCCAGCCGGAGCCGGCCCGGCGCTGAACGGTGACCTGCGTCCGGCTGCGCGCGGTCGCGGCCGGCGTCGTCGGGGTGTGACTCAGCAGCGCGGCCGTGACCGCGTCCGGCAGCGACGGTACGCCGGACGGCGCGGCCGCGGCCGGGCCGCCGGACAGCACGCCGCCCAGGGCGATCGCGAGGAGGAGGGGGTACGCCTTTGCCATATGCGCTCCTTGGGGACGACCGCCGCACCTGGGGTCGCTCGCCCCGGCGGTCTTCTCAGCATCGACGCCGGATCACGGGGCTGGCCAGGGTCCCGATGTCCGTGGACAATCTCGATACCTCGATCTTTGCTGCACGCATCTGGCGGAGGACCCATGGGACGTGCCGAACGCCCGCTGGACCCGGGCAGTGGTCTGCTCGGCCGGTTCGCCGCCGAGCTGCGGGCGCTGCGCGCCGACGCGGGCCGCCCCAGTTACCGGACGATGGCCGGACGAGTGCACTTCTCCCGATCCGCGCTCGCCCAGGCGGCGGGCGGCCGGGTGCTGCCGACGTTGCCGGTACTGCTCGGTTACGTCCAGGCGTGCGGCGGCGATCCGCAGGTCTGGCGTACGCGATGGGCCGAGGTCCGGGCCGGGCTGGAGGTCACCGCTCGCCCGGTGACGCCCGAGCTGGCCGCCTCGCCGTGGCCCTATCAGCCGCCCGACGACGGGGTCGATCCCGACGCGGCGGGCTGCGGACCGGACGCTGTCACCGCACACGCGCGCAAGATCGCCCTCCCCGGTACGCGGACCATCCTCGGCCGGGTGGAACTGCGGTACTCCCCCACCTATGGGGCGGCCTGGTCCCGCTTCTGGGGCTTCGGTCCCCTCGACCACCTGGCCTCCGAGCGTACGGTCGAGATCGAAGTGGCGGCGTGCCGGGTCAGCGACGGCGTCGCGGTCTCCTTCCGCACGGAGTACTGCTACGACTACCACTGGAGCGACCTGCTGCGCACCGGCGCTGGTCCGGTGTACGCCCAGGTGCGCCTGTACTGCGACGGCGGGCTGGTCGCGGCCGGGGAGAGCGACCGCATGCCGCTACCGTGACCAGTCGCGCCGCCGCCGCCCGACGATCAGGAATGTCACTCCCGCCATGAGCAGGCCCAGACTGGTCACTCCGATGTAGACGACGGGCTGCCCGGTGTCCGGCAGGATCGGCCCACCCGGCGACGACGTGGGGGCGCTCGGCGTCGGCGCTCCAGTCGTCGGCTGCGTGGTGCCCGTGCTGGACGACGGCGTCGGAGTGATCTCGCCGCACTCGACCCTGCCGACGAACGGGAACAGGTGCACCTCGCCGCCGTCGACCCGGCCGCTGCCCATCACCAGCGACTTCACCACGACCGCACCCTCGATGTTGGTCGGGTTGAGGTCGACGAAGTCGGCCCCGGGCGCGTACAGGGTGCCTTCGAGCGAGTCCCCGCCGACGTGCTGCAGTGCGGTCGCGTCCGGGAAGTTCCACAGCATGTACGGCGCCTGCGCGCTGCCCGCCCCGGCCAGGTTCGGCGAGTCCCAGGCGAAGTCCCCGCCGACTCCCGTGGTGTCCACGTTGACGATCAACGGCATGTCCGCCGACGGCGGGTTCGTGAAGGTGATCTCGGCTAGGTTGTCGAGATCCTCCGCCGTGATGTTCAAGACGTTCGTCCGGCCCGGCGTCAGGGTCAGGAAGGCGTGCGTGTCGGCCGGATAAGGTTTGGTCAGCGGGTTGCCGGCCGCGTCCCGCAGGACGACGTTGTCCGGGCACTCGACCGCCATGCGCGTCGAGAGGCTGCGATAGGTCGGGAACAAACCGGCGACGTCCAACGGGATCGTCGGGCCGACCGAGGACGCCGGCTGGTGCACGGCCACCTCGAGGTTCGGCGTGGCGTTGTAGTCGTTGCTCGGCACGATCCGCGTCAACGTGTCCGCGTTGTTGTTGTCGGTGTCCTTGACGACCACGCCGGTCAGGTCGCCGATCTTCACGTATCCGCCGCCGGTCACGCGCAGTTCCCCGCCCGCCGTGCTGCCGGCGAGGTCGACCCGGCCGTTCACGATGAGCGCGGTCGACGCCACGTCACCCGGCACGAGAAACGGGTCGGTGCTCTGGGTGAGCGTGGTGAACCCGCTGCCGAACCGCAGGTCCCCGCCGATCGCGACGGTCCCCTCGATCTCGTGCGCGATGAGGTCCGCGTCCTGCTCCACGAGCACGAGGAAGCCCTCGTTGCCCACCAACGGGTTCAGGACGACGGCGGCCTGGCTGCCGGTAGCCGGGAGGCCCAGCAGCAGAGCGGCGGTCGCCCCGGCGACCAGCCAAGATCTTGCGCGCATCCGTCCTTATTAACAAATCGGGCATACCTCGCGTTTGCGGCTCGCCGCTGGAAACTCGGTTGTGTCCGGCGAACCCCGTTTGTTTCCCTGGTCGGCGTACGCGTCTGCCGAGACAGTAGGAGATCCGATGCGAGCTGCATTCATGTCCATTCCGCTGCCCATGCCGTCCACGCAGAAGGACATGCCAGTTCGTGCCTACTCTTCGTCCAACTTTGAATCTCGGGATCCTGGCGCATGTCGACGCCGGTAAGACGAGCCTGACTGAGCGGCTGCTGCTGGCGGCCGGGGTGATCGACGTGTTGGGGAGCGTCGACGCCGGTAGTACGCAGACTGATTCGCTGGAGCTGGAACGGCGCCGGGGGATCACGATCAAGTCGGCGGTGGTGTCGTTCGTGGTGGACGGCACGGTCGTGAATTTGATCGATACTCCGGGGCATCCGGATTTCATCGCCGAGGTCGAGCGGGTGCTGGGTGTGCTCGACGGGGTGGTGCTGGTGGTGTCGGCGGTCGAGGGTGTGCAGGCGCAGACCCGGGTGTTGTTCCGCACGGTGCGCCGGTTGGGTTTGCCGGTGGTGGTGTTCGTGAACAAGACCGACCGGGCGGGTGCGGATGTGCCGCGGGTGCTGGCGCAGATCCGGTCGCGGTTGAGTCCGGCGCTGGTGCCGATGCCGGTCGACGTGTCGTCGGCGGCTGATGTGTTGTCCCGGCATGACGACGGTGTGTTGGCGTCGTTTGTGGATGGCACGCTGACGGAGGCGGGGATCCTGTCGTCGTTGCGGGTGTTGTCGCGGGCGGGTGTGGTGCAGGCGGCGTACGCGGGGTCGGCGATCACCGGTGACGGGGTGGATGTGCTGTTGCGGGGGTTGCCGGGGTTGTTGCCGTCGCGGTGTGCGCCGGTGGACGGTCCGGTGTCGGGGGTGGTGTTCAAGGTCGAGCGCGGTGTGAACGGGGAGAAGATCGCGTACACGCAGATCTTGTCCGGGAGTCTGCGGGTGCGTGACCGGATACCGGTACGCGGAGCCGAAGCGAAGGTGACCGCGATCCAGGTGTTCGACGACGGCGCCGCAGTCCCGCGAACGTCGGCCGAGGCCGGGCGGATCGCGAAGGTCTGGGGCCTGACCGACGTCCGCATCGGCGACACCCTCGGTTCCGTGCCGGCCGAAGGCGGGGGTCACTTCGCGCCGCCGACCCTGGAGACGGTCGTCGTGCCGGTCGACCCGGCCCACCAAGGTCGCTTGCATGTGGCGTTGACCCAGCTCGCCGAGCAGGACCCGCTCATCAACCTCCGCAAGGACGACGTCCGCCAGGAGTTCTTCCTGTCGCTCTACGGCGAGGTGCAGAAGGAGGTCATCCAGACCACCCTGGCCGAGCAGTACGCCCTGGACGTCGAGTTCCGGGAGACCACCACCCTGTGCATCGAACGGCCGGTGGCGAACGGAGCGGCCGTGGAGTTCATCGCCAAGGAGCCGAATCCCTTCCTGGCGACCGTCGGCCTCCGCGTCGACCCCGGCCCGCCCGGCAGCGGCGTCACCTTCCAGCTCGGCGTCGAACTCGGCTCGATGCCCTACTCGTTCTTCAAGGCGGTCGAGGAGACCGTCCACGAAACCCTGCAGCAGGGCCTGCACGGCTGGCCGGTGACCGACGTCGCGGTGACGATGACGCACTCCGGCTACTGGGCACGCCAGAGCCATGCGCACGGGACGTTCGACAAGAGCATGTCCAGCACGGCCGGGGACTTCCGCAACCTCACTCCCCTGGTCCTCCTGGCCGCGTTGCGGCAGGCGGGCACGGAGGTCCTCGAACCCGTGCACCGATTCGACCTGGAGTTCCCGGTCGACGTACTCAGCGCGATCCCGGCCGCGCTGGCCCGCCTCGGCGCCACCCCGGGTACGCCGATCCTCCACGCCGACACCTGCGTGCTCGACGGCCAGATCCCGGCTGCCCGCGTACACGAGGTTCAGGTGGCGCTCCCGGGCCTCACCCGGGGCGAGGGGGCGCTGGAGTTCGCGTTCTCCCACTACGAGCCGGTACGCGGCCCCGTGCCGAACCGTAGGCGGACCGACCACAACCCGCTGGACCGCAAGGAGTACCTGCTGCACGTCCAGCGCCGGGTCTAAAGAGCCGGGACCGTCCACTGCGGATCGGGACGCCACACCGTCCAGGTGCGGGCGAAAGCCCAATGCCCGGCGGCGTAAGCCTTCCGCGCCGCGTCGGCGCGGGCTCGGATCACCTCCGTCTCCTCGGCGGTGAACCGGCCCGCGTCGGCTGCGGCAGCCAGCTCGATCTCGTCCTTGAGCCGGGCGGCACCGTCGGGTTCGATCCACACATCCAGCTCGTGATCACAGGTCCAGGTGCCGGCCGCGTCCCGCCGGTGCGCCTCCTCCAGGTTGACGTACCAGCCGCGAAAGCTTCCCGACTCCGACCGGAACAGCCAGACCGACCAGGGCGTACCCGTCGGCGCGATCATGAGCACGCCCGGACCTCGCCAGCTGACGCGGGCCTGTTCGCGCGGGGATCGAAAGAGCCGATCGAGGGGCAATGAGCGCGGATCAACACCGCCCGGGAGCACCGGGACGAGGCGAGGCGTGCCCGGCGCGAGCCAGACGACGAGCCCCTCGGCGTCGTCGCGGACCACGCGGACCGGCGTGACGCTCCACGGGCGACCCGGCTGCCAGTCGGGTGCGCGCTCCTGCCATCGGATCACTTCACCGGTGCGCCAGAAGGGCGGCTCACCCGCTGCGCGGCTACCGGCCGGAAGGGAATGCCGAACCATGATCGGCACCCTACTTACGATGAACGGCTTTCATGGGACCGTCCGACGCATGAGCGCGCTGGGATGGGTGCGGCGGCGGGTGCGATCTTAGCGTTGCGGCATGCGAGCTGTTCACGTACGCCGGTTCGGCGGTCCCGAAGTTCTCACGCCGGCGGAGTTGCCGGACCCCGTCCCCGGGCCGGGGCAGGTGCTGCTGCGAGTACTGGCGGCCGGGGTCAACTACGCCGACACGCATCGGACCGAGGGGTCGTACCGCGCGCAGCAACCACTGCCGTTCGTGCCGGGAACCGAGGTGGTCGGAGTGGACCTGGAGGGACGGCGGCTGCTCGCGCCGGTGTTTCCCGGCGGCGGGTACGCCGACCTGGCGGTGGTCGCCGCGAACCAGGCGGTCGAGGTCCCGCCCGCCGTGTCCGACGGAGCGGCGTTGGCCTTGCTGGTGCAGGGCATGACCGCGTGGCATGTGCTGCGGTCGTCGGCCAGGTTCTCCGAGGGCGAGTCGGTCGTGGTGACGGCCGCGGCGGGTGGCGTCGGCTCGCTCGCCGTTCAGCTGGCCCGCCACTTCGGCGCGGGACGGATCATCGCCGCCGCGTCCACTGCGGACAAACGCGCGCTCGCCGCCGACCTGGGCGCGGACGTGACCGTCGACAGTACGCCGGACGGCTTCGCCGAGCGCGTGGTGGCGGCCAACGGCGGCCGGCCGGTGGACGTGGTTCTGGAGTCCACCGGCGGCCAGGTGTTCACGGAGTCGCTGGCCGCGTTGGCGGCGTTCGGTCGCCTCGTGACCTTCGGCAACTCGTCCCGGCAGGGCCGGCCGCCGGTCGATCCGGGGGCGCTCGCCGAGCACAACCGGACGGTGGCGGGCTTCTGGCTCCGGCCGGTCGTCGACGACTTGCGTCCCTTGGACGCGCTGCTCACGTTGGCGGCCGACGGGGTGATCCGGCCCTTGGTCGGCCGGGAGTACGCCCTCGCCGACGCCCGCCGCGCCCACGAAGACCTGCTCGCCCGCCGCACGGTGGGCAAGCAGGTGCTGCGGCCCTAACGGGTCAGACCGTCGCGAGGGCGGCGCTCGCACGCGTGAGGACAGTGCTGAGGACCCGGCCCGCGACGGCGAGATCCTCCTCGGGCAGGTCGCCCCAGAGCCGCTGGGTGATCTCGGTGACCTGCGCACGGACCGCCTCCCACTGGGCCTTGCCGCGCTCGGTCGCCTCGACGACGCCGTCCGGATTCTGCCGCACGAGCCCGGCCGAGGTCAGCTCGGCGAGCCGCTCTCGCGCGACTGCGGAGTCCACCTTCAAGGCGTTGGAGACGCGCGCGGTGAGGGCGTCGGCGGGCAGTCCGCCGCTGACGACGGTGAGCGTCAGCGTGACCCACTGCGGCTCGGTGATGTCGGTGCCGGCCAGCAGGCGGTCGAGGATCGCGTTCAGGGCCTTCTCGGTCTGGCCGATGACCTGGGTGGTGAGCGTCATGACGGGTCCAATCATTTGTCGTTCTAACGTTTGTCTGACAAACGTTAGATCATCAAACGGTATGCCGCAAGCCCTTGTCCGATTGGGAACATCGGCGTACCGTCGCGAACATGAGTGTTCAGAGTCGGACGCTGCTCGACATCGCGGCCGAAGTCCTCGTGGCCGATCCGGCCGCCTCGCTCGCCGAGGTCGCCCGGGCGGCCGGGATCGGGCGCACCACTTTGCACAAGCACTACGCGACCCGGGACGACCTCCTCTACGCGGTCGCGCATCGGGCGCTGGAGCTGTGGGAAGACGCCGTCTCGTCCATTCCGGACGGGCCGGACGGCGGGCTCCGGACCCTGGCGGAGGCGATGATCCCGATCGGTCCGCAGCTGGAGTTCCTGTGGCGTACGCCGGCCTTCGACCACGTCGTCGAGATCGGCGACCGCTGGCGGGCGGTCGAGGCGCGGGGGCTGGCCGTCCTCCAGCGGGCCCAGGCGCACGGCGTGCTGCGTACGGCGCCGCCGTGGTGGCTGCTGCAGACGTTCTACTCGCTGATCTACGTCGCCGCCGAGTGCGTCATGAACGGCAAACTCGCCCCCGCGGACGCCCCCGATCTCCTGCTGTCCACCTTCCTGACCGGCCTCGGAAAGGACCCCGCATGAGTGCCCTCGCCTTCGCCACGCAGTTGTGGCGGCAGCGGGCCGATCTGGTCGCGGCCGGATACCTGCGGCGCGATCACCTCGCCCGCCTCCGGCTGCGCCCCGGCCGGGAGGACCCGTACGCGATCTACGAACAGATGCGCGCGGCCGGTCCGCTGCTGCCCACCCGGTTCGGCAACCTGTCGACGACGAGTCACCGGCTCTGCGACGCGGTCCTGCGCGACCGGCGGTTCGGCGTACGCCCGGACGGCGTCGAACGCCGCTCCGACGACTTCGACCTGTCCTTCCTCGACATGAACCCGCCGGACCACACCCGGCTGCGGCGGCTCGCCCAGCCCGCGTTCAGCCCGAAGGCGACCGCCGGCTACCGCGAGCGCGTCGAGCGGACCGTGCATTCGCTGCTGGACCGGGCCGGAGACGAGTTCGACCTCGTCTCGGCGTACGCCACTCCCCTGCCGATCGCCGTGATCACCGACCTGCTCGGCGTCCCCGACGCCGACGCCGAGGAGTTCGCCCGCTACGGGATGGTCATCGGCAGCGCCCTCGACGGCGTACGCGGACTGCGGCACGCGGCCCGGCTGCAGGCCAACGACGCCAAGCTCCGGGCGCTCTTCGAGAGCCTGTTCGACCTACGCCGCCGCGAACCGGCCGACGACATCGTGAGCCGGCTCCTCGCCGTCGAGGGAGACCAGATCAAACCGGCCGAGGTGCTGCCGATGTGCGTACTGCTGCTGATCGCCGGTTTCGAGACCACGACGAACCTGATCGGGAACGCGGTGCTCGCCCTGCACCGGAACCCGGACCAGTGGCGGGCGTTGTGTGACGACCCGGCGGGCCTGGCACCCAAGGCGGTCGAGGAGGCGCTGCGGTACGACCCGCCGGTGCAGCGGACCGCGCGGGTGGCGCTGGAGCCACTGGAACTGGGCGGCCGCTCTGTCCCTAAGGGACAGTGGGTGTTCACGCTGATCGGCGGGGCGAACCGCGACCCCGAGGTGTACGAACGCCCGGCCGTGTTCGACCTGGAACGCGAACGTTCCGTAGACCATCTGGCGTTCTCCAGCGGCATCCACTACTGCGTCGGCCAGCCGCTGGCGCGGCTGGAGGCGACGATCGCCCTGCAGGTCCTGGCCGAACGCCGGCCGGGCCTGCGCCTCGCCGGGCGAGTACGCCGCCGCAACGCCACGACCATTCGCGGGCCCTTGCGGCTGCCGGTCGCCGGTTGAGGCTTGATCATCGCGCCACACCCGTCGTTACACCGGACATTTCGCGGCCTGAAACACCTTGGCTGGCGCGATGATCACAAGAAAATGGCGTCAGCCGATGGAGTGCGCCCGCAGCTCGTCCATGACCTCGGCGGGCGGCCAGCCGTCGACACGGAAACGCACGGGAGCCAGCAGCGGCTCGGGTTCGAGGCCGACGCGCTCGACCACCACGTCCCAGGGAACGAGCGGTCCGGGCTCGTCGGCCCGCTGGAAGAGCACGTAATGCGCGCGGGGCAGCAGTTGGGCGATCCCGTCGGACCAGGTCGCCACGGTGACCGCGGGCGACTCCGGGCGTACGTCGGCGAGCAGGCCGCTGACGAACACCTCGATGCCGGCCTGCGCGTACTGCGAGCCCAGCCAGGCCGTCTGGGCGGCGTACTCGGTGACGGCGAGGATCACCTCGGCCCGCCGGGCGGGCAGGTGATCCGGCTCGTCCGGAGTGGGCGCGTACGGCACCACCCGGCCGTAGTCGTCGGCGACGTAGCCCACCGGCGACAGGCTGCGAACCGCGTCGCCGTACTCCTGCTCGACGATCTCGTAGAGCTGACCGATCGCCCCGCTGCCGACCGGGCACAGCACCATGTTCGTGTAGTTCGGCACGAACGCCACGACCCGGTCGCCGGCCCGGCGGGAGATCTCGGCGAGCCAGCCCGGCGACAGCAGCAGAGACGTGAAGTAGCCGTCGCCGCTGTCCACCATCCGGATGAGCGCGCCCGGCTCGAACTCGCTGCGCAGCGTACGCTCGGCCAACGCGGCCAGGTTCGCGTGCGCGGCGCGGAAGATCTCCTCGACCGTCACGCCCCAGCGCTCGACGCTCGCCGGCGACACGTACGCCATCGAGTCGGGCATGTCGACGACGATCAGCTCCCGCAGGTGCGGCAACGCCGCGCGTGAGATGGGCGGCTGCATCCCCGGCGTACCGGCCTGGCCGAAGGTGGCCGCCCGCAGCACCGGGCGCAGTCGTGGCCGCACCGCCTCCCAGGTGTCCGGGACCTCGGGCGCCCCGGTGACACCGTGCACGAGCTGGAGCAGCGCGCGGTGCCGCTCGGCCCGGGACAGGCCCTGCGTCTCCGCGTACACGTTGGTGAGGTAGATCCAGGTCGGCGTACGCCGGCCGGGCCGCTCCACGACCACGGCGAACTGCCCCTGGTCGTACCGCACACGGGTGACGCCCGGAACTCGCCGCGCGATTCGCACCGCCTTGGCGGCGAACCTGTCCCGCGGCGATCCGACGAGCCGGTCGAGCAGTCCCATGGGCTCACACCGTAACTCATCTTCCGCACGGCGCGACCCGGGAGAACGCCCGGCCGTCAAGCACACGGGTGCGCGGTCGTCACCGCCGAGGTGGTCGCGGTACGCCCGTCTCGGCTGGTCACCGTGACCCACCAGGTGATCGGGCTGCGCGGCTTTGCCGACCACACCTCGGCGTACGCGGTGCGCTGATCGACCGCCATCGCCGCAGTCCGGGTGTCCCCCACCTGCCAGGTCAACGTCGCCGAGGCGAGATCCGCTCCGGCCGTCACGGCGACCGCCAGCACGAATCGGGCCTTGTCGCCGCAGCTGGCGGCCGCGGACGCGCCGACGGTCAACGGGAGCCGCACGACGACCGCCGACGAACCCGGCGTCGGCTCGCGGGCGGGCAGTTCCTCCCCCGGTTGCAGCGGGCTCGGGGAGGCGAGGGACGGACTCGGCGACAGCAGGGCCGGCGAGGGGGTCGACGAGGGCGACGGCGCTCCGGTCGAAGCACCCGGCGACGGGCTCTCCTGCGCGGTCGCACCGGCCGGGGTGCCGTCGGAGACCCGGAGCGCCACCCCGGCCACGACGAACGCGACGGCAAGCGTGGCGGTCGCGACGAGAAGGCGCCGCGTGCGCCGCACGGGTGGCTGTGGGAATCCGGTGCGGTGGCTCCAGCGGGGTTCCCAGTCCGGCGTCGCGCGCACGGTCAGCCAGCTCGACGCCTGTACGAAGGGCAGGCTTGCGTACGTGGCGAGCAGGGTCGCCGCCGACGGCAGCTCCCGGCGGATCGCCCGGCAGGCGCTGCAGTCCTCGATGTGTTCGGTCACCCGGCGCAGGCGATGCCGGTTGAGTGGACCGGACCACCCCGGCAGCGACCGCACCAGCCGGCATCGGCCGTCGGCCAGCGCGATCAGGGCGTCCACCGCGTCCTCCAGCTGGGCGCGCGCTCGCAGCGAGCGGTCGTACGCGCGGCTCGGCGACACGGACAGCACCGCGCCGATCTCCCCCGCCACGAGCCCGTGGCGGATCGACAGCTCGGCGATCTCCTGGTCGCGGGCGGTCAGCGTCGCCATCGCCGCCCGCACGAGATCCACCGCGTACGCCGAACGGGTCGCCGAGGCCGGGTCGACGCCGTCGGCCTCCAGCGGCCGGACCTCGCCGGCGTCGCGACGGGCCTTACGGCCCCGGCGGTGGCATTCCTGCCACACGATCGCGTAAAGCCAGGCGCGCAGCCGATGCGGGTCGCGCAGCTCGTCGGCATGCCAGGCGACCAGGTCAAAGGTGTCCTGGACGACGGCGCCGGCCTCCTCGGCGTCGCCCAGCAGCCGCCAGGCGTACGCCTGGAGACGACCGGCGTACTGCCGGTATGCGGTGCTCAAAGCCTCTCGGTCACCCCGCGACAGCGCCGTGACCAGCACGGATTCGTCCACACCGGTCACCGTAGGCACCGACGCCCCCTGATCGGAACCACCGTGCGGGCAGGCGCCGAGTCGGATTCCGACACCGTCCGGTTAACCTTCCCCGAAAGGAGGACTCGGCAGTGCTGGTGGTGGTGCGGCATGCGATGCCGGAGTTCGGACCGGACCGGCCGCCGGAGGAGTGGCCGCTGAGCCCGGCCGGGCGGGCGGGCGCGGTCGCCCTTCGGGGACGGCTGCCGTCCGGGGCGCTGGTCGTGGCCAGCGCGGAACCGAAGGCTCGGCAGACGCTGGAGCCTTACGGCGACGTCGCGGTGGACGATCGCTTCGGCGAAGTACGCCGGGACGAACCGTACGACGGCGACTTCCGGGCGCGGCGGCGGGCGTACGTCGAAGGGGTCGCGTATCCGGACTGGGAGCGCCGTGCCGACGTCGTCACCCGATTCGGTGACGCCGTCGCCGAATGGCAGGAGCGGGCCGGGCTCCGGCCGCTCGTCGTGGCGAGCCACGGGATGGCGCTGACCGTCTGGCTCACTGCCGCCGTCGGGCTCGACGACCCCGGCGGGTTCTGGTCGGCGCTTCAGCTGCCGGATGCGTTCACTGTGGACATACCCGGTCGTCGGGTCGAACGACTGCCCTGACGGGTCAGCTCGTCGAGCGGGTCAGCCTGCCAGGCGGGCCAGCTCGGCGTCGGTGAAGCGGATCCCGGCCACGGCGACGTTCTGCTCCAGATGGGCCGGGTCGGAGGTACCCGGGATCGCCAGGACGTGGTCGCCCTGGTGGAGCGTCCACGCCAGGCGTACCTGATGTGGTGAGAGATGGCGCTCGGCCGCGACCGCGGCCACGGCCTCGCTGTGATCGGTCGTCGCGCCGCCCTCCCGCCCGGAGCCCGCGATCGCGAAGAACGGGACGTACGCGACGCCGCGCGAGCCGCAAACCCGCAGCAGTTCGTCGTCGGCCCGATTGTCGATCGCGTAGTTGTTCTGGACGCAGACCACCGGCGCGATCGCCTGGGCCTCGTCGAGGTGGTCCACGCGGACGTTGGAGATCCCGAGGTGGCGGATGAGGCCTTCGGCCCGCAGGTCGGCGAGCACGCCGAAGGACTCCGCGATCGAGTCGCGACCGGGTCGTTTGATGATGCGCAGGTTGACGACGTCGAGATGGTCGCGGCCCAGCCGGCGCAGATTGTCCTCGACCTGCTCGCGCAGGCCCTGGGCGGAACGATCCTCGTGCCAGTCGCCGGCGTCGTCGCGGAAGAAACCGACCTTGGTGGTGATGACCAGGTCGTCCGGGTACGGCGACAGCGCGGCCCGGATCAGCTCGGTCGCGTAATGCGTGTCGAAGTAGTAGGTCGCGGTGTCGATGTGGTTGACGCCCAGCTCGGTCGCGCGCCGCAGAACACCGATCGGCACCTGCGGATCCGGATTGCCGGTGAGCCGCATCGAGCCGAAGCCCAGCCGGTTCACCACTCGATCGCCCAGGGTCCAGGTACCTGCGTCGGCCGCGTTCATGATCGCCAGTCAACCACGCCGGACCTGTCCGATGTTGCCCCGGCGTCATCGCGAACGCTTACGGCCAGGCAACATCGCGTCCGGTCGAATGGCGGCATGGCAACCTTTCCCATCGTGGCGGCGTACGCGCCGAGCGGGCCGCACGGCTGGCCGGTGAACCCCGCGCACACCGTCGGCGGGCACGTCGCGCGGGTCGAAGGACATGACGCCGGACTGATGGAGCTGGCGTACTCGCAGATCCCCGACGACGACTTCCGCGCGACCCTCGACGGCGCCTTTCCCGGCTTCTCGTTCTTCTACCTCGGCGGGCTGCTCGGCCACTACCGGTTCAAGGTCCGGTCGCACAGCGTCGCCGCCGACGGGCGCGCCGACCTCTACGTGGTGGTCGACGCCGACGTGGTCGGCGGCCGGGACGCCCTTGACCCGGCCACCCTGCGCTGGGTGCAGATCGCCGACGGCGCGGTGGACAACGCCGGGCGGTCGCACCCGTTCTACGCCACCGGCGGACTGGCCCCCGACGGACTGGTCAGCTTCTACGCCACCTGGTCCGGCGTACGCACGGCGCAGGCGTACCTCGCGCACGACACCGGGCATCGCGACCGCATCGGCCGGGACATCGTCACCGTGCTGGGCGGCCTCGCCTACGGCTCGACGCCGGTGGGGGCACGTTCGGCCAGCTCGGCGACCATCGGGGCCAGCTCGGCGTAGGTGATCCCGCGTTTGGCCAGCACCCCGATCCGCTGCGCTTCGGCGATCGTCGGCAGCGCACCGGCCAGCAACGCCGGGAGGATCGCCCGTCGCGTGAGCACCTCGGCCGGCGAGTGGGCGTGCGCCCGGCGTACGACGGCGACGTTGACGCGGATGGCGTGCTCGTTGCCGGGTGGTACGCCCGCCCGGTCGACCTCGATCGCGGCGTACCGGTGGCCGTCGGCCAGATCGCAGGCGGGACAGCCCGCTGGGCCCCGGCTCCACCGGCTCCCACAGTCGGGGCAGGTCAACCGGTCCAACGCGGCGTCGACGACCCGCCACGGATGCCGGTCCGGCTCCTCCGCGACCATTGCGGCGACGGCTTGCTCGTCGTCGGGCCGGAAGCCTGGTTCGAAGCCGGACTCGGTGAGGAACCGCTGCCAGCCGTCGGCCACGAGAGCGTCGATGAGGGCGGCGCAGCGGGTGCAGTCCGGCGCTCCGGCGTACTCCCAGCAGCCGCACTCCGGACACGTCTGCAGGATCGTCACGACCAGCCTCGGCGACCGCTCAACCAGCGCAGGGCCACCTCGCCCTGAGCCCGCTGGAAGTCACGCAGCGTCGGCAGCAGTGGCACCGGCGGCAACACCGCGCGGGCCAGGAAGTATCCCGCCAGTGTGGCGAGGACCGAGTCCACCGCACCCGGATCCGCCTCCCGGCTCAGTGGATGCGCCGACCAGAGCGCCTCGGCATCGCCGCCGCCGTGCATGGCGACACTCGGCAGGCTGATCATCAGGTCGAGCCATCGAACGCCCAGGCACGCGGCGGGCCAGTCCACCACCGTGAAGCCGGTCCTGGTCAGCAGAAAGTTGTCGGCCCGCAGGTCACCGTGCAGCAACGCGTCGCCCTCGGTCGCCGCGACCCAGCCGAACTCCAGCTCGACCAGCTCATCGAGGTGTGGATGGGTCAGCGTCGCCCAGTTGCCGACGAAGTCCGGGTCCTCGGCGACCGCGGGCGCGGGAAACGGCGCGGGGGTGAGCGAATCGGCGAGCACGGTCGCCGCGTCCAGGAAGCGCCGCAGCTCGTCCGGCTGCCAGGGCTGCGCCGGAGTCCACCCGTCGACCGCTTCGGTGACCATGATCGCCCAGTCGCCGGCCTCGTCGATGTGGTCGCCACCCCAGATCAGGGCGGGCGCCGGCACCCGCGGCGGCAGCCCGGCGAGGATGTCCGTCTCCCGGCGGATCGCGCCGGCGGCGTACTCGCTGCGCTCTTCGGTCACCGCCTTGGCGAACACCGTGCGCCCGTCGGCCAGCGTCAGCACCGACGCCATGGCCGGGGAGAACCCGCCTGGCTGACTGGCCGCACCGATCACACGCCCGCCCACGGCGCGCTCGATCACGGCGTGAACACTCTCCGGCAGATCCTCCCAGCGGGCGCGATTGCCGCCCACGGCCAACGGTGACGTCATGGGACGATCATGCCCGAGGGCCGCGGGCGGCTTCAGCTCGTTTTCGCCGCCGGGTCGCCCACGCGGGCCGCTCGCGCCACGCTCTTGCGCTGTCCGCGCAAGGTCAGCAGGTACGCCAACAGCACGAGCGCGGTGCTCCACGCGGCGGTGAGCAGATTCTCGGCCTCCCCGTACGCGACGGCGGTGATCGTGCCCGCGCCGAGCCCGGCGACCGCGATGACGGGGACGAACACTTTCGCGGCCGCGTACGCCGACTGAGCCCGCGCCACGGCAGCCCCGGCGGCCAGCCCGAACGCCGCCCAGGCGAGGACGGCGAAGCCGACCGCGCCGACGCCGCACACGAGGAACGGCGCGATCACGCCACCGGGCTTGACGTCCCCGTACGCCGACGGGTCGGTCGCGCCGGTGATCGCGGTGCCGCCGAGGAGCACCACGAAGATGACGGAAACGATGCCGCGCAGGATGTCTCGCATCAGCTCACCCGCAAATGCCAGTCGGTCGGGTCGCCGTCGCTGAGGCTGCCGTCCGAGAAGTCGGTGGTGGACCGGGGCCAGTGCCCGTCCGGGAAGGCGGAGCTGTCGAGCAGGTCGTGCCGCATGGCCTTGAGCGCCGGCAGCGTGTTGGCCACGATGAAGACGAAGAACACGTCGAGGGCGGCGGTCACCAGGGCCAGCACCTTGGCGGTGGTGGCCGCGGCTCCGGCGGCCGCCGGTGGGGCGCCCACGCCGGTCGAGGCGGCGGCCCCCTCGGCGATGTACTCGATGACTGCGGAGAGGATCGCGGTGAGCAGGGCCAGCCACAGCGCCCCGATCGCGATCGCCATCTTGGTCAGCGCGTCGTCCACCGCCTGCGCGGCCGACACGATCTTGGCCAGCGCCTCCTTCTGCCGCGGCAACGTGTTCTTGTACGCGTCCGCCGCCCGCCCCTGCCAGAAGTCGTCCACCCGCACCTCGTCGAGGGTGGCCTTGCCGACGAGGGCGCTCACCCGCCCGGCGACCGGGGCGCCGGACCAGTCGTTGCCGTGGTTCCACAGCGTCCACGGCACTCCCGGGTTGACGATGAGCTGGCCGATCCACTCGAAGACCTTGCCGATCAGCTTCGGCACGTACGCCAGCACCTGCATGATCGAGTGACCGAGCGGGCCGAGCCGATGCGCCCAGGTCTGCAGTTTGTCGAACAGGTGCTCGGTCGCCTCGCGCATCCGCCTCATCTTGTCGTCCACGCGGTTCAGCAGCGAGTCGAACTCGGCGGCGCTCATCACGGTCATCGGCTGTTTCTCCTCAGTAGACGCCTCAGCGCGTCAGTAGATGTTGTGGAGGCGGTGCACGGCGGCGGCCTCGTCGGCCTCGTAGCCCGCGGCTGCGGTGGTCAGCGCGGACGCGGTCGCCTCGAAGGTCTCGGCGCCCTGCCCGATCAACTGCACGAGCCGCTCCTGCACCTGCTGGTACAGCTCGGTCATGCCGAGCTGGTCGGCGATCATCGAGAACTGGCGGCGGCCGAGGTCGAGCGCGTCGGCCGTGCTCGCCGCCCCCCGCAGCTCGGACGCCATGTCGCGCCACATCGCGGCGTCGGCCCGCATGGCCTCGACGGCGGCCTGCACCTGCTGCCCGTCCGGTTGCATACTCGCTCCTCGTGCGCTCTGGAGTCTGGTGTCGGTTGCGGTGACGCTCAGCTGGTCAGGCCGAGCTTGCGAAACAGCGCCGCCGGATCGGCGGCCAGGTCGAGCAGTTCGCCCACCGGCCCGACGCGGATCGCGTCGTCCACCTGGTTGCGCAGGCCCGGCAGCGCCTTCCCCAGCGCCGCGCACAGCTCGGCCTCGATCCGGCTGCGGGGCGCGTCGGCGAGCCAACGGTCGTCGCAGTCGAGCCGGATCAGCGCGCCCTCCCGTGCGACGGCGGTGATCCCGCCGGACGGCCCGGTCGCCTCGACGACGCGGGTGGCCGCCTGGGCGGCGATCTCCGGCAGCTCGGCAAGCCGGTCCTCGACCTGTTGCAGCAGGCTGTTCAGCGACTGAGCGAACACGGCCGGATCGGCTCGGTCCGCCGTGGACGGCGCAGGGTCCTCCCGGACGTCCGGCGGGGCCGGCGGATCAGCCGCGACCGCCGCGGACCACGCGTCCGCAGCCGACTGCTGCGCCACACCGAGGGCGGCGGCCACTGCGGCCGACAGGTCGCCGGCGCTGCGCTTACGCCAGTCTTCGTGCAGTCGCGCATCGACGAACGCACCGTCGGAGCGTACGGTCACCGTCACGGCGCCGGCCGGATCGGCCCCGCCGACCTCGGCGGAGGTCAGATCGCGAAGCCGGGCGGCATGCTGCCGGGCCTCGGCGGTCGCTTCCCGGAGGCCTTCGTCGATATCGAAGAGCTGCGCCATGCGTGCGACCGTAGGCGACCTTGCGGCTCGCCGGAACCCCCTGTGGATAACTCCCGCTGAATTCTCGTGATCATCGCGCGACGCCGCGGCCGAATTCCGCCAGCCAAGCAAGTTCGGCAGCAATAACGTGGAAGCATGACCACGAAACAGACCACGATGGACAGCCCGCTGGGACCGCTGACGATCATCACCCAGGCGGGCGCGCTGACCCGGATCGGCTTCGGCGGCGACCCCGCCGCCGGGCCGCCCGACGAAGCGGTCCGGCAGCTCACGGCGTACTTCGAGGGGGCGCGGACGACGTTCGATCTGCCGCTCGCTCCAGCCGGAACCGAGTTCCAGCAACGGGTGTGGGCCGCGCTCGACGAGATCGCGTACGGGGCGACGATCAGCTACGGGGAGCTGACCGAGCGCATCGGGGCACCCCGGGACCGGATCCGGGCGGTCGCCGCCGCCGTCGGGGCGAACCCGCTGCTCGTCGTACGCCCCTGCCACCGAGTCATCGGCGCCGACGGCTCCCTCACCGGGTACGCCGGTGGCCTGGACCGCAAGCGGGAGCTGCTGACGCTGGAGGGCGTCCTGCAGCCGACGCTGCTGTGAGACATCATGCCGGTATGGATGATCGGCTCAGACCGGCGGCGCACCTGACGAGCTTCGGCGACCGCGTACGCGACCTCGGGGTCGTCGGACTCTACGTCGGCGGATCGCTGGCGTTCGGGGACTACCGCCCCGGCGTCAGCGACCTCGACGTCATCGCCGTGATCGACCAGGATCTCGACCGGCGGCAGCGCCGCCAGGTGACCGAGCTGCATCTGTCCATACCGGACACGAAGCTGCACTGCGCGTACCTGTGGCGGGGGGCGGCCGAAGACCTAGCCCACGAGCACCGCTACTGGGCGCACGGCGAGCTGTACCGCCGGACGATCAGCGGCATCGCCCGCGCCGAAGTGCTCCGCGGCGGGATCACCGTCTACGGCCCGCCTCCGGCCGACCTGATTCCGCCCGTCGACGACGCCACCCTCCGGGCCGCCGCCCTCGGCGAACTCACCGGCTACTGGTCGAAGGCGGTACGCAAGCCGCACCTGTGGCGGGAGGACGTCTACGTCGACCTCGGGCTGACCACGCTCGCCCGGGTGCAGGCGACGCTCACGGAGAACCGATTGATCACCAAACGCGAGGCGATCGAGCGACTCGCTGCTTTCGGCGTACCAGATGATCTGCGCGAAGAGATCGCCCGGCGGCGCGGAGGCGAGACGGTTGCCCTGAGCGACCGCGAGCGCGGGTCCCGCGCGAAGCTGGCCCGCGACCTGATGATCGCGGGCATCGAGCGACTGACTTAGGCCGCCTTGCGCGACTTGCCGATCGCCTTCTCCAGCTCCGCGCGGCTCATCGACGAGCGACCCGAGATGTCCAGCTCACGGGCGATCTCGAGCAGTTCCGCCTTGCTCATGTCGGCCAGCGGCACCTCTTCGTCCTCCGTCGTGGCGGACCGCTCCTTGCGGGCCTTCTCGACGCTGCGCCGCAACGCGTCCATGAGGTCGATGACGTTGGTCGCCTCGGGCGCCTTCGCCTCGGTGACCACCTCGGCGCCGGCCCGCTTGGCCTCGACGAGATCTTTCACCCGATCGGTGTACGTGTCGCGGAAGTCGCTCGCCCGCCACTCGTCGGTCATCGAGTCGATCAGCTGACCCGCCATCCGCAGCTCCTGCGACGTGCTGCGGACCTTTCCGGGCATCCGCTCGATCACCTCGGCCGGGTCGCGGACCTCGTCGGCGAAGTACATCGTCTCCAGGACCAGCAGATCCTTGTCGACGCGGATCGCGGCCAGGTACTCCTTGCTGCGCATGACGAGGGTGGCGATCGCCGCCCGGTTCGTCTCGGCCATGGCGTCCCGGAGCAGGGCGTAGGTCTTGACCGTCTCGTCGCTGCCCGGCCCCAGGTAGTAGGTCTTCTGGAAGAAGATCGGATCGATCTCGTCCAGGTCGACGAACTGGTGGATGTCCAGGATCTTCGAGCGGCCGGGCGCGATCTCGTCGAGTTCCTTCTTCTCGATCAGGACATGCTCGCCCTCCCCGACGTCGGCGCCCTTGACGATGTCGCCGTAGGGCACCTCCTCGCCGGTCCGCTCGTTGACCCGCAGATAGCGGATCCGGTCGTTGGTGCCCCGCTGGAACTGGTGGAACGAGACCTCGTGCTCCTTGGTCGCCGAGAACAGCTCGACCGGGACGGAGACCAGGCCGAAGCTGATGACACCGGTCCAGATGGCGCGCGCCACATCGATCACCCCCAAGCCCATTGTGTGGGGTTTGCTGCGACGATGACAGCATGAGTTCTTGCCCATGTGGCCTCGGGCCGGCGTACGCCGACTGCTGCGGCCGCTGGCAGCACGCCGACGCGCCGACCGCCGAGCTGCTGATGCGGTCCCGGTTCACCGCCTTCGTCCGGGGCGACACCGCATATCTGCTGCGTACGTGGCATGCGAGCACGCGACCCCGGCGACTCGACCTGACCGGCGGCCCGCGCTACACCCGGCTGGAGATCCTCGGGCAGACCGGCGGATCGCTGTTCGAGACGGCCGCGACCGTGCACTTCCGGGCCTACCACACCGCCGGTGTGCTGGAAGAGAACAGCGAGTTTCGCCGCGAAGACGGACAATGGTTCTACCTTTCTGAGCTTCCTTTGAGGTAGAAGGCACAGGTTTCTGACATGACCGCCCCTGAAGAACCCACTCCGGCCGCCGCTGAAACCCCGGCTGCGCCCGCCGAGCCGCAGGCTGCGCCTCGGCGGGTGCAGTTGTCCACCAACCGTCCGCTCCAGTTCGCCGCGATCGGCCTGGCCGGGCTCGTGCTCGGCGGCGTGATCGGGCTAGGCGTCGGCTTCGCCGCCGGCGTCCACCTCGACGGCCGCCACGATCGGTTCGACCGGCACCACTCGAAGTTCGACGACCGCCATGACCGCCACGACCGCTCCGACCGGGAGCGTCAGCGCCGCGACCGGCCGCCGTTCCAGCAGCGTCAGTGGCCGGTCGCCCCGCCATCGCAGCCGGCCTCGCCAACTCAGCCGGCCCCGTCGGCTTCCGCGTCCTGACCCCCGGCCCGACCCGGCCGATGGGCTCGTCGCCGCCGGGCTTCCGGTGATCGTCTTCCGTCCGTAGTCCGTCATGACGATCTCCGGAAGTCTGGATACCTCACAGCCTCAAGATCAGGTATCGGACGCTCCGGAGATCCACACCGCAGCCGTGGCCCGAACTCGCCGATTCGCCGGACAAATCGGCCAAGGGCCGAGACACTCGACAGCATGCAGCTGATCTTCGACAACGTCCGGATCTTCGACGGTGTGCGGGAGAACCTGTCGGCACCGGCGCGGGTGGTCGTCGAGGATGGCCTCATCGGCGCGGTCACCGGCCTCGACGCCGCCGACGCCGCAAACGGTCCGGCCGGGACGGTGATCGACGGCGGCGGCCGGGTGCTCATGCCGGGCCTGATCGACGCCCACTGGCACGCCATGATGGCGAGCCTGCCGATGACCCAGCTGGCCACGGCCGACCTGGGCTACATCTACCTGGCCGCCGGCCGGGAAGCCGAGCGTACGCTGCTGCGCGGGTTCACCACGGTCCGCGACGCCGGTGGCCCGAGTTTCGGCCTCAAGCAGGCGATCGACGAGGGACTCCTCCCGGGACCCCGGATCTATCCGAGCGGCGCCTTCATCAGTCAGACGTCCGGCCACGGCGACTTCCGCACCAGCCACGACCTGCCGAAACAAGGGCTGACCTTCATCGAGACCGCCGGCGTGACGGCGATCGCCGACGGCGCGGACGAGGTGTTGCGAGCCGCCCGGGAACAGCTGATGCGGGGTGCGAGCCAGCTCAAGCTCATGGCGGGCGGCGGCGTCGCCTCCCCGCACGATCCGCTGGATGTCACCCAGTACACCGAGAACGAACTCCGGGCGGCGGTGGACGCGGCCGAGAACTGGGGCACCTACGTGATGGTGCACGCGTACACGCCGCGATCGGTGCAGCAGGCGATCCGGGCGGGAGTGCGGTGCATCGAGCACGGGCACCTGCTGGACGACGAGACCGCCGAGCAGATGGCGATCCAGGAAGTCTGGTGGTGTCTGCAGCCGTTCCTGGACGACGAGGACGCCATCCCGATGGCCGACCCGGTGAACCGCGCCAAGCAGCTCACCATGGTCCAGGGCACCGACAACGCATACGAACTGGCGCGCAGGCACGGCGTACGCCTCGCCTGGGGAACCGACACCCTGTTCGATCCGAAGCTGGCCACCCGGCAGGGCGCGCAGCTGGCGAAGATGTCCCGCTGGTTCACGCCGTTCGAAGTGCTGCGCATGGCGACCTCCGGCAACGCCGAACTCCTCGCGCTGTCGGGCGAGCGCGATCCCTATCCCCGGCCGCTGGGTGTGATCGAGCCGGGTGCGTACGCCGACCTCCTGCTCGTCGACGGCGACCCGCTCACTGATCTTTCCGTGCTCGCCGACCCGGCCAACCTTGTCGTGATCATGAAGAACGGGGAGATCGTCCGGGACGCGCGTACGCCCTGACTGTCGGAGTCCCGGCACCACTGTCGCAACCGGACAGCCCGGCCGATAGCATCCGTCGCGGCGGTTCGCCGCCAGCCCCCGTGAACCACAACGTAAGGAGAGATCCCTTGCTGGGACTCGAGAAGAAGCTCATGAAGCAGTGGGAGGGCAAGAGCGCGCAGGAGCTCGCCGACGCCCCCGTCACCGCTCTGGAGGGCCTGACCAAGGAGGACGCCGAGTACCTCGACAAGGCGTTCGGCATCAAGACGGTCCGCGACCTGGCCAAGCAGAAGCACTTCAAGTGGGCGCAGGCGATCGTCACCCTCGCCGACTGACGGCCCCATAGCTTCCGACCGCAGGCCCCGCCGATCGGCGGGGCCTGCGGTATTGTCCGGCGGATGCCGATGTCTCCGTACGTCCGCCGCCTGCGTGGCCTGGTCGGCCACGACGTCCTCCTGTTGCCCAGCGTCAGCGCCGTCGTCCTGAACGACGCCGGGGAGATCCTGTTCGGGCAGCGCAGCGATTCCGGGCAGTGGTCCCTGCCGGCCGGTGCGATCGATCCGGGCGAGCAGCCCGCCGACGCGATCGTCCGCGAGGTCTTCGAGGAGACCGGCGTCGAAGTGGTCGTGGAACGCCTCGCCGGCGTCGCGATGCACCCGGTCGTCTACCCCAACGGCGATCAGTGCGAATACCTCAACGTGTGGTTCCGCTGCCGGGCCGTCGGCGGCCAGGCCCGCGTCAACGATGACGAATCACTCGCCGTCGCCTGGTTCCGGCCCGACGACCTGCCGTCCGTCGAGTCGTGGATACGCCTGCGCGTCGACGTCGCCCTCACCGACGATCCGGCCTGGTACGCGAAGCAGGGCGAGTCCCGTGCGGAACTCGCCCTGCCGCATTCGTTGTAGGTCAGCGCGCCCCGGCGGGTACCGCGTCGGCGGGTTCCCGCTGACCGCCGACCGACGGGGCGAGCGCCCGCAGGATGTCGTCGACCCGCTGCTTGGCGTCACCGAACAGCATCTGCGTGTTGTCCCGGAAGAACAGCGGGTTCTGCACGCCCGCGTACCCGGTGGCCATCGAGCGCTTGAAGACGACGACGTTGGCCGCCTCCCACACACGCAGCACCGGCATGCCCGCGATCGGGCTGCCCGGGTCGGCCGCGGCCGGGTTGACCGTGTCGTTCGCGCCGATCACGAGGACCACCGAGGTGTCGGCGAGGTCGTCGTTGATCTCGTCCATCTCCAGCACGATGTCGTACGGCACATGGGCCTCGGCGAGCAGCACGTTCATGTGGCCGGGCAGGCGGCCGGCGACCGGGTGGATGCCGAAGCGCACCTCGACGCCGTGCGCCCGCAGAATCCGGGTCAGCTCGGCGATCGGATACTGCGCCTGGGCCACGGCCATGCCGTACCCGGGGGTGATGACCACCGAGGTCGCGTTGCGCAGCAGTTCGGCGACCTCCTCGGCGTTCGTCTCGCGGTGCTCGCCCAGATCCTCGTCGCCGCCGGTGGCCGCCTCGACACCGAAGCCACCCGCGATGACCGAGATGAACGACCGGTTCATCGCCTGGCACATGATGTAGGACAGGTACGCACCCGACGAGCCCACCAGCGCCCCGGTCACGATCAGGAGGTTGTTGTTGAGCAGGAACCCCGAGGCGGCCGCGGCCCAGCCGGAGTAGCTGTTCAGCATCGAGACCACCACCGGCATGTCCCCGCCGCCGATGGAGGCGACGAGGTGCCAGCCGAGCGCGAGCGCGAGGACGGTCACCGCGGTCAGCAGCCACACGTTCGGGCGTACCACGAAGAAGACGGTGAGCACCGCGAACGCCACCAGCGCGCCGAGATTGAGCACGTTGCGGCCGGGCAGCATGAGCGGCGCGGACTTGATGCGAGCCGACAGCTTGAGGTACGCCACGATCGATCCGGTGAAGGTGACCGCGCCGATGAACACCCCGATGAAGACCTCACCGTGGTGGATGCGCAACAGCGCGCCGGTCATCTCGTTGTGTTCGAGGTAGCCGTTCCAGCCGACGAGGACGGCGGCCAGGCCGACGAAGCTGTGCATGACGGCGATCAGCTCCGGCATGCCGGTCATCTCGACGACCCGGGCCCGCCAGATGCCGAGACCGCCGCCGACCAGCAGGGCGATCGCCAGCAGGGCAACGCCCATGGCGCTGATGCTGCGGGAGGCGAGCCCGATGGTGGCGACCAGTGCGATGGTCATCCCGGCGATGCCGAACGCGACGCCGTTGCGCGACGTCTCGTGCTTGGACAGGCCGGCCAGGCTCAGCACGAAGAGCAGCGCGGCGACGATGTACGCCGCCTGCGCGGCGGTGACAGCACTCATCTCGATCAGCCCTTCGAGAACATGCTCAGCATGCGCCGGGTGACGGCGAAGCCGCCGAGGATGTTGACGCTGGCCAGCAGGACGGCGACGAACGACAGCCCGGTGACGACGGCGTCACCCTGACCGATCTGGAGCAGCGCGCCGACGACGATGATGCCCGAGATCGCGTTCGTGACCGACATCAGCGGGGTGTGCAGCGCGTGGTGGACCTTGCCGACGACGTAGTACCCGATGACCACGGCGAGCGAGAAGACGGTGAAGTTGCCGATGAGCTGGTTCGGCGCGAACGCGGTCACCAAGAACAACGCGGCCGCCGCGACACCGACGAGGGTGTAGAGCCGGCCGGTCGAGACGGGCTTCTTCACCGGCGCCGCCACCTGGGCGACCGGGGCGGCGACCGGGGCCGCCGACACCTGTACGGGGGGCGGCGGCCACAGCTTCTCGCCGTTCCGCACGACCGTCATGTTCCGCTGTACGACGTCGTCGAAGTCGAGGGTGAACTGGCCGTCCTTGCCGGGAGTCACCAGCTTCAGCAGGTTGACGAGGTTGGTCCCGTACAGCTGGGAGGCCTGCGCGGGCAGCCGCCCCGGCAGGTCGGTGTAGCCGATGATCGTCACACCGTTCTCGGTGACGACGACCTCGCCCGCCTTCGACCCGGCGACGTTGCCGCCCTGCGCCGCCGCCATGTCGACGACGACGCTGCCCGGCTTCATGCTCGCGACGTGCTCCTCGGTGAGCAGCTTCGGTGCGGGCCGGCCCGGGATGAGGGCGGTGGTGATGACGATGTCGACCTCGGCGGCCTGCTCGGCGTAGATCTCGGCGGCGCGGCGGTCGTAGTCGGCCGAGGTCGCCTTGGCGTACCCGTCCGAACTGACCTCCTGGTCGACCGTGACCTCGAGGAATTCGCCGCCCAGCGACCGGACCTGCTCGGCGACCTCCGGCCGGGGGTCGGTCGCGCGGACGATCGCGCCGAGGCTCTTCGCGGCCCCGATCGCAGCGAGGCCGGCGACTCCGGCGCCGGCCACGAGGACTTTCGCGGGCGGAACCTTGCCGGCGGCGGTCACCTGCCCGGCGAAGAACCGGCCGAAGGCGTGCGCGGCCTCGACGACCGCGCGGTAGCCGGCGATGTTGGCCATCGAGCTGAGCACGTCCATGGACTGCGCTCGCGAGATACGCGGCACCGCGTCCATCGCCAGCGCCGTCACCGGCCGCGCCGCGAGCGCCTCCACCAGCTCCGGCCGCAATGCCGGGCTGAGCAGGCCGATCAGCGTAGCCCCGTCGCGCAGTTCGGCGATCTCCGTCTCGGACGGCGCGTTCACCTTCACCACGATGTCGGACTGCCAGCAGTCGTCATGACTGCCGATCTTGGCGCCGGCTTCGGCGTACGCGTCGTCGGGGAAGCTGGCGCGCGCGCCCGCTCCGGCCTCGACCATGACCTCGTACCCGAGACCCACGAGCTGGCGCACAGTCGCCGGCGTCGCGGCGACCCGGGTTTCCCCGGCGTCCGCCTCCGCCACCACACCGAGCCGTTGACCCATGTCCGCTCCCGTCTGTCACGCGAAGGTGACGCTTCCGCGAAAGTTACAACAGGTTAGGTCAATCACGCTCGATCGTGAAGCGGGTCGGGCCAAGGTCCACGGCCTGAGAACACGCAGCTCAGGCGGCTAGCAGGCCGGGGTCGGCCGTCGTGAAATTGCCCACACGGCCCGCATAGATCCGGCTACGGCGGGGATCAGCACCGCATGGCCGAACTGCCCGTGATCGAGAGCCTGGACCGGCTGGCCCGTCTGGTCGGCGAGTCCGGTGACGATCTGTTCGTCCGGTGGTCCCGCGGTCCGCACGCCGACCGGGCACAGGCCAGCCACGACGACCTGACCGGCGCCTCGCTGCCCGGCCTGTCGGCCAATCCGCTGGCAGTCGAACCCTGGTGGGGCGACCGGTCGAGGCGCTTCTGGGTGGCCCGGCGGCTGCACGACTACAGCCACCTCGAACAGACCCGGGGTCCCGGCGTACGCCCCTGGGTCCTGCGCGGCGAGCAGACCGGCCGGGGTCCGGACAACGAGCCACTGGTGCTGTGCCGCGAACCGGTCGGTTGGGTGGCCGGGAGGGTGCTCGACGAGGCAGAGCGCCTGGTCGATTCGGCCGGCGACGCCGACTGGGGGCCGCTGGACCGGCGGAGCGGGGACGACTAACATCAACCTCCGGCGATACCTCCTCAGTGGAGCGGGTTGAGGCGTCGCCGACGACACCTGTCCCGCAGGTGCGACCGCATGGGCAGCGGGCTGCCCCTGCGTGCCCTGCGAAAGGACCCCCATGTCCCGACCCGCTCCCCGCGCGGCCGTCGCCGCCGCGCTGGCCGCGCTCGTCGCGCTTCTCGCCGCGATGCTGCTGCATCCGGCCGTCTCCCAGGCCGCCACCCCGGTACGCGTCATGCCGCTGGGCGACTCCATCACCGGTTCGCCCGGCTGCTGGCGGGCGCTGTTGTGGAATCGCCTGCAGTCCACCGGGTACACCAACGTCGACTTCGTCGGGACGCTGCCGCCACAAGGCTGCGGAGTGGCGTACGACGGGGACAACGAAGGGCACGGCGGCTATCTCGCCACCAACATCGCCAACCAGAGTCTGCTCCCCGGCTGGCTCGGCGCTACCCAGCCGGACGTCGTCCTGATGCACCTCGGCACCAACGACGTCTGGAGCAACATCCCGCCGGCCACCATCCTGGCCGCGTTCAGCACCCTCGTCGACCAGATGCGGGCGAGCAAGGCCTCGATGCGCATCCTGGTCGCGAAGATCATCCCGATGAACCCGTCGAGCTGCACCGAGTGCGCTCAGCGGGCGATCGACTTCAACGCCGCGATTCCGGCCTGGGCGGCCGGGAAGACGACGGCCCAGTCGCCGATCGTCGTCGTCGACCAGTGGACCGGCTTCTCCACCGCGACCGACACCTACGACGGCGTCCACCCGAACGCGGCCGGCGACCAGAAGATGTCCGACAAGTGGTATCCGCCGCTGATCGCCCAGCTGGGCGGCGCGACGTCGCCGTCGGCGAGCACGACGGCTTCGGCCACCGCCTCGCCTTCCGCGAGCACGTCACCGTCGGCGAGCACCTCGCCGCCGGCCAGTGTTTCGCCGACCACGTCGAGTGGGAAGAAGTGCACCGCGACCTACCGCGTGTCCAGTCAGTGGCCCGGCGGCTTCGGCGCCGAGGTCACCGTCGCGAACACCGGGACCGTCGCCCTCACCGGATGGACGGTCGTGCTGGTGTTCCCGAACGGCCAAATCGTGACGCAACTCTGGAATGGGGCATTCACCCAGAGCGGTGGCACGGTGACGGTGAAGAACGTGAGCTACAACGGCTCCGTCGCACCCGGCGGCACCGCCGGGTTCGGCTTCAACGGCAGCTGGAACAACAGCGCGAACTCTGCGCCGACGGTCACCTGCACACCGGCCTGACGCTGGGACCGCCCGGCTGCCGGCCGCACGGCGGCCGGGCGACACGTCCGCCGACCTGCACCTTTACTTGATCGGGCGGGGCGAATAGTACGCTCGGGTGTCCGAGAAAGAGCCGTAGATCGGCGATGACCGACCAGACGAAGGTGGACATGACCAGCGCGCCCAAGATCACTGTCGTCGTGCCGACGTACAACGAGCGCGACAACCTGCCCAAGCTCGTCAGCCTGCTCGCCGGTCTGGGACTGCCCGATCTGCACGTCCTGGTCGTCGACGACAACTCCCCCGACGGCACCGGCGAGGTCGCCGAGAAGCTCGCGGTCGAGGCCCCGATCCCGGTCGGCGTCCTGCACCGCACGGTGAAGGACGGGCTCGGCCGTGCGTACGTCGCCGGGATGACGCGGGCGCTCGACGAGGGCGCCGACATCGTGGTGCAGATGGACGCCGACCTGTCGCACCCGGTGACCGCCATCCCGGTGATGATCGAGAAGCTGGCGACCACCGACGCCGCCGTGGTCCTCGGCTCCCGGTATGTCGCGGGCGGCGCGACCGCCAGCGAATGGCCATGGCATCGCAAGGCGCTGTCGGCCTGGGCGAACTTCTACGTCAACACGATCCTGCGGCTGCACGTCAAGGACGCCACCGCCGGGTTCAAGGCCTGGCGCGCCCAGACGCTGCGGGACATCGACGTCGCGTCGGTGCAGAGCAACGGGTACGCCTTCCAGGTCGAGATGAACTATCGCGTGGTCAGCCGCGGGATGCGGATCGCCGAGGTGCCGATCCGGTTCGAGGAGCGGGTCGAGGGCGCGTCGAAGATGAGCCTCGGCGTACAGCTCGAATCCGCGCTCGTGCCGTGGAAGTTGCGCTTCGGCAAGCACTGAGCAACCGTCAGGCCTGTTCCACTATAGCGGAATTCCGCTATAGTGGATTTCATGATCGACGATCTCGGCGTACGCGTGCGCTCCGAACGCCGCCGCCGCAACCTGACCCTGGACGAGCTGGCCGCCGCCAGCGGCGTCAGCCGCAGCATGCTGTCCGAAGTGGAACGCGGCAGCCGTACGCCGACCGTGCTCGTCCTCGATCGCATCGCGACCGGGTTGGGCACCAGCGTCGCCCGCCTGCTGCGACCGGAGTCGCCCGAGCGCCGGGTCTTGCTGCGACACGACAAGCAGGACGTCGCCCAGGCCGAGGGCTGGCAGCGGCGCATCCTCAGCCCGGTGGTGCCCGGCGTCGAGTTCGAGTTCATGCGCACGACCATCGAGGCGGGCGTGGACGCCGGAGTCTTCACCCCGCACGCGCCCGGCACCCGTGAGTATCTGGCGGTCGAGGCCGGGACGCTGCGCCTGTCGCTCGACGACGAGGTCACCGAGTTGGACGCTGGGGACAGCGTCTACTACGCCGGCGACTGCCATCACGGGTTCGCCAATCCCGGCGTCGAGCCGTGCGTCTACTACCTGGTCATGGACCTGCGATGAGCGAGCCGAACCTTCCGAACGCGCCGCTCGCGCCGAACGAGCCGATCGCGCCCGCCTGGGAGTGGGACGCCGACGAGGTACGCCGCATCGGCCACCGGGTCGCCGACCTCGTCGCGGACCACCTGACCACGGTGTCACAGAAACCGGTCTGGCAGCCGTACGCGTCCACCGTGCCACCGGCCGACGGGGGCCCGGTCGACGTGGACGAGGTGCTCGCCGACATCGGCCGGCACGTCCTGGCGTACCCGTTCGGCAACGGTCATCCCCGGTACGCGGCCTGGGTGAACTCTCCCCCGCACGTCCTCGGGGCGTACGCCGAGGCACTGGCCGCCGCGCTGAACCCGAGCGTCGCCGGGGGCGATCACGCGGCGGTCCACGTCGAGCACGAGGTCGTCCGGGTGTTCCGTGACCTCGCGGGGTTTCCCGAGACGGGCACCGGCCTGCTGGTCAGCGGCGGTTCCATGGCCACCCTCACGGCGTTCGCGGTCGCCCGCCATCGCGCGGCCGAGCGGCACGGGATCGACGTCCGCCGCGACGGCCTGGCCGGGCGGAGATTCGTCGTCTACCTCGGGACGGAAGGGCACGGATCCGCCCGGAAGGCGGCCGAACTGCTCGGCATCGGGTCGGCGAACGTCCGGCTCATCCCGGCCGACGCCGGCCACCGCCTGCGCCCGGATCTGCTGCGGCGGGAGATCGTGGCGGACCGAGCGGCGGGTGCCGTGCCGGTCGCCGTGATGGCGAGTGCCGGGACGGTCAACACCGGAGCGATCGATCCGCTGGCCGAGATCGCCGAGGTCTGCGCGGACCACGACGTCTGGCTGCACGTCGACGGTTCCTACGGCGGCCCGGCGGTCCTGCTCCTCGACGAGTACGCCCCGGTCAAGGCAGCGTTGTCCGCGGTGGACAGCATCGCCCTCGATCCGCACAAGTGGCTGTACGCCCCGGTCGACGCGGGCCTCGTGCTCCTGAAGGACCGCCAGCTCGCCCGGGACGCGTTCAGCCTCGTCCCGCCCTACCTGCGAACCGACGACGAGCCTTGGTTCAGCGAGTTCGGCTTCGAGCAGACCCGCCCGTTCCGGGCGCTCAAGATCTGGGCGCAACTTCGACACCTCGGCCTCGACGGCTACCGGCGGCTGATCGCCCGGGATCTCGCGGTCGCCGGGCGGCTCGCCGCCGCGGTGGCCGCCGAGCCCGGCCTGGAGCTGCTCGCCCACGGGTTGAGCGTGGTCTGCTTCCGGTACGCCGGGCTGACCGACGAGGAGAACCGCGCGGTGCTGACCGAACTGAACCGCACCGGGCGGGCCTTCCTCGCCGGAACGACGGTGAACGGGGTCTTCGCCTTGCGGGCCTGCGTGGTCAACCCCCGGATGGGCAGCGCCGACGCCGAAGCCGTCGTCGACGCCGTCCGCGCCGCGCGCGCCGGGATCTAGCCCAGCGCCGCCCGGACGTCCGCGTCCACCAGATCGCCGTTGACGACCATGGCGGCCGCGGCTCCGGCGGCGGCCGCCATCACGACCGACGCCATCGGCAGGACCACGTTCCCGGCGGCCCACACGCCGTCCACACTGGTACGCCCGAAGGCGTCCACCTTGACCAGTCCGTTCTCGACCACGCAGCCGAGGTCGCGCAGCAGCTCGTCGATCGGCACGAACCGGGGTGCGACGAACAACGCCGACCGCTCGACGATCCGGCCGCTGCCGAGCCGTACGCCCCGGAGCCGGCCGTCTTCGGTGACGAGACCGGCGGCCGGTCCCTCGACGACGGGCACCTTGCGGGCGTCGAGCTTCCGCCGGTCCTCGGCCGTCGGGGCGTACGCGTGGGCGAAGAGCACCACGTCGTCGCTCCACTGCTTGACCAGCAACGCCTGGTGCACCGCGCGCTCGTCGGTCCCGAGTACGCCGATCGCCTGATCGCGTACCTCCCAGCCGTGGCAGTAGGGGCAGTGCAGAACGTCCCGGCCCCAGAGTTCGGCCAGTCCGGGCAGCTCCGGCAGGTCGTCTCGCAGCCCCGTCGCGACCAGGATCCGTCGCGCGCTCAAGGCCGAGCCGTCGGCGAGCCGGACGGTGAAGCCCGGTTCGATCGCGGTCACCCGGCCGGCGACGATGACCCCGCCGTACCGGGTGACCTCCGCCCGGCCCACCGCCAGCAGCTCGGCCGGGGGCATCCCGTCCCGGGAGAGGAACCCCTGCATGTGGGCGGCGGGTGCGTTGCGGGGCTCGCCCGCGTCCACCACCGCCACCCGGCGACGGGCCCGGCCCAGCACCAGGGCGGCGTTCAGCCCCGCCGCGCCGCCTCCGATCACCACCACGTCGTACGCGTCCATCGCGCTCACCTCCGCGTCCGATGGTGCGGAGGCCGCCGCGATCTCGACAACCTTTGTTGCCGAAACCGGGACGGCGCGCTGCAATGGAGGGGTGGACGAGATCACGAAGACGCTGGCGCAGGTCGGCCCCCGCCTCCAAGAGGTACGCAAGAAGCGCGGAGTGACGCTGTCCGCCCTCTCAGCGGCGACCGGGATCTCCAAGAGCACCCTGTCCCGGCTGGAGACCGGCCAGCGCAAGCCGAGCCTGGAACTGCTGCTGCCGATCGCTCAGGCGCACAAGGTGCCGCTGGACGAACTCGTGGGCGCCCCCGCCGTCGGCGATCCGCGGATCCGGCCGACGCCCATCCGCGAAGGCGGCCGCACCATGATCCCGCTGACCCGGCAACCGGGCGGACTTCAGGCGTACAAGCTGATCCTGCCGCCGGGCGAGGAGCCGGACCGGAAGACGCACGAGGGCTACGAGTGGCTCTACGTCCTGTCCGGGCGGCTGCGGCTGCTGCTCGCCGACCACGATCTCGAGCTGCCGACCGGCGAGGCGGCCGAGTTCGACACCCGCTTGCCGCACTGGTTCGGCAGCGCGACCGACCGGCCGGTGGAGGTGCTCAGCCTCTTCGGCCGCCAAGGCGAACGGCTGCACGTCCGGGCGCGCAGCGTGCGAAAGTGAGGGCATGCCGAAGACGCAGTACTACACGGCGACCACGATCGACGGCTTCATCGCCGACCCGGACGACTCGCTCGACTGGCTGTTCGCGGTGGCGGAGGGCGAGAACAGGTTCGCCGAGTTCTTCACCGGAATCGGCGCGTTCGCGATGGGCGCGACGACCTACGAATGGGTCCTCGCGCACGACGACCTCCTCGAGAACCCCGAGAAGTGGAAGTCCTACTACGCCGACGTTCCCTGCTGGGTCTTCACCCATCGCGAGCTGCCACCCATCCCCGGCGTGGATCTGCGGTTCGTGCAGGGCGACGTACGCCCGGTGCACGAGCAGCTGAGCCAAGCCGCCGGGGAGAAGAACATCTGGCTGGTCGGCGGGGGTGAGCTGGTCGGCCGCTTCGCCGACGCCGGCCTGCTCGACGAGGTGATCCTGGGAATGGCCCCGGCGACCCTCGGCGCGGGTAAGCCGCTGCTCCCCCGTCGGCTGGGACCCGACCGGCTCGAACTCGTCTCGGCCGCGCAGAACGGTCAGTTCGTGCAGATCACCTACCGGTTGAAGAGCTGACGTCGGCCGGCGGGCGACGGCCGAACGCCCCGACGCCGGCGTGGAACAGTCCCATGAGGAGTACGCCGGCCGCCGCGGCGGTGAAGGCCGCGACCGGATGGTCGGCCACGTGTGCGGCGTACGCCACGACTCCGGCGAGCACGAACATGGCCCAGCCACTGAGCAGGTTGACGACGGGACCATAGCCGAACATCGAGGGATACGTGCTCTTCGTTATCCCCCGCACGAAGTGCGGTACGCCGTTCGCCCCGAACACCCCGGCGAGGAAACCCAACAAGATCGTCTGCACCACGGAAACTCCTAAGCGGACAGACCTCGGACGACGAGGTCGACGAGCTGACGCAGGCGGCGTCGGGCTGTTGCGGCGTCGGGCTCCTGCGCGATGCCGGGCAGTGCGTCGGTCAGCACCAGCGCCACGTCGCGCGGACTGATCGTGCGGCCGAGCCCCGGCAGACCGGAGTCGGCGACGATGCGTTCCACGAGGTCGGCGTACCGGTCGTGGAAGCTCGCGATGACGTCCCCGGCGAGCTGCCCGGCCTCGGCGAACAACTCGGCTTTGAAGCCGGCCCCGATGGCGCCGCCGAACAGGTCGAGTTTCTGGGCCAGCACCTCGGTGAGCCGGTCGGCGACGCCACCGGAGCCGGTCGCCCCCGCGTCGGCCGCCGCGGCGAGCACCTCGTCGGCGATCTTCTGCCCGACCGCCCGGAAGACGGCCTCCTTGCCGGGGAAGTACTGGTACACGGCCGGCCGGGAGATGCGGGCGGCCTGCGCGATCAGGTCCATGGAACTGCGGCGGTAGCCGTAGCGCCCGAACACCTCCAGGGCTGCCGTCACGATCTGGTCGCGGCGATTCTCTGACACACTGACAATCTAGGCTCATTTTGTCAGGGCGTCAACGGCTAAGGTGAGCGCGTGGACGAGATCTGGGGCGAGGCCGCCCTACCGGTCGCGGCGTCGGCTCCCCCGCCCGGCGTCTGTCACCTCTGGCCCGTTCCGGTCGGTGGGCGTACCAGCTGGATCTCCGACGAAGAGTGGGCCCAGGCGGACCGATTCCTGGCCGAGCACGCGCGCCGGACATTCCTCACCTCGCGCAGCGCGCAGCGCGAGGTGGCCGCGCGCTACCTGGGCGTTTTGCCGGGAGAGGTGACGATCGAGCGGACCTGTCGCCGCTGCGGCGGGCCGCACGGACGTCCCGCCGTCCAGGGACCGATCGACCTGTCCGTGAGCCACACGCGCGAGTGGGTGGTCCTTGCCGTCGTGGGGTCCGGGCGAGTCGGCGTCGATCTGGAGCACCAGGCCACGACCCGCGATCTGGACTCCCTGACCGGTACGCTCACCGGCGCCGAACGGACCGAGTTCGCGGCCGTGCCCGAGCCGGCGCGGACAGAGTGGTTCCTGCGCCGGTGGACCCGCAAAGAGGCGGCCGTCAAACTGACCGGCCACGGACTCGCCGTACGCTTCGACGCCCTAGACACTCGCGGGCCGCTCGCGATCGCCGACGGCGTGGCAGCGGACTGGCCCACGGAGGACATTCACCTGACCGACGTACGCGTCGGCGGCGACCTCGTCGTCGCGCTCGCGACGACCGTCCCGCCGACATCCGTCGTGCTCTGCGGACCCCTCCCCCTCGCCCGCTCCGCTTGATGCCCCGCTCCCCGCACGATCATGAACTATCGGTCGTGATCGACCGCGTGTCGTGTCCCTGGCGTCCTGATCGACTCCCCGACGGCATGATCACCACCGGTCTACGGCTACCGCCGGGTGCCCGCCGGCGGGCCGGGATCAGAGGCGACGGCGACGAACGCCGCGACGCTGATCCCGGCCGCGAGGACGAGGGCCACCGCCGCGATCACCAGGACGGCGACGCGGCGGTGGTCGTACGGCGGCTCCGGGGAACGGTGCCGGCCCGGCGCAGGGGGCGCGACGGTGTCGGTCGGTTGGGTCACCGGGGTCCCGCCCGGTGCCGCCCGACACGGGCGTAGCCGTCGATGACGTCGAGGTGACCGCGCCGGACGGGCACCGTGGTGGCGTCCCGCCACGGGATCGTCTGCAGAACCTGGGTCACCTCGAACCGCAGCGCCTCCGCCGTCAGGATGTCGTCGGTCATCCGGGGAAGGACGGCCGTCTCGGTCAGGTCCTCCTTGGACGGCGTCCACCAGGCGTACACGACCGGGGCCTCCGGCACCTCCTCGAAGCCGTCGGGCAGCGTCTGCAGCGGCGGCAACGCCTTGCGCTCCACGCGGGAGTCCACCCAGCGCCGGATCTGTTCGGCCTGCCGCCGGACGTCTCGGTGGCGGACGTGGACGACGAGCGCCGTGGCCACCACCGTCACCAGGGTGGCCGCACCACAGGACAGACACAGCAGACCGACCGTCACGTTGTCGTTCAGGCTCACCGGGTTCTCCTTCGCGGTGCGGTGCGGAAGTTGGGTACGCGAGCCGCCCGCGCGATCGCGACGACCCGGCTCGGTGAGAGGTCGCCGAGGGCGGCGACGCCGTGCGCACGGAGTGCTTTGACCTCGGCGGTCGGCAGCTGGACGGCCTGCCGGTACGGCCCACGGTCGGGCGGCGGGATGACCGCCCAGCCCGGCCGGGGGCCGACGCCGATCAGGGGCCGGATCTCACGCAGCATCGGCATCACCCGGCCAGGGCGGCGCGTTCGACGCCCACGCTCAGCCGCCGGGCCATGGTCCGGCGGGCGCGCATGTTGAGCGCCTTGACCGCGTCCTCGGTCACGCCCATCCGGACCGCCGCCTCGGGACAGGTCAGCCCGGCGAAGTAGGTCAAGGTGATGGCCTGTCGCTGAGCGGCTGACAACTCCTGGACCGCCCGCAGTACGACGGCCGACTCCAACCGGGTTACGGCGATCTGCTCGATGTCGGCCGAGTCGTCGATCTGTCCCATGTCCCGGGTCGCGTCACTGAGGACCTCCATGCGGAAGCGGCCGGACCGGAAGTGGTCGATCGCCCGGTTGCGGGCGATCGTCATCAGCCAGGCCAGCGGGGGCGCCCCCCGGTAGTTCAGCCGGCCGATGCCGCGCAACGCCCGTTCCCAGACGTCGCCGGCCAGATCCTGGGCCAGCTGGACGTGGCCGCAGCGCTGCCACAGGTAGCGGAAGACCTCGGCGTTGTACCGCGCGTACAGCTCGCCGAAGGCGCTGACATCGCCCTGTTGGGCCCGCTCGATCAGCGACCACGGGTCGCCGTCGGAATCGGGCAGGGCAGCCCGGTCGCGTACGCGGCCGGAACCGGAGGGGTGATCGACGGTGCGGGGTGCGGGGTGACGAATGTTCCGCAAGGTCACCTCGTCACCACCGGGCTCAGAAGAGCGTTCTTGTGTTCACGCACGCATGCATAGTAAAGTCATGCATGCATGGATCATATCCACCGTTCGAGTGATACCAGCCCGGGATAACCCGAAATGTCCTGCACACGTGCAAGAAATACGTCACCATCTCGTGACGAGCGTCTGACCAGGGGCGTAAGATCTTGCATGTGAGCAAGAAGCGCCGTGACCCGCAGACACCCTTCGGGTGGTACCTCCGGGCCCTCATGGAGGCCCACGGTTTCGCCTCCGACGGCGAACTGGCCTCCGCCACCGGCGTCTCCGCTTCGCTCATCTCTCGTTACCAGTCCGGTGACATCGAGCCCAGCGTGCAGAACCTCCGCCGGCTCGCCCCATATCTGGGGGTCAGCCTCGGGGAGCTGATGGTCGAGGCGAGCCTCGCGACCCGCGAGGAGCTCGGGATGGTGCCCCGGGCGACGGCGACGACCAAGCTGGACGCCAGCCTCGCGGAGGCGCAGCGCTTGCTGTCGGACCCCACGCGTCCCGACTCCGCCAAGGATTATCTGCGCGACACCCTCCGGGGGGCGATCGCGTTCTGGCGGCAGCAGACCGGACTCAAGTCGCCCGCCGAGCCGAGCGCCGCCGAGCGCGCCGTCGGCCGGGGCGTACGCGCCGCCTGACTCCTGATTGACAGAGCGTTAGCAACTCCGTCGCGCGTGCGCGTTCCCCTATTTGGACGATCAGCACTCAGCCGATCGGCAAATCCGTGATGGAAGTTCCACGGATGTCAGCCGAAATCTGCCGGTCGTGTCGTCCCTGACGTCATGATTCGACGTTTGTCCATGCGTGCACGTGCGACCCCGGCTTGCAACATGGAACTTGCATACGCGGCCAGTCGGGTACGGAGGCCCACCCGAAAGTACGATGTCGCACCGCCTCTGTCGTGACGGACGGTGGCTACTCGATCGCGTGGCGGATGCGGACGTCGGCCCGATGGACCGGACGCACCCACCACGCCGCCGGGAGGAGCCAACGATGGCGGAGGAGCGTAAGGAGTCTTGGGCCGGCGTCGGGCCGGTCATCATCACCCAAGCCCCGGAGGCACCGGGGCGCAGCAGCACCGACACGATCATGCGGATCGCCTACGGAATGGTCTCGGCCCTGGTCGTCAGCCTGGTCTGGATCATCGGCAGCGCAGTCGATCCCGTGGTCAAGGCATGGTCGGTGATCATCGGGCTATCCGTGACCGCGGCTCTGCTGGCCGGGCACGCCTTGATGGAAGTGGGCCGCGTCCGCCGGGAGATCGTGGTGGCCGAGGCCAGAATGCAGTCGGCGGTGGCCGCGGTGGCCCAGACCGTCTCGGTCCAGGCCAACCTCGTCGCGCCGCAGCAGCAGCGACAGCGGCCGAATCGCCCCCGGCGCCGGCGCCGGCCGACTCAGCGACGGCCGAACGCCGACAACCCGGGGCAGATCCTCTCCGACGAGTTTCAGATGTACTTGCAGGGACGTGAGTCCCGCTTCAACGAGCCCTGAACCGGGCGCCGAGCCGAGCCCGGAACCAGGCGGTCACGCTGATCCGGTCGACAGACTCTCCTGACCCTGCTCGGTTCCCAGTTGCCGCCGGGACCTCCGCCCCGGACCGACGTCGATCCGGCCCCGGCCGAACGCGTCGATCTGCCCCCAGCGGCCGGGAATGTCGAGCAACGCCAGATGGCCCATGCCGGCCGGCAGGGCCGGGTCGACCACCAGATGCTCGCCCAGTGGCTCGAGCCCGAGCATGGTACGCAGGAACAGCAGCGGTGCCCCGGTGGACCAGGCCTGCGGGCTGCACGCCGTCGGATATTGCACGGGATAGCGGGTCAGGTCGCGTTCGTATCCGCCGAACGCCTCCGGTAGGCGGCCCTCGAAGTACGTCGCGGCGTCCAGGATGCCCGCCGCGATCCGGGCCGCCTCCCGCTTGAACCCGTACCGGCGCAGACCCCAGGCGATGAACGAGTTGTCGAACGGCCACACCGTGCCGGTGTGGTAGCCGATCGGATTGAACCGCTGCGCGTCCGTGGCCAGCGTGCGTACGCCCCAACCGGAGAACAGCTGCGGGCTCATCAGGTGCCCGGCGATGGCCTTGGCCTTGCCGTTGTCGACGATGCCGCTCCACAGCAGATGCCCGATGTTGGACGACAACGCGTCCACCTGGCTGCCGTCCGACTCGACGGCGATGGCGAAGTACCGGCCCTCGGCCACCCAGAAGTCGCGGTTGAACCGCTTCTTCAGGTCGGCCGCCGACTTCTCCAGCCGATCCGCCAGCGCCGGATCGTTCCACACGGTCCGGGCCAGCCGGGCGCCCCGCACCTTCGCGTCGTACGCGTACCCCTGCAGTTCGCAGGTGGCTCGCGGAAAGCCCGGCAGCCGGCCGTCGTGGTACGAGATGGAGTCCCAGGAGTCCTTCCAGCACTGGTTCTCCAGGCCGGTCTCCTCGTTGCGCCGCTGGTACGAGATGTACCCGTTGCCCATGAGGTCGGCGTACTGGTCGATCCAGTCGAGCGCCGCCCGCGCCTGGAACTCCAGCGCCTTCACGAGTTTCGTGTCGCCGGTCCACCGCTCGTACTCGTCGAGGAGCACGACGAACAGCGGGGTGGCGTCGGCGTTGCCGAAGTACGGGCTGTGCGGCTGCTCCTCGAAGGCGGCCGACTCGCCGTACCGCATCTCGTGCAGGATGCGCCCGGGATCCTCGTCCCGGAAGTCGTCGATCCGGGTGCCCTGCCGCGCGCCGAGTTCCTTCAGCGTGGTCGCGGCCAGTTCCGGTTCGAACGGCAGCGCCTGGAGGCTCGTGAAGATGCTGTCGCGGCCGAACATCGTCATGAACCACGGCAGCCCGGCGGCGGGCAGGCTCCGCCCGCCCGAGGTGAGCGGCGAGAATCGCAGCGCGGCCAGGTCGGTCAGGCTGCGTTGATAGATGTCGGCCAGCGGCCGCCAGTCGCACTCGGTCCGCGGCGCCTGCCGGATCCAGTGCTCCAGGTCGTGCTCGAGGTCGGGCTTGGTCCGGTCCTTGGCCAGCGTCGCCGGATGGCCGCCGGGGCCGACGATGGCCGCCGCCAGGTGCAGGTCGGTGGTCCACTGCTCGTGCGGCGCGATGTGCAGGAAGAACGACATCCCGTGGTCGTCCATGACAGCCGGGACGGTGCTGGAGATGATCGTCTCGCGGTGGTACGTCTCGCGTTCGTAGCCGCACACCAGCCGGTCGCCGTCGAGGCGGGTGTAGAGCTTGCCCTTCTTCTCCTGCGCGTTCTTGACGTCGAACAGGTCGGCGAAGTCGCACGCCACGTCCAGCCGCACCGCGAGCTCGACCGCCTCGTCCGCGTGGTTGAGCAAAGTCAGCTGCTCGTCGAAGCCGCTGGGCGTGACGGTACGCCGCCGGATGACCGACAGTTTCGCGTCGACGTACACCGTGCCGGTCTCCGGAACCAGGAAGAACCGGGTCTCGAAGTACTGCATGTCGTCGGTGGACAGGGCCTGCAGCCGTTGTCCGTCGACGGTCAGCACCCAGCGGGACAGGAATCGGGTGTCCCAGGCGAACAGCCCGTCCGGTTCGGTCGGGCTCGCCTCGATGTCCCCGCGGTCGTCGCTGACCACGAAGGTGTTCCCGTGCAGGATGCTCACGCTCATGACGCACTCCCGCTCGCCTCGAGCGCGGAGACCCGGGAGGCCGGCGGCCCCGGGAAGATCCGCTGCAGTTGAATGGGCAGCTCGATGTCGCCTTGGATCGACATCGCGCCGCGCAGCACCGAGGCCATCCCGTTGGCCTCGCCGGTCACGAGGCGGTCGAGCAGATCGTCGGTGATCTGCACGACGCAGTCCGCGGGCGCCTTGCCCCGGGCCACCGCCACCTCGCCGTCGCCGAATGTGATCAGCCAGTGCCCGGACGGTTTCCCGGCCAGGTCACCATCGGTGTGGACGTCGATCCGCAGGGCGCCTGACGCGCCGGCCAGTCGCGGGTCCTGCCCGCGATCGGCCAGCTCCGTGAAGAACGCTTCGGTCGGGTTGCTCATCCGGTCATCGTCCGGGGCCCCCGCCGCCCGGGTCTTCGCCCGCCATGGGTGAGACACGTCCACATCGTCGCAGGAAGAGGGCCTCGACCAGGGCCATATCGGCGATCTCGGCCGGATCCACGCTCTCGTCCGGCTCGTGCCGCCGGGTCAGCGGCTCCTCCACTCCGATCAGCAGGATCTCAGCCTCCGGGAAGGCCTCGGCCAGCCCCACGCAGAGCGGATTGGTGCCGCCCCGGCCGAGTTGGGCGGGCTCCTCGCCGTACACCTCACGCATCGCCTCGGCCAGGGCGGCGTACGCCGGACCGCCCGCACGGGCCAGGAACGGCGGGACGGCCGACTCCCGCTCGACGCGTACGTGGGCGCCCCAGGGCACGATCGTGTGCAGATGGCCGACGAGCGCCTGGGCCGCCTTGACCTCGTCGACGTGCGGCGGTACGCGTAGATCCAGCCGAGCCCGTGCCCACGGCTGGATCATGGCGTGCTCCCCGCGGACGGGGAAGTCGATGTCGAGCACGGTGATCGCCGGGCGCGCCCAGAGGCTGTCGGCGACCGCGCCATGCCCTAGCAACGCGACGCCGTCCAGCACGGCGGCGTCCTCCCGGAACCGTGCCGGGGCATAGATCGCGCCCGCCCAGGCACTCATGTTGTCCAGCCCCATGACGTTCGTGTTGCCCGCCGGGTCGCGGAAGCTCGCGAGCATGTGCAGCAACGCCGCAAGCGCGTCCGGCGCCGGTCCGGCGTACGGGCCGGCCTCGCGTGGCGCGCTGAGCGTCTGCACCGTCACCGACAACGCCACCTGACCACGCAGGCTCACCGTGATCGCCGGTACGCCCACCGCCAGGTTCCCCGCGTCGCCGATGACGAACACGTCGGCCGCCAGCAGGTCGGCGTACTCCCCCAGCGAGTGGGCGAGGCTGCCCGAACCGCGTTCGGCCGAGCCCTCGACGATCACTTTGAGGTTCACCGGCAGCCGCTCGCCCAGCGCGCGTACGGCCGTCAGGTGCATGAGCAGGTTGCCCTTGCCGTCGGCGGCGCCGCGTCCGTACCAACGGCCGTCCATCTCGGTCAGCTCGAACGGCGGAGTCTTCCAGACTTCCTCGTCCAGCGCCGGATGAACGTCGTAGTGGGCGTACAACAGGACGGTCGGCGCGGACGGCCCGGCATCGGCGCGTTCGGCGTACACCGCCGGAGCGGCGTCCGGAACCGGCACGAGCCGGACATGCGGGAATCCCGCCCCCCGCAAGGTTTCCGCCACCCACTCGGCGGCTCGTTCGCACTCGGCGGCAGTGTGGTCCCCGGACCCGGCGACCGACCGGATGGCGATCAGTTTGGCCAGATCATCATGGGCGGACGACATCAGATCGTCCACCCGGGCGCGTAACTCGACGGCGTTCACCTGCCCACCTTCGCCGCCCGAACGAGTGCCGACGTCACCCTCGTCAGGTGAAAACGGTTGCGTAGCAACCAAGTTGAGCAAGGCGATAAGTAGGTCCGCCGCGTGAGCGGGGATGCCAAAACGCATGACCGGAGTCGCCCACGAACGCCACCATATTGGGCTTATGCTACGAAAGCGCCCAGGCTTGGAGCCCGTCGGACTCCCCCAGCCGGGGCGGTTTCGCTCCCGCGGGGGGTCGGGGACACCATGACTCACGTCATCGACAACGTGGCGATAGCCACTGTGGACAGTTGGGTGCCGCCGGTCGCCGGCGGTCTGCTCCGGCGGCGGCTGCACGAGGCCTTCGATCGCGCCGACGCCGGAGATCTGCTGGTCGTCGCCGGTCCGGCCGGATCCGGGAAGACCACCGCGCTAGCCATGTGGGCCGCGGAGGCAGCCGTAGCCGCGCAGGTCGCCTGGGTCGGTCTGAGCCCCCTGGACGGCGACCCAGCGGTCTTCTGGGGCACGCTGACGACCGCCCTCGACCGGGCCACCGGCGTCACCGGGCAGCCGGAGACGGTCGGCGCATTGGCACGCTCCTTGGCTCAGGTGGAGCAGCCGCTGGTCATCGTCCTGGACAACGGCGAGTATCTGCGCCGGTCCGCCGGAACCGTCTCGGCACTGCTCAGTCACGACCTGCCCCAGGTGCGGGTCGTCTTCGCCACGCGCGAGGCGCCGGCCGCGCACCTGAGCCGGCTGCGGCTCATCGGCCGGCTCACCGAGGTGGGCCCGGACGACCTCGCGTTCAGCCCGCGCGAAGCGGCCCAGTACTGGTCGATGCGACAGCGCGTGCTCACCCCGGCGGAGGCCACCGCGCTGGTCGAACGCACCGGCGGGCTCGCCGCCGGAGTGTGCGCGCCCGACGTCCACACCGCCGGGTTCACCGACGTCCTCGCCGACTTCCTGCGCGCCGAGCTGCTCGGCCGCCTTCCGGCCGAGCAGCAGGACTTCGTCCTGCGCTGCAGTCTGCTCGACGACCTCGACGCCCGGTCCGCGGAGGCGATCACCGGCCGCCGCGACGCCGCGCGCCTGCTGGATCACCTGCGCCGCGAACATCATCTCCTGGTACGCCCAGCGGAGGACCCGGAGCGGCTACAGCTTCGGCGGCCCTACGCCGCCTTCCTTCGCGACGAGGCCGGGCTGCTGATCGCCGAACACGTCACGGACGTGCACGCCCGAGCCGCCCAGCATTACGCCGAACACGACCGGCCGGAAGCGGCACTGCGGCACGCCGCCGCGTCCCGCCAAGCCGACCTGGCCGCCGAGGTGGGCGTACGCGTCGCCGCTCCGCTCGTGCTGGGCGCCGCTCGGGACGTCTTCCTGGACCTGCCCACCTGGATTCCAGCCCGGGACGCGGTACGCCATCCGGAGACGGCGACCGTGCTGGCGCTGGCCGCGGCGGCTCGCGACGACGCGCACACCGCCGGGGCGTACGCACGACTGGCCCGCGATCGGTTCGCCGAGGTCACCACGGAACGACGGCTGCCCATGCAGGCGGCTTTGTGCCTGGGTGATCTGCTACTCGCCCGGCAACGGGAGGACGTCGAGGCGATCGGCCTCACCATGACGGCTCTGCTCGAGCTGCTCGACGCGACCGTGCCGGGCCTGGTGCCGGCCGCCGACGGAATGCGGGCGATCGCCGCCGAATGTCTCGGCCACGCCGCGCTGTGGACCGGCGATCTGACACTGGCCCGGTCCAGCCTGGAGGCCGCGGCCGTCCACAGTGGCCGCCACGAGCTCACCCTGTCCTCCGGAGCGGCGCTGGGCGGGCTCGCCCTGGTACACGCCCTCCGCGGGGATGTGGGACAGGCCGCCCAACTCGCGTACGCGCGGGATCCGGCGGCCTCGGACGTGCCGGCGGCGTATCGGCGACCCGCGCGCCTCGCCCGAGGCCTGGTGCTCTGGCTCCGGGGAGCGGCCGCCGACGCGCTGACCGTGGTGGGCACCGAATCCGGCGACGCCGACGACCAGCCCAGCGCGTACGCGACCGGGCTGGTCCGCGCACGCATCCTGTTGACCCTCGGCAACGTGCCGGCGGCCCGGGACGCGCTGGCCGTGGCGGGACCGGCGACGGGACCGTCCCTTCTCGACGATTGGCGTGCGGTCACCACCGCGGAGTTGCATCTGGCGGAGGGACGCCCGGCGAAGGCCGTGACCGCGGCACGGTACGCCATGCGCGACGGGCGTACGCCGCTCGACAGTCACGCGTGCATCGTGGCCGCCCGAGCGCATCTGGCGGGCGGAGAGCTGAACGCGGCGTCCCGGATCCTCGAAGCGGTGCACCGGACGAGTGCGACCGCCGGACCGTGGGCGCAGGTGAACGCGTGGCTGGCGGAGAGTCTGATCGCCGACCGGCTGGGCCACGAAGGCGCCGTACGCATCGCGATCGGCACCGCCCTGGTCATCGCCGACGTCGACGGACTGGTCGCCCCGTTCGGTGAGGTGGGCGGCGAAGCGCGCGCCCTCCTCGATCGCAATCGGGACCTCGTGGCCGACTATCCATTGTTGAGCGTCCGCCTCGACGCGGTACGCCCGGCCGTCACGGCGAGCGGGGGCGACCGGTTGCTGGAAGACCTGACGGATCGGGAGCTGGCGGTGCTGCGCTATCTACCGAGCCTGCTCACCGTTCGCGATGTGGCGGCCGAGCTGTCGGTCTCGCAGAACACCGTGAAGACCCACGTACGCAGCATCTACCGCAAGCTGTCGGTCGGCACCCGGCGGGACGCCGTCGGGCGGGCGCGTCGCCTCGGGCTGCTCTGAGCACCGAGGCGACGCGCCCGCCCGATCGGATTCAGGGCCAGATCATCCCCATCCCGTCGGCTTCGGCCAGCGCCTCGATCTCCGAGCGGAGGTACCGCCGTTGACCGCCCAAAGTCCGGCCGCACTGGAACTTTCCCTTCTGCGCCCAGCGGATCACCGTCGACGGGTCGACCCGGAACAGCCGGGCGACCTCGCCGGTACGCATGAGCGGATGCGCGTGGTGCGGCGTCTGCTCGACCGTTTCTAGCTCCATCTTTCCTCCTCTCCCGCCGGGTTCGGCGGGCCGTCTTTCGGGGCGGTGTCATTCGAGGCGCTGTCATTCGCGGTGGGGTCATCTGCGGCGCTGTCGTGCTGAGCCGCCAGGAAGGCCGGGTCCAGGCCGGGCGGCGGTCCCACGGGATCGGCGGCCCCGGCGCGGAACGCGTACGCCGCCAGGTCGGCGGCCGCCACATCGGCCGCGGCGACCAGCGACCGCAGTGGGCTCAGCTCGGGGCAGATGCTGGTCTCCCGGACCGTCTGCATGTACACCGGCACGGACGTGTCGAAGATCGCGACCGCGGCGCGGCCGTTGCCGATCGACTCCGCACGTCCGGGCTGACGCCGGTCCTCCAGGTGCGGTTCACGGGGCGGCGGGATCTTCGGCTTCCCCCGGGAAGCCGCCGCCGGCGATCCCGCCGCGCTCTTTCCCGTGCGTTTCACGGGAGTCTTTCCCGTGCGTTTCACGGGAGTCTTGCGTTTCCGGCTCTCCGTCGGAGGTGCGGCCGCAGTGTCGGGAGCACTCGACCGCACCTCCAACTTGCGTACCGCGGCGGGGAGAGCCTTGCGGCGGGCCAGATGGGTCCGCTTGGCCGCGCGCGCCGCGCCGCCGGACCGTCGCGCCCGGCTCATCGCAGCGCCGCCCGATGCCGTGCGGCCGCCCTCGGGTCACTGACCCGGCGGCGATCCGGCCCGTGCGGTACGCCGTCCATGAAGTTGCTGCCGGCGAGGTCGTCGTCGACGCCCGCCCACCGGTTGACGTACGTGTACAGCTCCTGGATCTCCCGGCCCCGCACATGGGCCAGGAGCGCGGTGGCGGTCGCCACGATGACGACGATCGCGATGAGCGCCAGGCAGAGCTGGCCGACGGTCAGCGAGGTCAGCGTGTTCACAGCGCACCGCCGGTGAGCATCGCGGCCAGCTTCACCCGGCCGCGCTTGGTGAGCGCCTGGACCATCGCCGGCGTACGCCCCATGACGGCCGCCGCGTCGACGTCGTCGAGCCCGCAGAAGAACGTCAGCGCGATCGCCTCCTGCTGGGGCGGGGACAACCGGCGTACCGCCGCCAGCAGTTCGCGTCCGTCGTCCTCCGGTCCCCGCAGCTCCCCCAGCTCCACCAGGCCGAGCCGATAGCGGCGGGAGTGGAAGTGGCGTACCGCCCGATCCCGGGCCAGTCCCAGCAGCCAGCTCAAGGGAGAGTCGGCGGTCGCTCGCAGCCCGCCGATGAGCCGCAGCGCCCGGTCCCAGACCTCCCGCACCAGCTCCTGGGCGAGCTTCTCCTCACCACACCAGAGCCAGACGTACTTGTAGACCTCCGTGTTGAAGCGGTCGTAGAACTCGCCGACCGCCTCGACGTCGCCCCGCTGAATGCGTTCCACGAGGTGCCAGGCCTCGGTCCGGCCCGCCGCCGGCGCGGCCCGGCCCCGACCCGCGCCGGCGACCACGGGCCGGGGCCGCGGGCCGCCGTTCGGCCTGCGGTGCCGGGAGTCTCCGCCGATCAGGCGGTAGGACCCCGTGGTGCACCTGACCCAATCGCTCACGTTGATTGCCTCTCCTTCGAAGTCTCGGCGGCGTCGCCGTCGGTGAACGCGCGCATCGCCTCACCTCCCGCGCCCAGCGCGATCGCCATTCCGCTGAAGATCAGTGCGGCGGCCCACGGGTCGAGCAGTGTCGTCACGACCGCGACCGCGAAGATCGGCACCATCAGCAGCAGGGCGAGGAGGTGACGGCGCAGCGCGCGCCTCACCTGGGCCGGCCCACCGCAACCGTGAAAAGCCGGTCGAACCGGGTGTGCTCGGCCGGCAGGCCGCCGAGCCGGGGTTCGGACTTCATCGCGTACAGCGCGCTCGCGACGAACTGCCCGCCTGGGATGGAGACGCCGCGCCGGATCCGGTTGAAGCTGCTCTCCGCGATGCCCAGGAATCTGGCCTTCTCGGCGTCGGTACGGAGACCCAGCAGCTCGAAGATCTCGTCGAATGCTTTTCCGTTGTACGCCAGGCGTGGAAGCTTGCTAAATTCGTGCACGCATGCACTATAGAGCCATGCATGCACGACGCCTAGTCGCCCGGATGGGTGACAGCCTGCGGGCCGTTTGGAGGAGTCCCTCTTTCACGGACGCACGAAAGCGGCGACCCGCGCTCTCTCGTCGCCCCTTACCGGTCGGTACCATCGGACTGGTGAGCCGCCGCCGGAGAGACCCGCAGAGTCCCTTCGGGTGGTATCTCCGCCGACTCATGGATAAGCATGGATTCTTGTCGGACGGCGACCTGGAGGCGGCCTCGGGCGTGTCGGCGTCGCTGATCTCGCGGTATCAAGCCGGCGAGATCACCCCGACCCCGGAGAACCTGCGCAAGCTCGCTCCCGTGCTCGGCGTACGCCTCGGCGAGCTGATGGTCGAATCCGGACTGGCCACTCGGGAGGAACTCGGCATGGTCGCGCCGCCGTCGCCGAAGCCCCGCGTCGACCCCGTGCTCCTCGACGCCCAGCGGCACCTGGCCGATCCGCACCTGCCGGGAGACGTCAAGGACTACCTGCGCGCGACGGTGAAAGGCGCGATAGCGTACTGGCGGCAGCAACTGGATCTGAACAACGTTCCGGCCGGGCCACCGGCGCCGGAACCGGAGCGGATCCCCGACCCCGTCCGACCGAAGCCTTCCGGGGTCGGCCGAAGGTAGCCTCGTCCACGACCTTCGCCGCCAGGCCGTGCGCCCGGCGGCTGGTTGTGATACCCCAGTCACGTTGACCGATGAGTCAGTACGGGAGGCCGGCCATGGCGGAGACCGATTCCGAACAGGTGCCTGCCGTCCTCGTACCGCCGCGGACGCCGACCGGACGCGGCGGCGAACTCCTCATCCGCCTGGCGATCTGCGCCGCCTCCGGGCTGGTGGTGAGCCTCGGATGGATCCTCGCCGGGCTCGGCGACGTACGCCTCAAGACGGTCAGCCTCGTGATCGGACTGTCGGCCGCGGCCGTCTTGGCGCTGGTGGTCGGATATACGCGAGTGGAGGTGGCCCGAGTCCGGCGCGAGCTCGCCGCCACCGAGGCGCGACTGATCGCCACAGTGGAGACCGCGTGCGCCGAGTTGCAGACCCAGATCAGTACGCTGCAGGCGCCCCCAGCGTCCCGCAACGGGAAGCGGTCGCAGCCGGTCCGCCGGGGCCTGCGCAAGCGCGACTCCGTCGACGGCTCCACGATCTCCAACGATCTGCGCATCTTCCTCCAGGGCCGGGAATCGGCGTACGAAGAGGACGACGGCGTCTGAGCGACCCCCAAAGTATCGCGAAAGTTCGATAAGGTGCCCGTCATGGGTGAGGACGGCGACGTCGCGACACTGCTGGGCATGGCGCTCTGCGCGCTGGCCGCGTTCGTCTTCGGGTGGGTGCTGTTGGGCGGCGTCCGGATCGTCAATCAGGTCGAACGGGGCATCGTCTTCCGTTTCGGCCGGGCCCGCACCCGCGTACGCCCGCCGGGGCTGGCGGTGGTCCTCCCGTTGGTGGACCGCCTTCGCAAGGTGAACGTGCAGATCGTGACCCTGCCGGTGCCCTCGCAGGAGGGCATCACCCGGGACAACGTCTCGGTCAAGGTCGACGCCGTGGTCTACTTCCGCGTCTCCGATCCTTACCGGGCCGTGATCGAGGTGCAGGACTACATGGTCGCCGTGGAGCTGCTGGCGCAGACGTCCCTGCGGTCCGTCATCGGCAAGAGCGAGCTGGACGACCTGCTGTCCAACCGGGACGAGCTGCATCGCGAACTGCGGCTCCTGCTGGAGGCCCCGACCCAGGCCTGGGGCGTGCACGTCGACCGCGTCGAGATCAAGGACGTCCAGCTGCCGGAGCAGATGAAGCGCGCGATGTCGAAGCAGGCCGAGGCCGAGCGCGAGCGGCGGGCCCGGGTCATCACCGCCGACGGCGAGTTCCGCGCCGCGCAGAGCCTGGCCGACGCCTCCACGATCATGGCCGAGACGCCCGGCGCGATGCAGCTGCGGCTGTTGCAGACCGTCGTCGAGGTGGCGGCGGAGAAGAACTCGACCCTGGTCATGCCCGTCCCGGTCGAGCTGCTGCGGTTCTTCGACCGGCTGGCCCAGCCGGAGACCGACGCCGGACAGGTCGGCCGGGAGCCGCCCATTCCGCCGGAGATCCCCCATTCCCGTCCCGCCAGCGACTGATTCGGCGCGAATTCGGCGATCTCCCGGGAACCAGACCGGACCCTTCGGCGACCTGGATGGCGCACCCGAACCGGTCCCGGTTCGGGACAGGTCACCTGGGATGAGGTCCGATGAGAAGTCTCTTCAAGCGCGCGCTCGTGACACTGGCTGTCGCCACCGCCGCGGTCGCGGTGTCGGCGAGCGCCGCGTCCGCGCACGTCACGGTGAACCCGAGCCAGGCGGCGCAGGGCGGCTACGCCAAGCTGATCTTCCGGGTGCCGAACGAGAAGGACTCGGCCTCGACGACGAAGGTGGAGGTCGTCCTCCCCGTCGAGCAGCCCATCGGGCACATCTCGGTCAGGCCCGTGCCGGGCTGGACCGTGGCCACCGAGAAGACCAAGCTCCCGGCCTCCGTGCAGGCCGGGGAGAGCACGATCACCGCGGCGGTCACGAAGATCACGTGGACCGCCGGCGCCGAGGCCGCGATCAAGCCTGGCCAGTTTCAGGAGTTCGACGTGTCGGCCGGACCGCTTCCGCAGGCCGACCAGATCGTGTTCAAGGCGCTCCAGACCTACTCCGACGGCGACGTCGTGCGCTGGATCGAGGTGCCGGCCGACGGCCAGGCCGAGCCCGACCACCCGGCCCCGGTGCTCAAGCTGACCGGCAAGACCGCCGCCTCGCCGTCGGCCGGCGCGGTCACCGTGGCGTCGGCCGACTCGTCCGGCTCGTCCGGCGCCGCCACCGGACTGGCCGTCGCGGCCCTGGTCGTGGCCGCCCTGGCCGCGGTCTTCGCCGGGCTCGCCTGGCGCCGCCGGCCCTCGGGGAACTGACGAAGATCGCTACGGTACGCCTAGCTGACTCAGGCCGAGGCCGACGCCGTCCTGAAGGCGGCCAAGCTCGGCCTGCTCGGCGGCGGTCCCGGCCGGCACGGCACCCCGCCGTCCGGCCCCGGTCCACCCCCGCCGAGTAGGCCCCGCCCCGTTGGTCCGCCGTGATCACCGGGGCGGGGTGCCGGTGGGGTCGAGGTAGACGTGGCGGATCACCGGGTACTTCTCGCGCAACCGGGTCGCCGCCGCGTCGGCGGATGCCTCGATCTGCGCGCCCGTCGCGGTGTCCGACACGTCGACCTCGGCCGCCACCAGCACGCTGTCCGGACCGAGGAACATGGCGTTGAGGGTCAGCACCCGCTCGATCACCGGATCCGCTTCCAGCTCTCGGCGTATCGCATGTTGCCAGCGCCGCGAAGGCGCCTGACCCACGAGCAGCGACACGTTGGCCCGCGCGAGCGTGAGCGCGACGACGGCCAGGAGCAACCCGATGGCGACCGAGGCCGCGCCGTCGTAGAACGTGTCGCCGGTCAGCTCGGTCAGCACCAGGCCGAGGCCCGCGAGGCCGAGGCCGATCAGCGCGGCGGTGTCCTCCGCCACCACGGCCTTGACCGAGGTGTCCGGCGTGAGCCGCAGGTACGCCAACGACCGCAGCCGCAGGCGCTGGGCCGAACCGCGCACTTGGCGCACCGCCCGCCGGAGCGAGATTCCCTCCAGGACGAAAGACACCGCGAGGACGATGTAGGAGACGGTGAAATCGCCCATCTCCTCGCCGTTGCGGATCGTGTGATACCCGTGCGTGACGGCGAATCCGGCCCCCGCCACCAGCGTCGCCATCGATGCGAGGAACGCCCAGAAGAACGCCGACTTGCCGTAGCCGAACGGGTGCTCGTCGTCGGCGGGCCGGTCGCCCCGGACGAGCGCGGTCAGCAACAGCAGCTCGGTGACGGTGTCGGCGACGGAGTGCGCGGCCTCCGAGAGCATGCCCGCCGAGCCCGAGATGAGCCCGGCGGTCGCCTTGGCCACGGCGATGGCCAGATTGGCCAGGCCCGCCACGATGACGGTGCCGATGCTCTCCCGCTCCGCCGGAGCCTCGGTTGACGCGGACTCCGTCATGCCACCGGGTACGCCGGCGGCACCCGCCGCCCGGCACTGGCCGCGGCGGTGGTGGACAGCATCACTCCGATGGTGATCCCGACGATCAGGTTGACCGCCGCGGTGGCGAGCTGGACTTCGAGCGGCGCGCTCTTGGTGAACGGCACGATCACCCCGATGGCGGTGATGACGCCGATGATCCAGCCCAGGAAGAAGCGCGGGCGCGGCGTGGTGAGCAGCAGCAGATGCGCCAGGCCCGTCAGCAGCAGGGTGGCCACCGCCGCGCCGAAGGCGTACCCGAGCATCGACGGCAGGAAGATGCCGCCGGACAGGTCGACACCCAGGACGGGGATGTCCAGGATGCCGCGCACGATCAGGAAGCAGACCACCACCACGCCGGCGACGACGATCGCGGCGACGACGCCACCGGTCCACAGTCGGCGCGGATCAACCAGCGGCCGTGCGTGATACACGGACATAGGCCCACGATAGCCGTCACCACGGTTCGATGCGGCCGAACAGGGCGTTACCCGGCGCGGTGGGATTCTCGCTGGTGAAGAAGTCCACGTACGCATCGGCGAACTGCGCCACCGACACCATCCCGTCGTGATCGGTGTCGAGCCGGGCGAACGCCGCAGCACCCTGATCCGGGTGGGCGCCCGAGAGCGCCTGGAGGCGTACGAACGCGGGCTCGTAGAAGTCGCCTTCGGCGCCCGCCACCGCCGCGACGGCCTCGGCGCAAGTACGCACGAGATCCGCGAGAAGCCCGGGTTGCTCGGCCTCCCGCAGCCAGGCGTCGACGTACTGCCCCCGGCTGATGAGACCATCGCCGTCGGCGTCGAGCTGCGACAGTTCGCTCCAGATGCGGGCGTACGCCTGACGCAGCGCCACCGCGGTCGGCGCGTCCAGCGGCACGTCGAAGCCCGCCGCGATGCCCATCGCGAGATCGTCCAGTTCCCGCGCGCCCAGGTGGCCGTCGCCGTCCACATCGAGCAGGTCGAACCGGCGGTCCAGTTTGGCGGTCAGCAGCCGCCGGCCCTCGGTCGTGAGCATCGCGCCCTCCCGGCGGCGAAACAGTCGTCGGATACGACGCTAACCCGCCGGGACGGCCGAACCGCCTTAAACCTGGAGATTCTCCTCGATCGTCTTCCGCTTGTGGCGGCCAGCGCGAGGCCTGCACGAGTACGGACCGGCATCCTATCCGTCATCGCGTCACGCCATTGACCAAGTCCATAGTCTCGGGTCTATAAAACCCTCTCCGTTCGACCGACCGCCCACCCCCGCACGCGCGTTCTAACGTTTTGGCGCGACAGGGTTGTCCGTCCGCTGTCCCACCGATGCATCGACATAGAGCACATCGACGCGGCCGACTATAGCCGCGATCCTTGTATCGAGTCATCAGTTCGGTAGGGGTTTTTGATGTTGGAGATTTCTCTGCTCGGGCCGACCGAGGTCCGGGTATCGGGAGTCAGCGTGTCGCTGTCGCCGCTCGAGCGGAACCTGCTCGCGGCGCTGGCCTTGGTCAAGGGAACGGTCGTCTCCACGGAGAGGATCATCGACTGCCTGTGGGACGACCGGCCGCCGGCCTCACCCCGCTCGCGCGTACAGGGACTGGTGTCCTCGTTACGCCGCAAGGTCGGTGAGGCGTTGGAGACCCGGCATCCCGGTTACCTGCTCGCGCTCGGGGAGGTGCGGGTCGACCTCGACGAGTGCGAGGACCTGGCGCGCCGGGCCCGGCAGGCCGCTACGCCCGACGCCCGGGCCGGCTGCCTGAGACAGGCGCTCGACCTGTGGCGCGGCGCCCCGCTGGACGGAGTGACCGCGCCGGGCATCGAGTTCGACCGGGTACGCCTGACCGAGCTGCGTCTCGGCTTGCTGGAGGAACGCTTCGACGCCGATCTGGAGCTGGGCCGGCACGGCGAGGTCGTCGCCGAGCTGACCGCTACCGTCTCCGCCCACCCGCTGCGGGAACGGCTGGCCGGGCAGCTCATGCTCGCCCTCTATCGGAGCAACCGGCAGGCGGACGCGCTCAAGGCGTACCACTGTCTGCGGGAGCGGCTGGCCGACGAACTCGGCAGCGACCCGTGCGCGGACCTGCGCAACCTGCACGCGACGATCCTGCGCGGCGAGCCCGGCCGGACCACCGAACCGGTGCTGGAGGCGAGCGAGCCGGGCATGCGGTATCCCGCGCAGCTGCCGGCGAGCGTCGGGCACTTCACCGGGCGCGACAGCGAGCTGGCCGCGTTGACCCGCGCGATCAGCCGGCCGGCGGACGAGCCGCGGGTGCTGATGGTCTCCGGAGCCGGCGGCATCGGCAAGACCGCCCTGGTCGTACGCTGGGCGCACACCGTCGCCGACCGATACCCCGACGGGCAGATCTTCGTGGACTTACACGGCGAGAAGGTCACGACACGCGACGCGCTGGGCTCCGCGCTGGGCGGGCTCGGCGTCGCCCAGGCCGAACTCCCCTCTACCGTGGACGAGCGGGCCTCGCTCTACCGGACGCTCCTCAGCGGACGCCGGGTGCTAGTGGTGCTCGACGATGCCGGATCGCTCGACCAGCTGCTGGCGTTCGTCCCGCCGACCACGCTCAGCCAGCTCGTGGCCACCAGCCGGCGCCGGTTCCTCGCGCTCGCCGCGCACCACGCGGTCCACGCGCTCCGGATCGAGCCGATGACACCGCAGGCGACCACCGATCTCCTGACCCGGATCGTCGGCGCCGACCGCATGCGCGACCCGGGAGCCGGCCGCGTCGTGCAGTGGTGCGGCGGCTGGCCGCTCGCCACGCGGCTCGCCGGGACCAAGCTCGCCGCCCGCCCATGGCAGTCGGTCGCGTCGTTCGCCGACGAACTCGACGAGCAGGGCGACCGGCTGCTCGACGACGACCCGCGCAGCGTACGCGCGGCGCTGGTGAGCGCGCACGAGACACTCAGCCCGGCGGCGGCGTACTTGTTCGGACGGCTCGGCCTGAACCCTTCGCCGTCGCTGAGCCTCGACGACGCGGGCGGACCGGGCACCTCCCTCCGGCGGGTGCGGCGCCTGCTCGACGAGCTGATCTCGGCCCACCTCGTCGTGGAGGCGGGCCCCGACCGCTTCCGCCTCGACGACGTCGTCCGCCGCTTCGCCCGGCAATGCGGAGCGGACTTGCTGCTCACCGACTCCGACGTGGACCGCGTGGCGGATTCGCACCGGATCTGAAGTGAGTTCGCAGTGATCACTGTGAGACTCCACTCCCACCAACGGCAGCGGTTTGAGGGTGGGATGTGGACACAGACGATCTCGGGGCGGCGTTCCGCCGGGCGGCCGCCGCGTACGGCGACCGGCCCGCGGTGGTGGCCGGGCCCCGCACACTGACATACGCCGAGCTGGAGGCGCTGGCGCGGGAGACCGCCCAGCGCCTCGGGCGGTCACCGGGAGCGGTCGGCGTCCTGGCCCGGCACGATCCCGAGACCGTCGTCGCGATGCTCGGCGTGTGGCTGGCCGGCGGAACCTACTGCCCCATCGATCCGGCCTTCCCGCCCGAACGGCGCTCCGCCCTGCTCGCTCACTGCCGGCGCCTGCTGGACCCGGATACCGGGCAGATCACGGACCTCGGTCGAATCATGGCGCAAGATTCGACCGGGATCCCTGATCCAGCGGGGCTGGACGCTGAACCGGCGGGGCTGGACGCTGATCCGGCGGGGCCGGAGGCTGATCCGGCGGGGCCGGAGGCGACGGCGTACGTGCTGTTCACGTCGGGATCGACCGGAATGCCCAAGGGAGTGCTGACCCCGCATCGGGCGATCACCACGGCGACCCGATCGTTGGCCGAGCTGTTCGAGCTCACCCCGGACGACCGGGTCCTGCAGTTCGCGTCGCTCAATTGGGACACCTGTTTCGAGGAGATCCTGACCGCCCTCACCACCGGCGCGGCCCTCGTCTTCCACCCCGACGCGCACTCCGGCTCGTTCCGTCGGTTCCTGCGGATGCTGGAGAGCGAGCGGATCAGCGTCATCGACCTGCCGACGGCGTACTGGCACGAGCTGGTCAACCATCTGACCGAGGACGACGCCGCCTTGCCGGAGTGCGTACGCCTGGTGGTCATCGGCGGCGAGGCGGCCAACCCCGCCCGGGTCGCCGACTGGTGCGGCCCGAAGAACAAGCACGCCCGTCTCCTGAACACCTACGGGTGCACCGAGACCACGCTCGTGACGCACGCCGTCGACCTCGACGGAGCCGACGGCGCCGTACCCATCGGGCGCGCCCTCCCCCACGTCGTCGAGCGGATCACCGAGGACGGCGAACTCGTCATCGGCGGTCCGTCCGTGGCCCTCGGCTATCTCGGTGTGCAGTCTGAACGGTTCCGCGACGGCTACTTCCACACCGCCGATCGGGTCAGCCGCCGCGCCGACGGCGTACTCGTCCACGAAGGACGGATCGACGACGAGATCAAGATCCGGGGCGTACGCGTGCATCCGGCCGAGGTCGAGGCGTACGTCGCCGCCCATCCCGCCGTCGCCGCCGCGGCCGTGTCGGGCGTACGCGTCGCCGATCACGCCGCACTGGTGGCGTACGTGGTTCCCCGTCCGGGCGTCGCCACCGCGACGCTCGCCGCCGACGTCCTCGCCGACCTGCGAGGCAGTGTTCCCACTCATCTCATCCCCAGCCGCGTCCAGGTCGTCCCCTCGCTCGCCTACACGGCCAGCGGAAAGGTCGACCGGCGGCGAACCAAGGAGGCCGCAACCATGCCCGTCGACGGAGTGTCCCAGATCTTCGGCCGTGTTCTGGAGCGGCCCGAGGTCGCCGCCGACGCCGACTTCTTCGCCCTCGGCGGCGACTCGCTGCTCGCCACCCGGGTGCTCAGCGCGGTCGCCCGGGAGTACGGCGTGGAACTGACCTTCGAGGAGTTCCTGCTGGCGCCCTCGCCGGTCGCGCTCGCCGGCCGGATCGCGGGCGTGGCCCGATGACCGCCGCCCGGGTGCTCGTCGTCGGAGCCGGGCTCGCCGGGCTGACCGCCGCCGACACCCTGCACCGACAGGGCGTGGCGGTCACCGTCCTGGAGGCGCGCGACCGCGTCGGCGGGCGTACGCACGGAGTCGAGGTCGCACCGGGCAGCTTCGCCGACGCCGGGGCGGCGTACCTGGGCGACCGGCACACCAGTCTGCATCACCTGCTCGACCGGCTGGGGCTGAAGACGACGCCGACGACGACGGAGGGCGCGAGCCGGTTCGCCTTCCCGGACCTCACCGAACAGTCCGGCCGCTTCCCGCCCCTGAACGCGGTCGCGCTGGGCGACCTGTTCGACCGCCTCGACGACCTGACCCGCCGCGTACGCCCGGAGCAGCCGTGGGCGAGCGCGGAAGCGGAAGCGCTCGACGCGGAGACCGCCGCGGACTGGGCAGAGCGTAACCTGCGGCATCCGGACGCGCGCCGATTCTTCCCGCTGTTCCTGGGCGAGATGATGGCGGCCGACCCGGCCGCCGTCTCCGTCCTGCACATGGCCTTCTACCTGCGTTCCGGGGGCGGGCTGAACTACCTCAACGCGTTCGAGGGCGGCGCACAGGCCGACCGCGTGGACGGCGGCGCGCATCAGATCTGCGCGCATCTCGCGGCCGGGCTGGACGTCCGGCTGGGCTATCAGGTCGAGGCGATCCACGCCGACGGCGACCGGGTGGTCGTCAACGGCGAGGAGCGCGCCGACGCCGTGATCGTGGCGATCCCGCCGCTGCTCGCGGACGCGATCGACTGGCGTCCGGGCTTGCCCGAGCGCCGGTCCGGTACGCGTACCGCGCCGGGCTCCGCGGTCAAGGTGCACCTGGTCTATCCCGCGCCGCTGTGGCGGGCGCACGGACTGTCCGGCTGGTCGGTGAGCGAGCGCGGGCCGCTCCTGTCGACTGTGGATGATTCGCCTGCCGACGGATCGGTCGGGGTGCTCACCGGATTCGTCACCGGAGCCGAAGCCCACCGGTACGCCGCCCTTCCCCTCGCGACCCAGCGGGCGGAGGCGACTCAACAGGCTGCCGCGTTCTTCCCCCAGCTGCCGCCGCCGATCGCCGTCCACGTCACCGACTGGGTCACCGACCCCTACAGCCGGGGCTGCTACGCCGCCCTGTTCGGGCCGGGCGACTGGCTCCGTGGCGGGCCGCACCTGACCCGTCCGCACGGCCGCGTGCACTGGGCCGGCACCGAGACGAGCACCGAGTTCTTCGGGCTCATGGAGGGCGCGATCCGCTCGGGCCACCGGGCGGCCGCCGAAGTCCTGACCGATCTCACCCCTATCGAACCCACCCCTATCGATCGCTTGGAGGGTCGCGATGAGCGACAGTCCGATCGCGCCGCTTGAGGTGCGCCAGCAGTTCATGACCGAGCCCGGCCTCGGCGCCGGAAACTTCCTCGAGTACGCCGTCCGGCACAACCCGAACCGGGCGGTGCCGATGGTGTACAGCCACACCACGGATCACCGCGGGAACGTCGTCCTCCGGGGACACAGCCTCCAGGACCTCGCCGCCCTGCGCGACCGGTACGCGAAGTGGTACCACGCCAACGGCGTACGCGCCGGCGAGCCGGTCGGCATCGTGGTCGCCGAAGGACTGGAACCGTTGCTGCACTACCTGGCGTTGACCGCGCTCGGTGCCATTCCCGCCGCGATCAACGACGCGATGCGGCCGGACGTCATGATCCGGTATCTGAACCACGTCGGGGTGGTCGGCATCGTCGCCGACGACACCACCCGGCTCGCCTCGGCGTACCGGGCCGATCCGCAGCGGCGGCCGCGCTTCCTGGCGCTCGCCGCCGAGGTCGCCGCGTTCGACGCGGACTCCGTCGCGCTGCCGGAGGCGTACCCCTATCAGCACCGGCCCGACGACATCTGCGCGCTGATCCACTCCTCCGGCACCACCGGCACGCCCAAGTCCACAACGTTGAGCCACCGCAGTTTCTGGGACGGCAAGCAGGACCGGATGATCCGGTTCCCGGCCGAGCCCTACGACCGGCTCATGTCGCTGATGCCGCACACGCACGCGGGCGGCCTGAGCTACTTCCTCACCGCCGTGCTGATCGGGCTGCCGACCGTGGTCATGGGCGACTGGCGGCGCGCCACGGTCGAGCCGGTGATGGAGGCGTTCCAGCCGACGATGCTGGCCTCGTTCCCGCGTACCTTCGTCGAACTGGCCACCGGCGAGCTGCCGGTCAAGGGCGCGGCGAAGGTCCACTCGTGGTTCAACACCGGCGACTCGGCCCACTATGGACACATCCGCCGGTTGGTGACCCTCGGCGAACGGCCGGCCGGGCTGATCAAGCCGTGGCTGCTGCCCAAGGAGGCGGCCGAGGAGGCGGCGCTGCCCGGCTCCCAGTTCGTCGACGGGCTCGGCTCCTCGGAGATGGGGATGGCGCTGTTCGGCGGGCTGTGGACGCCGGAGACGCCCCGCAACGACCGCTGCGTCGGCAAACCTCAACCCGCCGTACGCCACGCGACCGTCCTCGACGACGACGGCGCGGAACTGCCGGTCGGCACGGTCGGACTGCTGGCCGTCCAGGCGCCCTCGATCACCCCCGGCTACTGGAAGAACGACCGGCTCACCGACAGCTTCCGGCTCAACGGTTACTGGCTGACCGGCGACGTGGCCCGGATGGACGCCGAGGGCAACTTCTACCACCTCGACCGCACGGTCGATGTCATCGACACCCTCGCCGGCCCGGTCTACAGCCTCGGTCTCGAGGAGGTGCTGCTGGCCGACTGCGCCGACGCGGTCCTCGACTGCTCGGTCGTCGGCGTGCCCGCCCCCGAGGGCGGTCAGCGTCCGATCGCCGTGGTCCAGCTTCAGCCGGACGCGGACTGGACAGCCGAGGCCGTGCTGGAGAAGGCGAACAAGGAACTGGCCTCGGCCGGGCTTCCACCGCTGGCGGCGGTGCTCATCGCGGACGCGACGGCCGGCTTCCCTCTCGGGCCGACCGGCAAGGTGCTCAAGCGCGAGCTGCGCACACGGCACGCAACGCTCCTCACGGCCTGAACTTCCCCTTTCCCCACCCCGACTGGTCAAGGAGGACCAACGATGTCTCGCTACGACTGGGGCGACACCCACCCCGGCATCGAGAGGCTCAAGGCAGCCATCACGCCGTCTCGCGACAAGGTGGTCGGTCACCCGCTCTACGCCGCGCTGGACAGCCACGCGGCCATCACCACCTTCATGACACACCACGTGTACGCCGTGTGGGACTTCATGTCGCTGCTCAAATCGTTGCAGCGGCAGCTGACCTGCGTTGACCTGCCGTGGGTGCCGACCGGGCCGACCGGCAGCCGCCGCCTCATCAACGACATCGTCCTCGTGGAGGAGAGCGACGAGTTGCAGGGCGGCTTCATCAGTCACTTCGAGCTGTACCTCGGCGGGATGTCGCAGGCCGGCGCCGATCGCACCGCCATCGACACCTTCATCGAGCTGCTGCGCGACGGCAAGGGCGTCCCGGACGCGCTGGAGGCGGCGGACGTGCCCGCCCCGTCGGCCGAGTTCGTGGGTACGACCTGGAAGTTCATCCAGGAAGCGCCGGTGCACTGCCAGGCGGCGGCCTTCGCGTTCGGCCGCGAGGACCTCATCCCCGACATGTTCGAGCAGGTCGTCAAGGTCAACGCGGGGCAGGACGGCAAGCTGGACACGTTCGTGGACTACCTCGCCCGGCATATCGAGGTCGACGGGGAGGAGCACACCCCGATGGCCATGCAGATGCTCGCGGACCTGTGTGGCGACGACGAGACCAAATGGGCCGAGTGCGCCGAGACGGTGAACAACGCCCTCGCCGCCCGCGTCCGCCTGTGGACCGGAATCCTCGCCGCCATCAAGTAGGCACAGCTGAGAAATGGGCTCCGGCAGTTCGCCGGAGCCCATTTCCGTTGGCCGAATATGTCAGCGGAGCCAGGAACTCGTGAGGTCGAGGACGGTGGCACCGGTGGGGTCGGCGAGCTTGCGGGCGACGTACCGGCGGGCGTACTCGCTGGTCTGGATCCGCAGCGGGGGCCGCTCACAGGTGAGCACGTCGAGCACGACCGCCGCGACGTCGTCGGCCTCCTGCGCCGCCTCGATCGCCCCGGTCGCCACCCACCGGCGGTACGCGCGGAACGCGTCGGTGTAGCAGCCGGACCGGGCCAGCAAGGCGATCGGGTCGGCCCGGGCGCTGGTGACGAAGGCGGTGTCGAGCACGGCGGCCGGTTCCACGAGGGACACCGCCACGCCGACCTCCGCCGCCACCGGGGCCAGCGCCTCCATGAAGCCTTCGACCGCGAACTTGGCGGCCGAATAGCATTCGTTGAACGGCTGCCCGATGACGCCCCGGACGCTGCTGATGGTGACGAGCCGGCCCCGCGTCGTCCGCAGATGCGGCATCGCCGCCCGGCTGACCGCGACGGTGCCGAAGAAGTTCACCTCCATGCTCGCCCGCAGGTCCTCCTGCGTACCGAGTTCGAGGGTCGGGGCGATCGCGGCCACCCCGGCGTTGTTGACGACGGCGTCGAGGCGGCCGTACAGGGCGATGACGGACCGGACGCATTCGGTCACCGACTCGGGGTCGGTCACCTCCAGGCTGACCACGTCGACCGCGACGCCGGCCTGTTCGGCCGCCTCGCGCAGGGCGAGGTCGCCGTCGGGCCGGCGGACGGTGGCGACTGTGGCGAATCCGGCTCGCGCGGCGGCGATGGCCGTGGCGAGGCCGATGCCGGAGGACGCCCCGGTCACGAGGACGGTCTTCATCAGGCGCTTGCCTCCACGGTGGAGCGCTGCGGCGGGGTCGCCGCCATCGGAGCGGCCGTCGTCAGCAGCCGCTGCATGCCGCCGAGCGGCACGATCGAGGCGATGCCGATGACGGTCGCGGCGAGCATGGCGTACTTGGCGGCGTCGAGGACGCCGATCTGCCCGGCGAGCCGGGTGACCGCCCATCCGCCGACGAAGGTGCTGATCGGGATGACGCCCCAGGTGATCGTCCGGTACGCACCATGAATGATCGCCTGGTCGGCCACGGGCACTCGGGCCTGGCGGACGGCGGCGCTGTTGATGTTGTACCAGGCGAAGAAGAAGCCGTACGAGGTCAGCGTCGCCGCCAGCACGATCGCGCCCGGGAACCGGGGCACGAACAGCAGGCCCAGCCCGGAGGCGGAGTGGGCGACCATCGACAGGGCCAGCATCCGGCCCGAGCCGACCCGGCGGCTGACCTTCGGCGCGACCAGGGCGCCGAGGATCGATCCGCAGGCGGCCACGGACATCACCGCGCCGAACACTCCGGCGCTCATGTGCAGTCCCTGGTACGCCAGCACCGGCATCTGGGTGACGAAGATCGGCCCGCCGATGTTGGCCAGCAACGTTCCCGCCGTGCTCCGGCGTAGCACGGGATCGCTCCAGTTGCGCCGCATCCCGGTCACCGACCGGGTCCAGATCCGCTGGTGCGTACGCTCCCGCTGGGCGAACGGCCGCATCCCCCGGATGGTGACCGCCGAAGCCAGGTAGGACACCGCGTCCACCACCAGGGAGAAGACTCCGAGGCCCTGGTAGAGGGCGCCGGCCAGGGCGGGTCCGCCCAGCTCCGACACCGTACGGCTGGCCTCCATGCGGGCGTTCGCGCGTACCAGCTCGTTCTTGTGGACGATCGTGGCCACCGCGGGCATGTAGCCGATGTTGAAGAAGACCGTGGCCGCACTGACCACCGCGACGCAGCCGAACAGCAGCGGGACCGACAGCACCCCGCGCCAGTACGCGACCGGGATGGCCGCGATCGCCACGAACCGGATCAGGTCGCAGGCGATGAGCATGCGGCGCATGTCCCACCGGTCCGCCAGCGCCCCCGCGACCAGGCTGAGCAGCGGAATCGCGAGGTATTGCGCGGTGCTGACCAGCCCGACCTGAAACGCCGACGCGCCCAGCAGGAACACCATCGTCGCCGGGACGACGAACATGGTGACCCGGTCGCCGACGTAGCTGACCGTCTGACCGGACCACAACAGCTGGAAGTCCCGGCTCAACCGAGCCGGGACCTCCTTGTCGGGCGCGGCCATCAGCCGCGCACCACGAGATCGGAGATCTTGCCGGTGCGGTCGTTGCCGATCAGCTTGTCGACGACGTTCACCGCGAGCGCGTGCGGGTTGCGCTGGAAGACGATGCTCGGCCCGAACGCCGACCCGACGATGTGCTCGCGCACGCGGGCGGCGAGACCCTCGGTCGCACCCGACGGCAGGACCAGCACCTGCAGCACCGCTCCGTTGTCGGTCTCGGTGACCATAAGCTGGGCGCGGGCGACGCCGGGCACGCCGCCGAGGTCGCTCACGAAGTCCGCGACGTTGAGCAGGTGCCCGCGGAACTTGATGAGTCCGTCCCGCCGGCCCAGCACCTGAACCGCCGCGCGCGGGTCGCCGCACGAACAGCGCACGATCTTCCCCGCGTCACCGGTCCGGTAGCGCAGCACCGGATTGAGCACCTCCGGGTTGAGGCAAGTGAAGTCCAGCAGGTCGTCCTCCCCGATCCCGACGAGCTGGGTGGGCAGCGGGTGCCAGGTGTCGGCGGCGCAGTCCGGCGTGTTCGTGCCGACGACCCAGGTCTCGGTGCTGCCGAACATGCCCCAGCGGCGGGCGTTCGGCGCGACCACCGGCAGGTCCTCGTCGAGCTGCCGATCCCAGCCCTCGCCGAGCCACAGCACCGACTTCAGGTCCGGCAGCTTGATCCCGGCCTCGCGGGCGTGGCCGAAGACCAGGCGCAGGACGCTGGGCGTACCGCCGAACGCGGTGACCTTGCGCTGGGCGAAGAACTCCAGCCAGGGGGTGTACTCGTCCTTCGTCATCGCGCCGAGGTTCATCGCGACGCACCCCGCTAGGTCCACATAGGAGTTGACGAGGAAGTGCGCACCCCACATCTTCCCGGCGCTCCAGCCGTTGACGAAGACGTCGTCGGGGCCGAGCGCCTTCCACTGCGCGTACACGTCGCGCATGTAGAGCCCGGTCGGCGCGTAGCCGACCTGCGGCGAACCGGTGCTGCCACCGCTCTGGAAGACCCAGGTCGCGCCGCTCTTGGCACGCGGCTGTAGATGCCGCAGCGCAACCTGGAGGTCGTTCTTGACCATCACCGGAAGAGCGCCCAGGTCGTCGAGGTCGTCCACGCCGCCGGCGGCGTAGCGGGGCGCGAGCGCCTCGACCGAGCGGAGCTGGGCGACCAGGTCCGCGATCCGGTCGCGGTGCGCTCCGGTCAGGCCGTCACTGACGAACTCAGGCATGGGTGACCTCCTTCAGCTTGTGGCCCAGCCACTCCGTGTGGCCACGCCGGTACGCGCGGAACCGCGCCTCGATGATCGAGCGCTGCCGGCGGACCACCGAGGGAGAGCCGGGATCCGGGCAGACGATGGCGGCGTCGGGTTCGATCTCGGAGAACCAGAAGCGCTCCCCGTCGTGGAGGAAGTCGACCGCCAGGAACGGGATGGGCACCCGGTCGGCGAAGTACTCCAGGGCGTCGGCCAGTTCGGTCGGCAGCGGGACGTACTCCTGCCGTCCGCCGCGCCCGTAGTTGGCGACGTAGGTGCCGCTCGCGGGCGTACGCCGGGCGACCGTGTGCGGCTTGCCGTCGATCAGATAGACCCGGTAGTCGATGGTGCTCGCGCCGAGGTAGGGCTGGACGGCCAACGCCGTCTCCCCGCCCTGGGCCAGCGACAGCAGCCCTCGCAGGTCCTCCAGGTTGTGCGCCATGCAGATGCCCCAGCCCGCACACCAGCCGGTGGGCTTGACGATCACCGGGAAGGTCAGGTTCGCCAGCACCGGCTCGTAGAAGCCGTGGCCCAGATCGCGCCCGGTGCCGATGCGTACGGTGGGGATCGGCGGGATCGGCGAGTCCTTCAGGTGCACCAGCGTCGCGAGCTTGTCGTTGACGGTGGCCGACAGCCAGGGCGGCGACGGCAGGTAGAACCCGGCGTTCTCCAGCACGGCGTAGAGCGCGTACTGGTTGAACACGTCCATGGCCTGATACGGCAGGGAGTACAGCGACGTCACGAACAGCGTGTCGGCCGGCGTCACCCGCTCCCCCGCGACGAACACCCCGACGTTGTCCGGATCCGTTCCGTCGACCGCCACGTCCTCGGGCGGATGCGAGTCCCAGCTCAGTCCCAGCCCGGCCGCGACCTCGGCGTACGCGTCCCAGAACGCCTTGCGCCACTTCGGCACCGCCCGGGACGACTCCCGATCCGGGAACAGCCACACCATCCGGCGCAGCGTGCCCGGCTCCTCATGCAGTTCCATCTGCGTCCCCTCTGTCCTGATTGGACGACTGTCGGGGCACGACGGGCAGCTGGACGCTCTGCCCGCGGAACTCGGCGACCACCGGACCGCCGAGGCGGCGAACCGTGCAGTCGTAGACCCCCGTACGCCCCTGCCGGGCCCGCTCGGCCGCCACGGCTTCCAGCACGTCGTCCGCGTACGCCGGAAGCAGGAACGTGATCTGGGCGTGCTGCGCCAACGCCACCGGTCCGTGACTGTTGGCGGCGTACGCGAAGGCGGCGTCGGCGAGCAGGAAGATGTATCCGCCGTGGACGACGCCCTGGCGGTTGAGCATCTCGCCGGTGACGGCGAGCCGGAGCCGGGCGTGCCCGGTCCCCAGGTCGGTCAGTTCCACGCCGAGCGACCGGCACGCCGGGTCGAGCTCGGACACCTCGGTACGCGACATCGAGCCTCCCCACACCACGTCCTCACACGGGTGCGGGGAGTCTCCCGAGAACCTCTACGGAATCACTGCTGATCCACTACGAATCCGCTACAAGCGGTCGCCCGCCGCGCTGCGCTGGATCAGGGGTGCCGGTCGAATCTTGCGCCAAGATTCGACGGAGAACCCTGATCCAGCGCCGAAAGCAGAGCGCCAGAAAGGGGGCGGCGGGTCAGCCGAACAGGACGCTGACCGATTCGCCGTTGTGGATCCGGCGCATCGCCTCGGCCAACGCCGGCGCGACCGAGATGACGGTCAGCTTGGGGATGAGCTTCTCCTTCGCGATCGGCACGGTGTTCGTGCAGACGATCTCCGCCACTCCGGGCTCGTCGGCCAGCCGGTCGACCGCACCAGCGGTGAACAGGCCGTGGGTGCAGGCGATCCGGATCGTCCGGACGCCCCGCTGCCGCAGGTGTTTGAGCAGTTCGATGGTGGTGGTGCCCCGGGCGATCTCGTCGTCGAGGACGATGACGTCGCGGTCGGCTACCTCGCCGATGATGGCGCTGATCTCGACCCGGTCGTCGCTGAACCGCTGCTTGGCCCCCGTCGCGACCGGTACGCCGAGCAGCCGGGCGAAGGCGGCCGCCTCCTTGGCGTTGCCGAGGTCGGGTGAGACCACGACGGTGTTGCTCAGGTCGTAGCCCTGGAAGTGCCGGGCCAGCTCCCGCAGGGCGTGCAGATGATCCACCGGGACGCTGAAGAAGCCGTGCACCTGCGGGGAGTGCAACGCCATGGCGAGTACGCGGCTCGCCCCGGCCGCGACGAGCAGATCTGCCACGAGCCGTCCGCCGATGGAGATCCGCGGCGCGTCCTTCTTGTCCGAGCGCGCGTACGCGTAGTGCGGGATGACCGCCGTGATCCGGCTCGCCGAGGCGCCCCGGGCGGCGTCGATCATCATGAGCAGTTCGACGAGGTGGTCTTGGGTCGGTGGGACGAGTGGCTGGATCAGGAAGACGTCGCGTTCTCGGACGTTCGCCTGCAACTGCACCTCGAGACAGTCGTTGGCGAAGCGGGCGAGGCGGGACGGCAGGAGCGGAACCTCGAGTTGATCACAGATCTCCTCGGCCAGCTCGGGATGGGCACTTCCGGAAAAGACCGCGATGTCGCGCACGAGGCCAGCCTAACCGGCGGGCGTACCCCGGTTGAGCAGGACCACCGTGTCGAGGACGCGGTGCCAGTCGAGGTCGCCGAGCGGGCGGCCGGCGAGCGCGCCGAGCCCTGCCATCGCGGTCAGCAGACGCTGCCGGGCGGCTGGGGAGAGTTGTCGCGCCTCGGCGCGAAACCGTGGCCCGTGGGCGAAGTCGATCAACGAGTCCGGGAGCCCGTCGTCCTCGCGGGCGAGTTCGTCGGCCAGCTCGATGCGCAGCTTCGCGCCGAGGGCGCCGGCCAGGGACGCGATCGCCGACAGGGTCGGGTTGCCCCGGCCGTTCTCGAGGTTGGCGATGTAGGGAACGGACAGACCGGCGTCCGCCGCAACCGACGCGATCGTCCGTCCCGTCGTCGTCCGCCGTGCTCGGAGCCGGCTGCCCAGCTCTTCTATTTCCATGCGACACATCTTGCCATAGAGTGTTCCACAGGAATAGCCTCCCGGGGTATGCGACCGCTTCTCGTGCGGCACCCCGGCTTCCGTCTCTTGTGGACATCCGCGACGATCTCCGCGCTCGGCTCCTGGCTGCTGGTCATCGCCGTGCCGGTGCAGGTCTACCGCCTGACCGGGCAGGCCACCGCGACCGGCCTCGCGCTGGCCCTGGAGGCGGCGCCCGCCGTCCTGCTCGCCCCCTGGGCCGGCGTGCTCGCCGACCGCTTCGACCGGCGGCGCCTGCTCGTCGCCGCTCACGTGGCCGCCGCCGTCGCCGTCCTGGTGATGCTGCTCCCCGGCGGAACCACCTCGATCTACATCGGACTCCTGCTGGAGACCTCGGTCGTCGCCTTTCTGCAGCCCGCGATCCGCGCACTCACCCCGCAGGTCGTCCCGGGCGATGCCGACCTGGCCGCGGCCACCTCGACGACCTCGGTCACGCAGTCCCTCCTGCGGCTGGCCGCGCCCCTGCTCGGGACCGCGCTGCTCACCCAGGGCGCCTTCGCCCACGTGGCGCTGCTCGACGCCGCGAGCTATCTGATCGCCGCCGCGCTGCTGGCCGGGCTGCGGGTCAGGTCCGCGCCAGGTGCGGTCTCCGGCCCGGCCGGCCTTCGCGCCGGTCTCGCTTTCCTCGCCGGTACGCCGTTGCTGCGGGGCTTGGCGGTGACGACGTGGGCGTACTGGACGGCGAACGCCGCGCTCACCGCATTGCTCATCCCGTTCCTCGCCGGCCTGCTGGGTGAGCCGCCACAGGCACTGGGACTCCTCGTCACCGGTCTCGGCGCGGGCTACCTCCTCGGCTCGGCGGTGGCCGGACGGCTGCTCCCCCGCTACACCACGCGTACGCTGCTGTCGGCCGGCTATGGGGCAGTCGGAATCTGCTTTCTCGTCCTGTTCACCGCGCCGAACCTGGTGATCGCGTGCGCCGCGATCGCCGCGGCGGGCGTACCGGGTGCGATCGCCGTGACGGCCACCCAGTATCGGCTGCAGGCCGCGACCCCCGACGGCGTACGCGGCCGGGTCCTCGCCGCGTTCTACGCCACCGACTCCTTGGCGGCGTTGACCGGCGCGCTCCTCGGACCGCTGATCGCCGGATGGGCCGGCCTCTCCGCAGCACTCATCGTCTTCAGCACCGTCGTGCTGCTCACCGCCGCACTGGCCGCCGTCACGCTGCCTGGTGGTGCGCCACGATTCGCCCGAGCAACTCGGTCAGCTGCTCGCGTTCCTTCGCCGTCAACGGAGCGAGCAACTCCTCCTGCACCTGATCGAGCCGCTCCCCCAGCCGCTTGCCCTCCCGACGGCCCGCAGCGGTGATGGTGATGACGTTGCGCCGCTTGTCGGCGGGGTCGGGCGTACGCTCCACGAACCCCCGGCCTTCGAGGTCGTTGAGGACGGCGACGAGGTCGCTGAGGTGGATGCCGCTGCGGCGGCCCAGGGTCGCCTGGCTGGCCGGGCCGAACTCCTCCAGCGTCGCCAGCAGCCGATAGTGGTAGCCGCGCGCACCCGCCTCGGCCAGCCGCTCGGCCAGCAGCCGGTGGCCGACCCCCGCGGCCCGGCTGAGCAGCCAGCTCGGCAGGCTTGTGAAACGGGCGGGGGCGACGTCGTCGGCGTACTCCACGCCTCCGACTATATCGTTCGGCCGACCAACGGTTATCCCATGGCCGGGACCGGGTCGCCACGGAGGCGGCTGTAGAGGTAGCCGTCCCGCCACTTCCCCGCCCGGAACTCGCAGGCCCGCACGATGCCTTCCAGCTGGAATCCGGCTTTCACCAGCGACTTCTGCTCGGCGAGGTTTTCCGGGTGCGTACCGGCCTGAATGCGTTGCGCGGGAGTGTGCGTGAACAGGTAGTCGCACAGCTGCGCCTGGGCCCGCCAGCCGATCCCTCTGCCCCGCCACTCCGGCAGCAACGCGATGCCGATCTCCCAATAGGGCGCCTGGCCGCCGTAGCTGCCGGACCGATAGCTGACGAAGCCCGCGGCCTTCGCGTCGAACGCCTCGATGATCAGGCGGCCGTCGTGTTCGCCCAGGTAGGAATCCAGGGCGAAACGGCGCGCAGGGGCTTCGGGGTCGCGGAAACCGGCCCAGTCCAGACCGATCAACCCGGGCTCGAGGCAGAATCGCCGGAACATCGCCAGGTCGCCCGCCGCGACGGGGCGCAGGCTCACGTGGGGGTCGCTCATCCTGCGACGGTACGCCGAACGCCGCGCTGCGTCCGAGGGCCGGAAATCCCGCGTACTCGGGGCTGAACAGGCCGGTAACATCTCCCGCCATGCGCAGCAAGATCGAGCTGGACACCGCCATCCGCCAGGACCGGCGCGCGGTGCTGCTCCTCAACACCCGGTCCCGGCGGGGACGCGACCACTTCGAGCAGGTGTCGCGCCACCTCGACACGGCGGGGTTCGGGTTGCTCGCCCGTTACGGCGTCGAGCGGCCCGAGCGGCTGCCGGAGATTCTGGCCGAGGCGATTGGCCTGGGCCCGGACCTTTTGGTGGCCGGGGGCGGCGACGGCACGATCAGCGAGACCGCGAGGCATCTGGCGCACCAGGACATCGCGATGGGGCTGCTGCCGCTCGGCACGACCAACAACTTCGCCCGTACGCTCGGCGTCCCACTCGACGTGACCGGCGCGCTCGCACTGCTCACCGACGGCAAGGTGGCCGACGTCGACCTCGGCGAGGCGGCTGGGCGGATCTTCACCAACCTCGTCTCGATCGGCCTGTCCGCACAGGTCGCCGAGCACGTTCCGCATCGGCTCAAGCGACGCGTCGGACGGGTGGCGTACCCGCTGACCGCGTTGACCCGGCTGCCCGCACACCGGCCGTTCGACGCCGTCGTGACCGGCGGCGGCGAGGTACGCCGCGTCCGCACCCATCAGCTCAACATCGCCAACGGCAACTCCCACGCCGGCAACCCGATCGCCCGCGACGGCAGCGCCGACGACCGGCTGCTGATGGCATACGCCCTGGGCCGGCACGGGCGACGGCATCTGCTCGGAGCGACCCTCCGGCACCTGGTGACCGGACGACTCCGGACGGTCGAGGGATCGCCGTTCCTGGCCGCGCCCGAGGTACTCGTCGAGACCGAGCCGTCGTTGCCGCTGGACATCGACGGCGAGGTGCTGGGGCGTACGCCGGTGCGCGTCCGCATTCTGCCGAATGCTCTGCGCGTCATGGTCGCGGCGGACTTCCCCGACCGCTGACCCGCGTGATCATCGCGTCAGCCATGCTGTTTCGCGGGGCGATTTGCCCGCTCAAACAGCATGGCTGACGCGATGATCAGGAAGCGGATCACGAGGCGGCGAGGTCGCGGGTGGCGGTGTCGCCCGCCTCGTTGGCCCGGGCGAGGAAGTCCGCGATCAGTTTCAGCTGCGCCTCGTCGTAGCCCGCGCAGATGTCGTCCATCGCGGCGTTCATTCCGCTGAACAGCCGGAACATCTCGCGGCCCCGATCGGGCAGCGCTCGTAAGGTCACCGCCCGGCGATCGGCCGGGTCGCGTTCCCGTGCGATCCAGCCAGCCTTCTCCAGCCGGTCGAGGATGCCGGTGAGAGTGGCCGGATGGAGCCCGGCCCGGCGGGCGAGCGTACTGGGGGTCAGCGGGCCGTTGCGGCTGATCAGGTCCAGGCAGTCCAGGTCGATCTCTTTCAGCTCGACCTTCCCGCTCACCTGCCGGTTCAGCATCGCCAGCTGATTGCGGAGATCCCGCAGCGAGTCCTTGACCTGCGCGGTCAGCCGCCGCCGCGTACGCCCGTCGCCCGCCGGCCCGTCGTCGGCAGGTTCGTCGGCCGTGCCGGAGCGAGATGTTACGTGACTCATATTGTCTGAACCTCAAACTGAACTAGTATGGTTCTCATATGATACGTCTCTGAGAGGAAATAGCAGCGATGTTCCTGGTCACTGGAGCGACCGGCACGGTCGGGCGGGCGGCGGTCCGGCTGCTGGTCGAGCGCGGAGCCAAGGTCGCGGCCGTCACCCGCGATCCCCATGCCGCCCTGCCATCCGAAGCTCAGCTCGTCCACCCCGATGAGGTTACGGCGCTCGACGGCGTCGACGGCGTACTCCTCAGCCCGCGCGCGTTCGGCGATCGGCTCGCCGACCTCGCCGCCCTGCGCCCCGAGCGGATCGTCGTCATCTCCTCGCTCACGATTCCCTTCCCAGTCGGCGAGGCCCGGTTCCGGGAGCATTTCGTGGCGACGGAGAACGCCGTCCGGGCAATGGGTCCGGAGTGGACGATGCTGCGCTGCGCCGACTTCGCCGCCAACACGTTCGCCTGGGCCGGGCAGATCAAGGCCACGGGAACCGTGCGCGGGGCGTACGCCGCGGCGCGTACCTCCACTGTCGACGAACGGGATCTCGCCGAGGTCGGTGTGCTCGCGCTGACCACCGATGGGCACGCCGGCGAGGCGTACGTGCTGACCGGCGAGCAGTCGCTGAGCCAGGCCGAGAAGGTCGCCGCGATCGGTGCGGCCGTCGGCCGGGAGCTGACCTTCGTCGAGATGGAGCCGGAGGCGGTCCGTCAGGGAATGCTCGCCGCTGGGCTGCCCGCCGAGGTGCCCGCCCGGCTGCTCGGCTCACAGGCCGACTACGCCCGCGAGGCCGGTCCGACCACCGACACCGTACGCCGCCTGCTGGGCCGCCCGGCCCGCAGTTTCCCGACCTGGGCCGCGGATCACGCCGCCGCCTTCACGGCATAGGAGGTCACCGTGAAACTCACGATCATCGCCGCCACCGGCGGCATCGGACGTCACCTGGTCGAGCAGGCCGTCGCGGACGGTCACGAGGTCACCGCGGTCGCCCGGAGGCCGCGTAACCTGCCGGAGGGCGTACGCGCCATCGCGGTCGACTTCGAGCACCCGGACCCGGCCGCACTCCGCACCGCGGTCCGGGGCGCCGACGCCGTGGTGTCCGGGCTCGGGCCCCGGGATCCCCGGGCCGACGCCGGCATCACCTCGCGCGGCACCCAGGCGATCGTCGACGCGATGACGGCCGAAGGCGTACGCCGCATCGTGATCGTCAGCGCCGCACCGGTCGGGCCCGTGCCGGTGCCGGGTCAGCGGGCGCTGCCCAAGCACGACCCCGGCGACGGGTTCTTCATGCGTCACGTGGGCACCCGGATCGCGCGTACGCTCTTCGGCGCGCACTACGCCGACCTCGCGGCCACGGAAAGGATCCTGCGGGACAGTGATCTGGAGTGGACGGTCTCGCGGCCGCCGAAGCTGACCGACAAGGCGCTCACCGGTGCGTACCGGACGGCGTTGAATCGCAACATCCGGGGCGGGTTCTCGATCTCCCGCGCTGACGTCGCCCACCACATGCTTCGCATGGTCGGCGAGCCGGACACGGTCCGGCAGGTCGTCGGGGTGGCGCACTGACCGTGGCCTACGTCGTCCTCACCCTGCTCGCGGTCGTCGCCAACGGCTTCTCCGCCGTCCTCGACTTCGCGCGGTACAAGCAGGTCGCGCTGGTGATGGAGCGGGGCCAGGTGCCCCTTTCCTGGATGACGCCGCTCGGCGTGCTCAAGGCCGCGGGCGCTCTCGGTCTGCTGGCGGGCTTCGGCTACCCGCCGCTCGGGGTGGCCGCGGCCGTCGGCCTGGTGCTCTTCTTCCTGGCCGCCTTCGTCGTCCACTTCCGCGTACGCGACTTCGGCCTGGGGCTGCATCATCTGTTCCTGGCGATCTCCGCCGCCGCCTTGGTGGTGCAGATCCAGGCCGCGGCCTGAGCCGGAGTGACGGATACTGACGGTCATGGAACCGTTGGCCCGCCTCAGCGGAGTCGCCCTGGAGTGTCCCGATCCCCGCGCGCTGGCGCAGTTCTACGCCCGGTTGACCGGCTGGCGGCTCGTCTACGAGAACGACGACTGGTGTTCCCTCGGCGAGGACGAGTCGTCGCCGTTTCACCTGTCGTTCCAGCGGTCGCCAGGGCATCGGCCGCCGGTCTGGCCCGACCCGGCCTCCTCGATGCAGTTCCACCTGCACCTGCGGGTCGCCGACCTCGACCAGGCCGAACCGGTGGTGCTGGCGGCGGGCGGGAAGAAGGCGGCGTACCAGCCGAATCCGGCCGGGTCGAGGGTGTTCCTCGACCCGGCCGGTCATCCGTTCTGCCTCGTGGGCTGAATCGTGAGGCTGACCTACTTCAGGGTCAGCGTCCAGGAGTCGATCTTTCCGGTGGCGCCGCTCTCCAGGTCGGTCGCCTCCAGCGACCACGTCCCGTCCGCGACCTGGCCGGACAGATCAAGCGTGTAGATCTTGTCGATGTTGTTCATGTCGGCGCCGTCGCGATCGTGGATCAGCACCCCGCCGCCCGGTCCGACCAGCCGGAGTTGCAGATCGCCGATGTTCGTGTGGGCGATGTGGACCTCCAGCCGCGCGGTCGCGTTGGCCATGGGGCTGGCCAGGCTCCCGCACCCGGCGATGGTGAGCGAGCTGGTCACAGCGGTGCCGTCGTCGGGGATGGCGACGTCGGTCGCGTTCGAGCCCTGGCAAGCCGCCGATCCGGTGACCATGACGGTGACCGGCGCTGTGCGTACCGTCCCCGCTGTCCCCTCACCCCGGACGACGATGGTGTACTCGCCCGGAGTGGTGGTCGCCGCGGTGGAGAACGAGATCGCCTGCGCCGATCCGTCGGTGGGGATCGAGCCCAGCCCGAAGATCGGCGTCATCCCGGCCGGCGCTCCGGTGGCGGTCAGCGAGACCAGTTGGTTCACGCCGGTCGTCTTGGTCGCCGCGATGGTCGTGCTGACCGTGCCGCCCTGCGCCACCACGTAAGTCGCTCCGGGGACCGTCAGGGTGTAGTCGTCGGCCACCGGGCAGTACGTGTTCTCCTTCGAGACCGACCGGTACGGGCAGTCGGCGTACTGGGCGAGCCGGATCAGGGCCTGCCGGTTGCGGCTGGTCTGTGCCGGGATCACCGACGCGGGCGGGTAGAACTGCTCGAACAGGTCCGACCGCTTCGGGTACATCTCGAAGGTGAAGCTGAAGATCTTCTGATCGGCCCACATCCAGTCGTTGATGATGCCGTCGGCGATGTAGAGGCCGCTCGCCTGGCCCGGCCAGTACCCGTTGAGATCGGCCATCTCGGTGCCGATCGCGCGATGCGCGGCGTACGCGTCGGCGGTCATCGGACCGACGACCGTGCTCGTGGTGTAGCCGAAGGGCCACAGGACGAGCTGCGAGTAGGTGTGGATGTCGAGGTGCTCGGTGATCTGCTGGGTCCCGCCGACCCGGCGGCTCAGCACGAAGTCCCGGATCACCTGGGTCTCCTTGGCCGAGAAGGCCGCCGACCCCCGATAGGTGTCCTTCGACTTGACCCCGGACGAGCCGGCGCAGCAGCCCCACTTGTAGCCCCAGTTGCGGTTGAGGTCCGTGCCGATCTCGGTGGAACCGCTGTTGGGCTGCCGATTCTTGCGCCACATCAGATAATCACCGCTGTCGACGTCGTACTGGGCGCCGTCCGGATTGACCATCGGCACGATCCAGATCTCGCGGTTGTCCACGATCTTCGTGATCGCCGGATCGCTGCCGTAGTCGTTGAGCAGCATGTTCGCGAGATACAGCGCCATCTCCACGGTGAGGTGCTCGCGGGCGTGCTGGTTCGCCGTGAACAGCATCTCCGGCTCGGACTCGTCCGCTCCCACGTTGTCGGAGATCTTGAGGGCCACGATGTCCTTGCCCTCATAGGACTTCCCGATGACCTGCTGCGAGGCCAGCGTCGGATAGAGGCCGACGAGCCGGCTCACCTCTGCCTTCGTCTCCGAGTAGTCGGTGTAACCGGGGTCGACCGGGCCGAACGTGGCGGCCAGGGTGGCCGCCGACATGTCGTCCACTTTGAGCCCCTGCTTGCGCAGCTTGGCCGCCTGGTCCGGCCGGGCCTGGACGTAGACCGCGCCTTCGTCTACGTCGGTGATGACGGCTCCGGCCCGGTCGAGCAGCAGTTCCTGGCCTGGCTCCAGGCCGCGTACACGATAGGCCTGCGCGGGCGCCGCGCCCTCCGCGGGCGTGCTGAACAGGCTGAACGCGGCGCCCAGAGCGAGCACCGACAGGGCGGACGCGACTCGTCGCCGCATGGATTACCTCCGCGAGGGGTGGGGTGGCCGGTGGGCGGGGTCGCCCACCGGCCGTGAGGGTCAGTCGGTGCAGGAGACCGGGTCGGAGAAGTGGCCCGGCGAGCCCGGGTACGCCTTGCCCGCCCCGTGGTCGCCGGTGTCGTCGACGTAGGTGAAGGCGAGTTCGCCGAAGGCGGACGTGCCCACCGTGCCGATGTCGGCCGCGGTACGCCCGGCGCCGGACGCCCAGGCCAGCCGGGTGATGAAGTCCTGCATCGCGGGGCTGTGCTGGCGGACGTCGTTGTAGCCGCCGTAGGCCGCGTTGCAGTGGAGGTAGAGGTTGTAGGCGCCGTTCCAGTCGAGCAGCCGGTCACCGGCGCTCGGCCCGTTCTGCGCCACGTCCGCCTCCAGGACGTCGCGGTCCCAGCCGCCGTAGATCCAGTCGGTGCCCTGGTGGTGCTGGTTGTCGGCGTCCGACGCGTCGGTCATGTTCGTCCACTGGAACCACAGGCACGGGTCCCGGGTGACGCCGTTGACCTCGGTCGGCCACCGGCCCGGCTGGCAGTCGGCGAAGACGCCGCGCGGCTTCACGTCGAGCACGTCGGAGCCGAAGCCCTCGTCCAGGCTCTCGCCCGAACCGCCGAAGACGTGGTCCACGAAGCGGTCGTCCGTGCCCCGCGCCGACGCGGTGAAGACCCCGTTGACCAGGCAGTCCGGCGTGGCCGCGTCGAGGACCGGGTCGCAGCCCTTGCCGCCCCAGAGGACGTCCGAGCCCGCCGCCCCGAAGATGTCGTCGCCGCCGCTGTCGCCGTTGATGACGTCGTCACCCCAGCCGCCGTGGATGTCGTCGTTGCCCGAACCACCGCGGATCAGGTCGAAGCCGCCCTCGGTCAGACCGTTGTGCGGCATCGCCGGGTCCGTCGGCGAGCCGATCCAGACGTCGCCGTCGGTGTCGTGCCGCAGGTCCGCCCGCCGGTCGTACGCGCCGAGGCGGAAACCGGTGAACGTCTCCTGCGGAACGCTGGACAGCGTCATCGTGAATCCGAGCGTGGCCACGTCGTCGGCGTTGAGGTACTGGTTCATCAGGCCGCCGCGGTCGCCGACGATGGCGTCCTCACCGGCCTCGCCGTAGATCGTGTCCGAGCCGAGTTCGCCGAACAGGTCGTCGTCACCGGAGCCGCCCCAGACGGTGTCGTCGCCGTCCTGGCCCCAGATCCCGTCGTTCCCGCCGTCGCCGTAGAGCTGGTCGGCGCCCCAGGCGCCGTTCGGCTCGCAGGTCGCCTGCGCGGTGGTGCAGAACCGGGTGGACGGGCCGGGCAACGCCGGGTCATGCGTACGCACCACCGTGGCGTTGGTCAGGTCCGCGCCGGTCGCGTAACGCTCGGCGTACACCTTCTCCTTGCCGTCGAGGACCGTCCGGAGCAGCGATCCGTTGTCGCCGAGGATGACGTCGTCGCCGCCGTCGCCCTCCACCACGTCGGCCCCGTCCCGGAAGCCGGCCGCCGAACTGCCGCCGATCAGGTCGTCCTGACCGTCGGGCGTACCGGTGCCGACGAGGTCGCCCGCCGGACCGGCGGCACCCGGCCACGGCTGCACCGGCAGCGGAGTGACCGTGCTGTGCCCGGCCGCCCCCAGCGGGAGGTCGCCGCGCAGCGTGTCGACCCCGCCGTTGCCCTCGAGGTAGTCGGCGTCGCCGTCACCAGTGAGGGCGTCGTCACCGTCCTGCCCGTACGCGAGGTCGACGCCGTCGCCGCCGCTGATCCGGTCGCCGCCGTGGCGCAGCGGGTCGGCGTTGCCCCGGTCGAGCAGCGAGATGACCCTCGGCAGGTACGCCGAGCCGTCGGCGGCGAGCCGCGCCGTCACCGCTGCCGCCGGTTCCCCGGCCAACGGGCGCAGGATCGCGCCGTTGTCGCCGAGGATCACGTCGGAGTTCGGCCCGCCGAAGAGGGCGTCCGCCGCGTCCGGCTGACCGGTTCCGCTGACCGCGTTGTCCACAGTAGAGGAGCCGCCGACCAGGTCGTCGTCGCCGAGGTCGCCCTCGACCCAGTCACTACCCGGCCCGCCTTCGGCGTAGTCCGCGCCCGCGCCGCCGAGAACGCGGTCCGGTCCGCCCTGCCCGAGCAGGACGTCGTCGGAGCCGAGCCCGGCCACGTAGTCACCTGCGCTCGTGCCCGCCACCGGGTTCAGACCCAGGTCGAGCAGCGTGATCGCGCGCTGCGGAACCGCTCGCCCGGCCACGATCCGGGCGACCGTGCCATCGGTGAACTTCGCGTTGTCCCCGGCGATCAGGTCGTCGTCCGCGTCACCGACCAGGATGTCGGAGCCGTCGGGACGGCCCACTCCGGCCGAGGCCTCCTCCGAGGACCCGCCGATGATCTGGTCGTCGCCGTCGCCGCCGCTGACCGTGTCCGCGCCGTTGTTGCCCTCGATCTGGTCCTGGTCGCCGTCGCCGGTGACCAGGTCGTCGCCGAGGCCGCCGTAGATCCGGTCGTCCTGCGCGCCGCCGTGCAGCACGTCGCCCGCTCCGGCGGCCGGGGTGGTCCCGTTCAGATCCAGCGGGTACGCCCCGGAGTCGCCGTCGGCCGGAGTGCCGTTGTCCCCGACGATCCGGTCCGCTCCCTCCTCGCCGTAGACGTAGTCGGCGCCCTGGTCGGTCTCGCCCGCGGCCCGGCTTCCGCCGTAGAGGATGTCCGCGCCGTCGCCGCCGTAGATCTGGTCGCCGCCGTCGTTGCCCTCCACGGTGTCGACGTCGCCGCCGCCGTACAGGCCGTCGTTCCCGGCGTTGCCGTAGACGGTGTCGAGTCCGGCGTCGCCGAAGACCTGGTCGACGCCGTCGCCGCCCCACGCCTTGTCGTCGTCCCCGCCGAGGGCGAGGATGTCGTCGCCGAGCTGGCCACAGGCCCGGTCGGCACCGCTGCCCAGATCAGCGCGGTCGTCGCCGCCACCGGCGGTCACGACCTCCACCCCGGCCCCGCCGAGGATCAGGTCGGCCGAGCCCTGCACGGCGGGAACCGGCTGGGCGAAGGTGGCGCTGTCGGCGCACGCCTCGGCGGTCAGGTGCTTGTCGCCGAAGATCGTCGCGCCGCCGTCGCCGCCGATGATGTGGTCGCTGCCCAGGCCGCCGACGAGCAGCTTGGTCTGCGACTGCGTACCGGCGGGCAACGGGTGGTGGGTGACCGGGCGGAACGGACCGTAGCCGTCGGTGCCGTCCGGCGCGCCCACGTCGGAGGGCTCGGCGACGAGGTAGTCGTCACCGGGACCGCCGAAGATCTGGTCGGTGCCGTAGCCGCCGATCAGGACGTCGTTCGCGCCGTACCCGTTGATCGTGCCGGACTCGCCGTTGGCGGAGTGGGAGACGACCAGGTCGACGCCCGCACTGCCGTAAACCTCGTCCTGACCGCCGCCGGTGTCCACCATGTTCGTCAGACCCGTGTCACCCACGCCGTCGGCGTCCGGATCGGCCGGTACGCCTTGCGCGTACGTGTAGATCTTGTCCGGGCCGTTGCCGCCGTTGACGCTGTCGGAGCCGGCGCCGCCGACCATGACGTTGGTGCCGTTGGCCTTGGCGTCGTCGACCATGGCGGCCAGCGTGTCGTCACCGCCGTTGCCGTAGACGGTGTTGCCGCCGTGGCCGACCGTGATCGTGTCCACACCAGACCCACCGTCGGGGTCCTCGGCGGGCGGGGTCAGGCTCGTCCAGTTCACGACGCCGGTGAGGGTCTTGCCGCCCGCCGTCACGTCCTGGGTGGTGTAGCCGAGACCGTTGTCCCCGGCGACCGTGCCGGTACCGTCACCCGTGGTGATGGCGTCGTTGCCGCCGCCGCCGGCGACCCAGGCGGTCGCGCCGGGAGCCTCGGCGGTGACGATGGTGTCGTCGCCGGGACCGCCGTCCACGTACGCCGGACCGGTGCCGGTGCGGATCTGATCCTTGCCGTCCGAGCCGAAGACGACGGCGGTCTTGTCGAACGGGGACGCCGTGCCGTTGCCGGACGGGTCGCCGTCCCCGAGGAAGATCACGGACATCGCGGTCTTGTCGGCGTCGCTGACCGAGTAGCCCCGGCCGTCGACGACCACCCGCTTCAAATTCGGGTCCAGGAACTGCTGCGTACGCCCCAGCGCCTCGACTGCGAATCCGTCGAAGTCGTCGCTGCCGCCTGGCTCGTTGGCGTCGGCGTAGTGCAACGCGTACACCTTGACCACGTCACCGGGGTAGGTGCCGGCGGTGTTGTCCCAGGCGGAGTGCCCGCGCTGGGCCGACTTGCCGAACTTGCCCGCGAAGACGACCAGGGTGTCCCCGCTGACGCCACCTAGTTCCGGTGGTGGCGGCGAGCAGTCGGGCTGGGCGCGGAAGTCCAGCAGGACCGCGTTGACCAGCGTGAAGCTCCACGTCTTGGAGAACAGGAACAGATCGATGGTGATGTAGACCCGCAGGAACACCGACAGCTGGCCGCTGGTGGTGAACAGGCAGATCGGGTTGGTCAGCAGCGCCTGCAGGAATTCGCTGAGGCGGAACTTCCCGTCGTTGTCCGGATCGTTCCAGGCGAACCCGACCGTCAGGCGTACGCCGCCCTCGATCCCGGCCTTCACGATGAGCAAGGTGACCTCGGCTCCCGCCGCGATCTCCCCACGCAGGGTCACGACCGGGACGGTCACGCCGTTGGCGTCGGTCGTCTTGAAGTACAGCCCGTCGAGCAGGCTCACGGCGTTGACCGCGGTGCCGTTGGTCGCCGCCTCGATCGCGTGCCGGATCCCCTTGGTGTCCAGCCCGGCGATGAAGCGGGCGGTCACCGAGGCGCTGCCGGACAGCGTGATCATCACCGGCGGCGGCGCGTACACCGGGCCGAACGACTGCCGCCAGGAGAAGCCGAGCTCCAGCGGGCCGGAGTCGAACCCGACCAGCTCGACGTCCTGGCCCAGCAGCAGGCCGAACAGCGACCCGGGGTTGTCGAAGATCGGGAAGGTGAAGCCGATCTTCGCCGCGTTGCTCTTCTGACCGGCCGGGGCGTCGAACAGCTTCGCGCCGTTGGAGGCCCCGTCCACCTTGGACTTGACCTCTTGCGCGCTGACCGGCTGCGGGTTGTCGATCAGACTCGCCGCCGACGCCGGGGAGGCCAGGGTCGTCAGTGCCTTCGCCGGGTTGACGAAGAAGGCGCCGAGCGGAATCTTGCAGCTCGTCGTGCAGTCGGGAACGTGGTTGATGAAGTCGATCACCGCCCGGACGGTGTCCACGAACTCCAGGTTCGGGCCGCCGTTGAGGGTGCTGAACGTCTTCGCCAGCCAGATCAGGGTGATGTCGGGTCCACCGGCCGCCTTGGAGAGGTCGGACAGGACCGGGATCGGGGCGTACAGGGTGTCGATGACCGGCTGGAGCGGCCCGGTCACGGACTTCACCTTGTCCAGGACCGGCTTCAGGATCTTGCTGAAGAACGCGCCCGCGTCCAGGGCGATGTCGGAGAACTCGATGTTCAGGTTCCCCGGCACCAGCTCGCCGGTGTGGTTGCTGATCCCCCAGCCCAGCTTGAACCGGGCGCTGATGCCCGGCAACGCCGAGCCGACCTCCGTGCTCGGATCGACCTTGGCGGTGAGCTGCCAGTCGATGGCGATCGTCGCCGTAAGGTTGGTCTTCATCAGCGAGCCGAGGTCGCCCAGCTCGGCCAGGGTCAGCTTGGCGTTCGCGTCGGCGGTGCACGGGCTCGCCGCGAAGCAGCTCTCCTCGCCCGCCGAACCCAACAGGTCGATCGCGAAGTACGCGCTCGCCAGCGGCGCGGCCGACTTCTTCTCGGCGAGCACCTGGATGAACGCGAGCTGCGCCTCCAGGTCGTCGGCGTCGAACTTGGCGCCGATCTGCAGCTCGGGCGACAGGTCGTTGCCCGAGTGCGTGGCCACGTAGAAGCCCTCGGTCCGGTCGAGGACCAGGTCGAGGTGCAGCTTCCAGCCGAGCGCGACGTGTACGCCGCCGGTGTCGCCCTTCTTCGCCTTCAGCGCCAGCCCGGGTACGCCCAGATCCAGCGGGACGTCGGTGCCCAGGCAGTCCGATCCGGCGCAGCCGTCCACAGCGGACGGATTACCGCGCTGCGTGGTGAGCTGGATGCGGACGGACTGCACCTCGGCGAGCGAGCAGGGTTCCGCTACGCCCTGACGGCACGCGACGTCGACGGCGAGCGCCGGATCGAGTTGCTGCATCGCGGCGGTCAACGCGGTGTCCAGGCCGTCGCTGTTGGCGGGCGCGTTGGCGAGCACCGGGCCGATGGCCGCCTTGATGTCCTCGCGCAACTGGTGGATGAAGCGCTGCCCTTGCTGGAGATCGTCACCGACCAACGGCAGTTTGCCGTCGAAGCTCGCCAGCCGGAGCGCCTCCTCCAGCTTGGCCAGGTAGCCGTCGATGCCGACGTTGAAGTCGGTCAGCTTCAGCACCAGGCTCTCCAGGCAGGGCCCGAGGTCGGGCAGCTGCGGCGTCAGGTCGAAGTCCTTGGTCGCCGTCAGCGACAGCACGTTGCTGCCCGCGGGCGGGTCGCAGTCGTTCAGGAAGATGGGCGCCCGGGCGCACAGCGCGACGTTCGCGCCGCCCACGCCGCTGCCGCAGTCCACGCCGTCGGTGGTCAGCTCCGGGCTGAGGCCGAGGAAGCCGTCCAGTACGGGCTTGTCCTCGTCCCCGCCGGTCGTCAGGCCGACCTTCAAGTTGCCCTGGACGCTCGCGTAGTCGCCCGGCTTACCGAGGTCCAGCGCCAACGGGCCGACCCTCGCGGCCAGCGCCACCTGGTCGGCCGCGACCGACACAGTCACCCCGGCGTGCGAGGAGTGGTCGAGCAGCGGGGCCGCGTCCAGGGTCAACGGCAGCAGCAGGCCGAGGCTCGCCTCGCCGGTGACGTCCAGCGCCACCGTGCCCGACGAGTCGAGGCTGACCAGGTCGCCCGCGCCCGACCAGGCGAAGGTCAGCGGCGTACCGGTGTGGAACTTGCGCTTCCAGTCCAGCCCGATACGCAGGTATGGGCCACCCTCCCGCTGATCGAGGGCGAAGCTCAGGCCGCTGCCCTCGCCGATGGTCTTGTTGACCATGTCGAGCGCGTCCTGCAGGGTCTCCGGCGGATTGGCCAGCAGCCGGTCGACCGCCTCGGCCAGTTCCGGGCGGACGGCGTACGCGGCCCCGGCCTCCGGCGTCGCCGACCCGGCCGCCGCGATCCGCAGGGTCTGGTCGTCGACGACGTCGAGAATCCGGTACGCCTTCGTCCCGATGACGACGGTGCGGTCCTTGAGACGCAGCGGGAACTTGGAGGTCGCGTCCCGGCTGGTGTCCTTCAGCAGGAAGTTGGAGTTCTCGGCGGTGTAGCTGACCGAGGTGCCGACGCCGCTCTCGTCGCTGCCCATCATCTCCCGGGGCGACTTGCCGAGCAGCGGGATCTTCTGATCCATGATGCCGCTGCCGCCGTTGGCCGCAGCCAGCGCCTGGTTGATCAGCTTGATCGCCTCGACGACCGTCCCGAACAACGCGTTCGGGTCGTCGGGGTTGAAGTCGAGCGAGTAGAGCCCGTCGAGGTTGGTCGCGTTGATCACCGGATCGCCGCCGGCGGTCTGGCTGAACGTCGCGCTGATGCCCTCGCCGAGGACGCCGGTGTCGCCCGGCACGGTCAGCCGTACCGATCCACTGGTGCGTACCGACGAGGTGACGTTGAGCAGGCCGGCCGGATCCGCCTGGAGCTTCTGGAACAGCGCGCCCAGGCTGAGATCCTGGGCCTGCTTGAACTTCACGCTCAGCATGGCGGGCGCGGCGGCGGCCTTGCCGACGGCGAGCGAGCCGTTCACGCGTACCTTGAGGAAGCCGACCTTGGTGTAGAAGTCGATCGCCGAGGTGATCGGGAAGTCGGCGGTGAACAGCGGAGTGTTCGGGTCGGTCCGCAGCAGCACCCGGTCGGCGTTCGCGGTGGCGTCGCCGACGTTGTCCCGCAGGTCGAGGACCAGCGTGATCGCGGCGGTGTAGGCCGGCTTGACCTGCGCCAGGCTCGCCTGCGCGTTCGCCGTACGCAGACCGGTCTTCTTGCCGTCGTCCAGCGTCTGGGTGAACGAGTCGCCGAGTTGCACGGCGCCGATGTGCGGGTCGGAACTGCTGATGACCCAGCTGCTGTCGTCACCGGGACGGCCGCCGATCCACTCGCCGGTCAGCGTCACCGTCGTCGCCGTGTTGTCCTGCACGGTTCCGGCCGAGGTGCCGGCCACCACCCGCTGGCCCTTCAACGCCCCCGGGGTGAACCGGTTGGTGGGCACGGAGAATCCACTCGGGGTGAACGTCGCGCCCTTGCCCGAGACGCTCGCCGCACCCGGGTCCAGCGCGATCGCCGAGCCGGGCGTACGCGCCAACGCCAGCGAGAAGGCGAGCTTGTCGTCGGCGAACGACATCGGCGTCGACCCGAGCAGCCCTTCGTCCGACAGGAGCTTCAGCAACTGCTGCAGCGAGGTGAACCGGGGCTGACCGGCCCGGGCCGGGTCGTCGGTGCCGGGGACGAAGTCGGGGTCCTCCGGTTTGGGGTAGGTGTGCTTCTTGAGGAACGCCGTGACCTTCTCGTTGACCGCGACCGCGTCGGCGTACGTGCCGCGCAGGAACGGCAGGTTGAGATTGCCCGCCGCCTTGCTGCCCTGCACACCCGACAGGAACGTGGCGAGCTGAGCCAGCCCCGCCGCCAAGTCGAGCGGGCTCATGTTCTTGAACTTGGCGATCGTGCCGTCCAGCCCCGACGTGCCGATGGTCGGCTGGCCGGTGCTGACGTCGGGCCAGCTGACCGTGACGGTCGCGTCCAGGCTCGGCAGCCCGACCGGTGCGCCGCTCGCGGCCGCCCCGAGCTTGATCGTGGCGGCGATCGAGCCCGGCCCGGCCTCCGTCGCGTCGTCGGAGATCTTGCCGCCACCGGCGCCGTCCAACGCCGCCGTGACCAGGCCGGTCAGCGAGCCGGGTGAGCTGAGTTCACCGCCGGTGCCGAAGGCGAGCTTGCCGTCGCCGTTCGGGTCGTTCAGGCGTACCAGCAGGTGGGCCGAGGCCGAGAGGGTCGTGCCCGGCTGGAGCGCGACCTCCAGGATGCCCACGGACGCCGTCGCCTTGTCCAGATCGGACCGGAAGTGGGCGACGGCGTCGATGTCGAGCCGCGGCGCGTCGGCGTCACGGACCAGATAGGTGGTCGTGCCGTCGGAGCGGGCCTTGAGCCGCAGCGTCGCCCAGCCGGTGACGGTGACGGCCTGCCCGGCGGTGATCCCCGCGGCCGCGAAGTCCTTCCCGGTGACCTCGCGCTTGGCGGAGAGCTGGAGATCCAGTTCGTGGACCCCGTTGGTCTCCGTGACGGTGCTCGTCAGGCGCACGCCACCGCCGAGATCGCGGTCGCTGTTGGTCAGCCCGTACGCGGTCAGCCCGTCCGACGCCGCCTGCACGAGGTGATCGGCGTCCACGAGCGACCCGGCGCTGACGCCGAGCATGGGCAGCGGCTGAGCCAGCTGCCCCACCTTGCTCAGGCCGTTCGCCCAGCCGGCCGTGTCCGTCACGACCTGCCGGAGGCCCGTCTCCCAGGTCGGCGGATCGGCGTGCGCGGGCGCGCCGGTCACCACCACCGCCACCGGAGTCACCAGAACCAGCGCCAGCACTGCCCTGAGGGCGCTGGTCAGCCGGGATCTCCCCATCCCCATGTCGACCGTCCGATCGCACCGCGGCCGTCAGGACTGTCCACTGAGGCCGATCAATGAAGTAGTGAGGCATGTATATGCCTTCGGCGGATCAGATCATCGGGGCGTCACTGGGAGCCAGCTCCATGTCGGATGCGAGACAGCAGAACGCGACGTTCGGACCACTCTCTGTCACGGCTACTCTCCGCGAACGGACGGCGCGGTCGAACTGGTCAGGTGTCAATCTCCGGCTGACTGGGTATCGGTCGGCGAGCACGGGGGCCGTTCGCAAAGAGAGGAGTGCGTCGTGGGTATCGGTGCCAGCATCTTCCTGCTCGCCGTCGGCGCGATCCTGACCTTCGCGCTGAATGTCAGCATCGCCGGAATCGATCTCGACGCCGTCGGCTGGATCCTCATGGCGGCCGGCGCCCTGGGCCTGGTCATCACGTCCATCTTCTGGAGCAACCGTCGGTCGCGGACCACGGTGGCCGAGGAGCCGGTCGAGTACCACCGGGTCGAGGAGCGCTCGGACGTTCCGCCGCCGGTCCGGTGACGAGGCCGATTCACTGACCGCGGCCGGCGTACCTCGAGGGGAGTACGCCGGCCGCATCGTTTTCCAGCGGAAAGCCCCCTCCGTCCAGGCGGCTCCGAGCGTGTTCGTAGTGTGCCCGTCATGCCACCCGGCCCTGAGCAGTCGTTCCGCGACTACGTGCACGCGCGTGTCGCGGCGCTGTCGCGGGCGGCGTACCTGCTCACCGGCGACGCCCACCTCGCCGAAGACCTCGTGCAGCAGACCCTGGTGCAGGTCGCCTCCCGGTGGGAGCGGATCGTGGCCGGCGGCGACCCGGACGCGTACGTGCGCCGAGTCCTCTACCACCAGCACGTGTCCTGGTGGCGACGATGGCGGCGGGAACCCGTCCCGGTCGACCGGCTCCCCGACACCGCCGGGCCGCTCCCCGACGTCGAGCTGACCGTCGCCGTCCGGCAGGCCCTGGCCAAACTCACCCCGAAGCAGCGGGCGGTGCTCGTCCTGCGCTACTTCGAAGACCTCACCGAAGCCCAGGCCGCGACGGTGCTCGGGGTCGGCGTCGGCACCGTCAAGAGTCAGACCCGCGACGCCCTCGCCCGGCTGCGCGTCCTCGCCCCCGACCTGGCCGAGCTGCAGGAGGTGGCCCCATGACGACCCGGCTGGCGCAGGCGCTCCACGACGCCGCGGAGACGGCCCCCGGCGTACGCCTGCCCGACGACCTGTGGCGCCGGGGACGCCACACCCGGCGACGTCGCCGAATCCTCGCCGGCCTCCTCTGCCTGCTGATCGTCGCCACCCTCGCCTGGTTCCCCGTACGCGGCCGCACCGAGACCGGCTTCGCCGGCGGCGGACCGGACGTGCTGCCCAAGTCGGTGGCCGAGCCGTATCTGTGGCAGCAGACCTTCGACGCCGCTCCCAACGGGCCGGTGAAGCTCGCGTTCACCACTGGGCACAGCCTCAACTTCGAGACAGCGGTGGTGCTCGTCGGACGGGACGACTCCTACCGCCTCATCTACCTCAACCCCGGTCAGGACATGGGCAGCCTGTCGCCCGACGGCCGCTACCTGCTTCGGCAGAACCTCCTCGACCTCACCACGGGGCAGGTGCGGATGCTGTCGCAGCCGATCTGGGCGATGAACCTCACCCCGGTCTGGGCTCCGGACAGCCGTACGGCGGTCGCCGTGATCGACCGCGACGACGGCGTCCTCACCTACGGGCCGAACAACGAGCAGCTCAACGATCCGTCGCACCCCGACGACGTCGTCCTCGTGGACGTCGCGACCGGGAAACTGCGTACGCTGCTCACCGCCGACACCGACAATGCATGGGGCGCTTCGTTCTCGCCGGACGGCAGCCGGATCGCGATGGTCCTCGGCAAGGAGGGCAAGGACTATCGGTTCGTCGTCGTCGACGTGGCCACCGGTGCGGTGCAGGCCGACCTGCCGCTCAGCGACCGGCAGCGGCTGGCCGGACCCGCCGCCTTCAGCCCGGACGGCGCGTCCGTCCTGCTGGCGTACGGCGAGCGGTGCGGTTGGTGGCTGTACTGCGGAGACCAGACGTTCCACCTGCAGCGGCTGGACCTCGCCAGCCGCCGGATCACCGACGAACCCGCCCGGTTCACCGGCTGGCCCGACGCGGTGGCCTGGCGCGACGGATCGCCGATCCTCCAGACATCCGGCGACGCGGAGAACTCGTGCCGGTCGATCATCCTCACGCCGGGGCCGGCACAGGAGCTGCCGATCCAGGTCGGCCGCCACGGCTGCGGCACCTGGGCACGTGACCTGCTGGAACACGGCCGCCTCGACGGTCCCGCGATCGGGCCGTCGCCATGGGCGGCGCAGTGGTGGGCGTACCTCCTCGTCGCCGTACCGGCGCTCGTGCTGGCGGCAGTGCTCTATCGCCGCTTCCGGCGCCGCTGGTTCGGCCCGCGCCTGCCGGCATGACGAAGGGCCGGCCCCATCCGGCGGCCGGCCCTTCGTCGTGGGCGAGTCAATCCTGGACGGCCTGCGGCCAATCCCCGCCGGGGAACTTCGTCTCGTCCACCCGGTCGGACACGATCTGGCGGACGTTGTCGCCGGCCTCCGTGATCCGCTGGGCGATGCCGCCCAGGTTGCGCAGCTCGGTCTCGACGAGAGTGCCGACCAGCGACGCCAGGTCGGAGATCGCCCACGGAATGTCGATGATGGTGCCCGCCTTCACCGCCGCTTCGGCGACCTTTCCCGCCAGACCGGCCATCACATCGGACAGCTTGGTGACGTAATCGACGTTGGCCTGCGCGATGCCGTAGAGCCACTCGCTGATGAAGCCCGCCTTGGCCGACAGCTCCCCGGCCGCGCCGACCTGCGGCGGCAACACCTGCTGCTTGTAGTGGGTCGCGGTGCCACCCTCCCAGTAGGCGAGGTTCTCGGTCGCGTACGCCTGGATCTGCGGGACGAGACCGGACACGGGTTGCTTGACCGCGGTCAGCCAGTGAAAACTGATGTTGATCAGGGAGATCACCGGCGTGTCGTGGGCCAGCACCTCCCCGGCGATGTCCAGCACCTCGTCGATCTGGTTCTTGATCTGATCGAGCGTTTCGAGCAGCGCGGCGACCGAGGCCGCACCGATGATCGGCGACAGCCACCAGGCGTTGTCCTCCAACTGGTCGACAAGAGTGCCGAAGTCTGCCACGATCTCGTCGCCGAACTCCTCGATCTGCCGGACAGCGGTCGCGACCGCGTCCGTGTGCTGCGACGGATCACCGCTGGGCTCACCCGGACCACTCACTGCTGCCCTCCCTGCTGAGCCGTCGGCGGAGGTCCCTGCACACCGTTGGTGGCCGGTTCGCTGTAGACGGCCTCGAGATCGGCCTCCGCCGTCTGATCGGTCTGGTCGAACGCGTCGGCCATCCGGTCCAACGCCTCCCCCAGCTGCAACCACTCGGTCGCGGCCGCTTTGACCAGGGCCTGGACCTCGGCGTAGAACCCGTTGTAAGCCGAGGAGTGCAGCGCCGTGGAAATGAGCTCAGTCGGCCCGATGAAGAAGGCGGAGACGCCGAGCTTCAGCCCGTCGTTGCCCACCGGGTTCGCGTAGACCGCCGACATCTGGTCGGACAGGTCACGCCACTTGTCGGCCTCCAGCCGGACGTTGTCGGTGACGACCTCGGTAGTCGCAGGCCCGGTCACGTTGCTACCTCGATGCTTTCGGCCTGGCGGAACAGGTCCAGCGCCGCGTGCCGCAGTTGTTCGGTGTCGGCCTGCTGAATCCGCATCGGCTCCGCCGTGATGCCGACCAGACGGCCCCCGGCGCATCTGCCGCTGAACAGACTCAGCAGACCGCCGACCGGCCGCGCGTGGTTCTCGGCGGCCCGGGCCGCCTTCCGCCGCCGATAGAGCTGGTCCTCATGGTCCGACAGGCGCTGCCACACCTCCTCGATGGTCATCGGCTCGACGTAGGGCACCGGTCGCCAGTCGGGACCGTCGGCCGCCACCCGCTCGCGCTCGGCCAGGCCGGCCAGGATCAGCGCACGCGCCATAGCGCCGACCGCGTTTTGGCGTGCCTCCAGCAACGCCGGGCCCAGACCCCCCACGCCGATCCGGTCGCGCCAATCCGATCTGATGTGAACGTCGACGACCGCGCCGGTCTGATCGACGGACACTCGAACGGTGCCGCCCTCGTCCCCGGCCTCTTCGGTGGCCGGGGCCCGATAGTCGCGCCCTCCGGCCTCAGCCAGCTCGGCCAACGCCGCCTGACGCTGCTGGGCGCGGTCGACGCCGAAGGCGATCTCTCTCAACCGCCAGCGATCGCGGCCTTCTCCATACATGTCTGCTCCCCCAGAATGATCTTCGCGACCCCGAACTAGACGCCGCCCAGCGTGGCAGCGCCGACTTGCATCCCTCTTGCAGAAACCTTGAATCCGCAGGCAGACCGGGCCGCGTCGTGATCATTGCGCCAGCCATGCTGTTTCAGCGGACAAATCGCCGCCCGAAACGACGTGGCTGGCGCAATGATCACGCGAGAGGGCGGCGCGCGGGGAAGGCGCGGGTGCGAGGAAGGCAAGCGGGAGCGTGCGCTGGGGCACACAAGCGGAAAAGTGCTGGCGGCCGGGAAGATCGGCGGGCTAAAATGATCAGGTTCTGTTGCCGGCCGAGGAGTGCGTTCAGTGCTGATCTGAGATCGAGACACCACGACGTCGAGTCGTGCGCCGATCCAGATCGCCCGCCCTCGCGAGCCGGCCTTTTTCAGGCCCTCTCCCGTTCGTGGTGTCTCTCCGTGTCCCCCTTCGGATCGACCACCGTGGAGCCGCCTCGTGCCTAGTTCCCTTGTCGTCCAAGATCTCGGTTTCGCCTGGCCCGACGGCGACCGCGTCTTCGACTCCCTTTCCCTCACCATCGGCCCCGGGCGTACGGGGCTCGTCGGGCTCAACGGCTCCGGCAAGTCGACGCTGCTGCGCCTGATGGCGGGCGTGCTTCAGCCGGCCGCGGGCTCTGTCCACGTCGCGGGCAGCCTCGGCTATCTGCGGCAGGATCTGACCCTCGACACCGAGATGCCGGTGGACGAACTGCTCGGCATCGCCGCGACCCGGCGAGCCCTGCAGGCGATCGAACGCGGCGAGACCGATGTGGAGCATTTCACCGCGGTCGGCGACGACTGGGACGTCGACGAGCGGGCGCGGGCCGTGCTCGATCGGCTCGGGCTGACCGATGTCGATCTCGATCGGCGGATCGGCCAGGTCTCCGGCGGGGAGGCGATCCTTCTCGGGCTCGCCGCCCAACTCGTCCGGCGGCCGGACGTGCTGTTGCTCGACGAGCCGACGAACAACCTGGACAGCGCTGCGCGTACACGTCTGTATGAAGCGGTCACCGCGTGGCCGGGAGTGCTCGTGGTGGTCAGCCACGATCGGGCCTTGCTGGAGCTGGTGGACCAGATCGCCGAGCTGCGCGACGGCGAGGTCCGGTTCTACGGCGGCGGGTTCAGCGACTACGAGGCCGCGGTCGCGGCCGAGCAGGAGGCGGCCGAGCGGCTGGTGCGGGCGGCCGAGGCGGATGTGCGGCGCCAGCGCCGCGAGCTGATCGACGCGCAGACCAAGCTCGACCGGCGGGTCCGCTACGGCCAGAAGATGTACGACCAGAAGCGGGAGCCGAAGATCGTGATGGGCAACCGCAAACGCGCGGCGCAGGTGTCCGCGGGCAAGCACAAGACCATGCACCAGGACAAACTTGAGCAGGCTCGCGAACGTCTGGTCGTGGCGGAGGACGCGGTCCGCGAGGACGACGCCATCCGCGTCGACCTCCCGGCCACCGAGGTGCCGGCCGGGCGCACCGTCCTCACTGTCCAGGCCCGGCTCGCGCACGTGGGCCATCACGTCGATCTGGTGATACGCGGACCGGAGCGGATCGGACTGGTCGGCGCGAACGGCGCCGGGAAGTCCACATTGCTCAAAACGGTGACCGGTGCCCTGGCTCCGGCCGAGGGTTCGGTGGTGGCCGCGGTGCCGATGCGCTACCTGCCGCAGCGTCTCGACCTGCTCGACGACCGGCTGACGATCGCGGAGAACGTGGCCCGCGTCGCACCGGACGCCACTCCGAACCAGATCCGGGCGCGGCTGGCTCGATTCCTGTTCCGCGGAGCGCGAGCCGACCAGATCGCCGGTACGCTCTCCGGCGGTGAGCGCTTCCGCGCGACGCTCGCCGCGCTGCTGCTCGCCGAGCCCGCGCCGCAACTGCTGTTGCTGGACGAGCCGACGAACAACCTGGACCTGACCAGTGTGCGGCAGCTGTCGCAGGCGTTGGAGGCCTATCGTGGGGCGCTCGTCGTGGCCAGCCACGATGAACCGTTCCTGGAGTCCATCGGGATCACCCGCCGGGTCACGCTCCCCGCGTAACACCCACTGATCGCCGCCCCCTTGGGCCCTCCCGCTTGGGCGCTCTCCCGTGGGCGCTCCCGTGGGCGCACTCCCGTGGGCGCTGGATCAGGGTTCCGGGTCGAATCTTAGGGCAAGATTCGACCCGGCTGTCGCTGTCGGGGTTTTTATGGCCGAAAACGTACAACGGCATTTCCCGCACGGCGAGATCAGGCTGGGACGGAAAAGGGGTAATACGTGAGA